>NZ_PYAC01000007.1:0-139554 GCF_003264475.1 Micromonospora noduli | reverse complement strand
GACGAATGCCGGCGGGCTGGCGGGGCTCTCGTTGGCGGACCGGTCCAGGGCGGTCAGCTGGTAGGTGTAGCGCCGACCGGGCTCGGCCGAGGTGTCCACCCAGGACTGAACGTTGCCGGGCGTGGCCCGGACGGTGTCGACCAGGTGCGCGGCGTCGGCAGTGGCGCACCGGCCGGGCAGCGTGGTGCCGTCGAAGCGGTAGATCGCGTACGAGGTGGCGGTGCCGAGCGGGCCGACGCCGTCGGCGGGCTGGCGCCAGGTGAGCCGGACCCCGTCGGCCTGCCGGGTCGCCTTGCTGACCACCGGGAAGAGCAGCGGCCGGGCCGGCAGGTGGGGCATGGCCGGCACCAGCGCCGGGCGGGAGTAGTGCTCGCCCGCGTAGATGTCGGTGGCGCCGAGGCGGTTGGCCCGCACCTGCACCGCGGAGAAGTGCACGTTGCCCTGCACCTCCGGGTACGACCGGTTGAGCGTCAGGTGGTCGGAGAGCTCACGCGGGTTCTGCCAGTACGGCCCGTACGCCGGATCGCCGCTCTTGTAGTCGGCCTGGCCGATGTAGAGCTGCACGCGGGTGCCGCGCACCGTCTCGGCCCACCATGGCACGAGGCGCGCGTAGTCGGCGGCCGGGTACTGGCCGATGTACCAGTAGAGCTGCGGCACCACGTAGTCGATCCACTCCTGCTTGACCCACTTGCGGGTGTCGGCGGAGATGATGTCGTACGACTGGCTGCCGGTGGTGTCCGAACCGAGCGGGTCGGCGGTCTTGTTGCGCCAGATGCCGAACGGGCTGACGCCGAACTTCACCCACGGCTTCGCCGCTTTGATCTTGCTGTTCATCTCCTGGATCAGCAGGTTGATGTTGTCCCGCCGCCAGTCGGCCCGGTCGGTGAAGCCCCGGTTGTGGGTCGCGAAGGCCGCGTCGTCCGGCACCTGGTGGGTGCCGCTGGGGTAGGGGTAGAAGTAGTCGTCGAAGTGGACGCCGTCGATGTCGTACCGCTTGACGGCGTCCATCATGGCGGTCTGGACGAACTCGCGGACCTCGGGAATTCCGGGGTTGTAGTAGAGCCGGCTACCGGCCACGCCGGCCGGCGGGTAGGCGAAGGTCCAGTCGGGGTGCTGCTGCGCCGGGTGGCCGGGGGCGAGCTGGGCGAGGTCGGCGCCGGCGCCGCCGGGGGCCGGCATGGAGACGCGGTACGGGTTGAACCAGGCGTGGAACTCCAGGTTCCGCTTGTGCGACTCGTCGACCAGGAAGGCCAGTGGGTCCCAGCCCGGATCCTGGCCGCGTACCCCGGTCAGATATTCCGACCAGGGCTCGTACGGCGAGGGCCAGAGCGCGTCGGCGGTGGGCCGGACCTGCACCACGACGGCGTTGTGGTGCAGTCGCCCGGCGAGGTCGAGCAGCTCGCGGTACTCGGCCTGCTGGGCCGCGATCCGATCCGGGCTGGTCTGGGATGCCTTGCTGGGCCAGTCGATGTTGACCACCGAGGAGATCCACATGGCCCGGAACTGCCGTTTCGGGGTGGCGGGGTCGGTGGCGCAGGTGGCGGTGGTGGTGTCGGCCGCGCTGGGTGCGGCGCTCGCGGGGGTGGCGCTGACGAACGTGCCGAGCAGGGCTGCGACCAGCCCGGCGACTCCGAGTCGGGTGGCTTTCATGCGGTGTGTCCCTTCGTTGGGGCTCCCGGATGCTTCGCGCGGTGCGCGGCAAGATTCGCCGTCGATGTCCGCGTTGCTGGTAGGAAATTTTCACAATCTGGCCATCGCCGCAAGAGTTCGTGGTTGACCAATCGCGCCGGTGGGTAGCAACGGCGGTCACCGGCCGCCACGGAGGTGGTCGCACGGTGGGAGGGGTGACCGGGTGTCCGTGCTGCGCACAAAACCAATCAAGGACGTGATAGCCCAGGGTGAGGCGGACGGCAGCGACGGCCAGCTGGGGCTGAAGAGGCGGCTCGGCGCGGTCGACCTCACCGGCTTCGGCATCGGCATCGTGATCGGCACCGGCATCTTCACTCTCACCGGGATCGAGGCCCGGGACAGCGCCGGGCCGGGCGTGGTGATCTCCTTCGCCATCGCCGGCGTGGTGGCCCTGCTCGCCGCCCTCTGTTACGCCGAGCTGGCCTCCAGCGTGCCGACCGCCGGCAGCGCCTACACCTACGCGTACGCCACGATGGGCGAGATCGTCGCCTGGATCATCGGCTGGGACCTGCTGCTGGAGTTCGCGCTCGGCGCCGCCGTTGTGGCCCGAGGCTGGTCCGGCTACCTCGCCGAACTGCTCGACCTGCCGACCCGCTGGTTTGGTGAGGAGGGCAGCACTGTCAACGTGGGCGCCATCGCCATCGTGCTGATCCTCGGCATCGTGGCGATCGTCGGCATCCGGGAATCCGCCCGGATCACCAACCTGCTGGTGCTGGTCAAGGTGGCCATCTGCGTCTTCGTGGTGGTAGCCGGGCTGTTCTTCGTCAAGGCCGCCAACCTCACCCCGTTCATCCCGCCGGCCGAGCCCGCAGGGAGCGGCGACGACGGCATCAAGCAGCCGGTCACGCAGGCGCTCTTCGGGCTGGAGCCGTCGGTCTTCGGCTTCGTCGGGGTGCTCAGCGCCGCCGCCGTGGTCTTCTTCGCGTACACCGGCTTCGAGGCCGTGGCCAACCTGGGCGAGGAGACCCGGAAGCCCAAGCGGGACCTCACCCTGGGTCTGCTCGGCACGCTGCTGATCTCCACAGTGCTCTACATCGGCGTCTCGCTGGTGGTGGTCGGGATGGTGCCGTACACCGAGATCGACCGGGGCGCCCCGATCGCGTCGGCCTTCGAGTCGGTCGGCGCGGGCTGGGCGGCCGTGCTGGTCTCCATCGCCGCGGTCGCCGGCCTGACCAGTGTCATCCTGGTCGACCTGGTGGCGATGGGCCGGATCGGCTTCGCCATCGCCCGGGACGGGCTGATCCCGCCCTCGATCGCGAAGGTGCACCCGCGCTGGGGCACCCCGTACCGGATCTCGGCGATCATGACGGTGGCGGTCGCGCTGCTGGCCGGCTTCCTGCCGCTGTCCGCGCTGGCCGACCTGGTCAGCATCGGCGCGCTCTGCGCGTTCGTCCTCGTGTCGGTGGCGGTGCCGATCCTGCGCCGCAAGCGGCCGGACCTGGAGCGGCCGTTCCGGGTGCCGTTCTCACCGGTGCTGCCGATCGTCTCGGCGTTGGCCTGCTTCTACCTGATGCTCAACCTGTCGGTGGAGACCTGGCTGCGGTTCCTGGCCTGGATGCTGCTCGGCGCGTTGATCTACTTCGGCTACGGCCACCGCCGCAACCGGCTGGCCCAGCACGAGCCGGCGGTTGCCCCGGCCCCTCGCGAGCCGACCGCCTGACCGAGGCGTGCGGGAGGGCACCAGCTTCGGGGCCCTCCCGCACGACAGGCTCAGGGGCGCGGCTGCGGCGTGGCCGTCGGACCCTTGACGACCGGCTTGCCGTCGACCCAGGTCACCTCGTCGAGCCACACCTGCCGACCCGGGTCGGTGCTGCCCTCCTGGCCCGGCGGCCAGGCGTGGTACAGCAGCCAGGTCCGCCCGTCCTTGACCACCATCGACGCGTGGCCGGGGCCCGAGGCGGCCTCGTTGCCCTTCAGGATCGGGTTCTCGACGGCCTTCACACACGGGCCGGTCGGGCTCTCGCAGACCGCGTAGCCCTCGGCGTACTCCGCCCGGTCGTACGCGTTGGCGGCGAAGAAGAGCAGCAGCCGACCGTCCTGACGGTGGAAGAACGGCCCCTCGATCAGGGTGCCCTCCCACGGCTCGGTCTGCTTGAGCAGCTTGGTCGGCTCGCCGATGAGGGTCAGGCCGTCGTCGGCGAGGCGCTGCGACCAGAGCCAGGTGTCCACCCCGATCGCGTTGCCGTCGTTCTTCCACAGCAGCCACAGGCTGCCGTCAGTGTCCCGGTACGGGCTGGCGTCGATCGCCCCGCCCAGGTCGGCTTGACAGATCAGCGGGCCGGCCGCGTCGTCGGAGTACGGCCCCTGCGGCGCGCTGGCCACCGCCCGCCCGACGCACTGCCGCCCCGACTCCCGGCCGGCGACCGTGTAGTAGAGCAGGAACCTGTCCGGGGCGAGCTGGATCGCCTCCGGCGCCCAGGTCTTGCCGGCGTCCGCCCAGTCCGGCAGCACCGGCAGGGCGTCCCCGGCCTCGGCCCAGTCGACCAGATCGGTCGAGGTGAGCACGGGGACGTTGCGGCCGCCGGAGTTGGTGTGGAACAGGTACCAGGTGTCGCCCACCTGGATCGCCTGCGGGTCTGGGGCGTCGGTCTTCACGACAGGGTTGATGAACACGCTGGAGTCGCTCCCGCTGCTCGTGGTGGGGGTGGGTTCGGTGCCGTCGGAGCAGCCCGCAACGAGCAACGCGGCGGCGAGAACGATCGCCGCCGCGCCACGTCGCCGGGCGGTCGTACGCGTCATCCCTTCAGACCGCTGCGGGAGACACCCTGAATGATGTGCCGCTGGGCCAGCACGAAGAGGATCAGCACCGGCAGGCTGGCCAGCACCGCGCCCGCCATGATCACCGGGTAGTCGGTGACGTACGAGCCCTGGAGCAGGCCCAGGCCCGGCGGCAGGGTGAGCTTCTCCGGGCTGAACAGCACGAAGATCGGCCAGAGGAAGTCGTTCCAGTTGGTGAGGAACGACAGCACGGCCAGGGTGGCCAGCGCCGGCCTGGACAGCGGCAGCACCACCTTGTAGAAGATCTGCCACTGGTTGGCGCCGTCCAGCGTGGCGGCCTCCTCCAGCTCGTTCGGCAGGGACAGGAAGAACTGCCGCAGGAAGAACACCCCGAACGCGCTGGCCGCGCCCGGCACCACGACCACGGCGAGGGTGTCGATCCAGTTGAGCTGGTCGACGATCAGGAAGTTCGGGATGATCAGCGAGGTCGGCGGGATGAACAGCGTCCCGACGATCAGTGCGAAGGTCACCCCGCGACCGCGGAACTTCAGCCGGGCCAGGGAGTACGCGGCCATCGAGGCGGTCACGAGCACCAGCGCCGAGTGCAGCGTGGCGGCCAGCATGCTGTTGAGGAACCAGCGCAGCACCGGGTTCGCCGAGTTGTTGAGGATCTGCTCGTAGCCGTAACCGGCGAGCGGGTTCGGCAGCCAACTCGGCGGGATCTGCTGGGCGGCGGTGTAGGTCTTCAGCGAGGTGATGACCATCCACAGCAGGGGGACCAGGAAGATCAGGGCCAGGGCGACCAGGGTGGCGTAGAGCCCGACCCGGCGCAGCCCCGGTGTGGAGCCGTCGGTTGTCGGCGTGGGCGTCGTCATGGCGGTCCCCTCAGTCTTCCTTGTAGCGGAAGAGGCGGAAGTTGGCGATGCTCACGACCGCCAGCAGCAGGGCGAACACGATGCTCATCGCGGCGGCGCGACCGGCGTTGTTGTTTCGCAGGCCCTCCTCGACGATGAACCACACCACAGTGCGGGTCTCCGTGCCGGGCGTCCCCTGGGTGATCAGGAATGACTGGCCGAACATGTTCGCCGAGGCGAGCACGGTCGTCGTGATCACGAAGAGCAGCACCGGCCGCAGCCCGGGCAGTGTGACGTTGCGGAACCGTTGCCACGCGTTCGCGCCGTCCATCCGGGCCGCCTCGTACAGCTCCGGCGAGATGTCCTGGAGGCCGGCCAGGTAGATCACCGCGTTGAAGCCGGACGTCCACCAGACGGTCACCCCGACCAGGGAGATCCACGCCCACGGCATGTTCGTCACCCAGGGGGTGTCCGACGGCAACCCGACCACGCCGAGGAGCCGGTTGACCAGGCCCAGGTTGGCGTCGAGCAGGAACCGCCAGAGCAGGCCGATCACCGCGACACCCAGCACGTACGGCGCGAAGTAGATGGCCCGGAAAAACGTCCGGCCCGGGAAGGAGCGGTTGAGCAGCAGTGCCAACCCCAGCGGTACGACCACCAGCAGCGGCACCGACAGCACCGTGAAGATCGCGGTGGCCCGGACGCTCTGCCACCAGTCGCCGTAGACGGCGGAGTCGCTGGAGAAGAGCTGCTTGTAGTTGTCCAACCCGACGAACGGCCGGTTGGGCAGCTGGAAGTCCCACTGGTGCACGCTCAGCCAGACGCCGAGGACGATCGGCAGCAGGCCGAACACCCCGAACAGGACCAGGTAGGGAGCGAGGAACAGATATGGCGTCGCCCGTCTGGTCCGACCCGCCGAGGCGGACCGGCGGACTGCGTTGGCCGCCGGGGGCGGCGCGTCACCGCGCGCCGCCCCGACCTCGATCACGTCCGCCACGGGGTATCAGCTCCCGTACTTCTTGCGGTTGTCCTCGAGCTGCTTGTTGGCCTTCGCGACACCGTCGTCCAGCGCCTGCTTGGGCGACTTCTTGCCCAGCGCGGCCTCATTGAAGGAGTTGTAGAAGGTGGTCATGACCTCGCCGAGACCCGGGGCCGCCGGCGGGAACGCCGCGTACTCCAGCTCGGGGGCGAGCGACGAGATCTCCGGCAGCGCCTTGAACTCGGCGCCCTCGCGGACGGCCTTACGGGCCGGGACCTGGCCGCCCTTCGCCCAGTCCAGCGAGTGCTCGCTGAGCCAGTTGATGAAGACCTTGGCACCGGAGACCTTGTTGGCGTCGTTGGCCCGCTGTTTCACGATGGTGAAGTTGTGCGAGTTGGCCCAGGCCGCCGGCTTGCTGCCGATCTGGGGGAGCGGGGCGACGCCCCACTGCACGTCGGGGCTCTTCTTCAGATCGTTGATCTGCCAGATGCCGTTCCAGGTGAAGGCGTTCTTGCCGCTCTTGAACGACAGGTAGTCGGCGTCCTGACCGACGTTGGCCGGCGAGAAGCCCTGCTTGATCATGTCGACCAGCCAGGTGCACGCCTCGACTGCCGGGTCCGAGTTGAAGGTGGCCTTGGCCACGTCCGCGTCGAACAGGGTGGCACCCCACTGGTTGAGCAGCGAGTAGAAGGTCATGCCGCCGGTGAACTGGAACGGGCTGACCCAGAAGCCCTGGATGCCGGCCTTCTTCAGCTCGGTCAGCGCGGCGACGTAGTCGTCCTTCGTCGTCGGCGGCTTGTTCGGGTCCAGGCCGGCCTTCTGCATGACCGTCTTGTTGTAGTAGAAGCCCAGCGGGTGCATGTCCAGCGGAATGCCGTACCGCTTGTTGTTGTAGAGCCCGCCCTTCCACACCGTGGGGGCGAAGTCGCCCTCGGCGAGCTCCAGGTTCTTGGCGACGTCGTCCAGCTCGGTGATCACGCCGCGGGCGGCGAAGGTGGCGAGCTGGTCCATGTGCATGACCGCGATGTCCGGGCCGTTGCCGCTGGAGGCCGCGCCGGGGAGCTTGTTGTAGTAGTCCTCCCACTGGTACGTGGCCACCGACACGGCGATGTTCTTGTGCTCGGTGTTGAACTGGTTCACCAGCGTCTTGAAGATCTCGCCGTCACCGCCGGTGAAGCCGTTCCACAGCTTCAGGTCCACCTTGGGACCGGTGTACTCCTTGCCCCCGTTGCCGGCGGCCGGCCCGGAGGCGCTGTCATCGCCGCCGCCGCAACCCGCGAGGGTCAGCGAGGCCGCGGCGCCGAGTCCGAGACCGAGGCCGAGCAGGCGACGCCGGCTCATGTCGTTCTGGATCATGCTTTATCTCTCCTTGAGGGGGAACGGAATGAATTGTGCCTGCTCAGAACCGGTGTGACACCTACGCGTTGGCCGGGCCGAAGCGGAGCACGCTCCAGGACACGGCGGGCAGGCGCACTGTGCACCGGCCGCCGTCGGGGGTGGGGGTGGGCAGGTCCCGAGGCGTCACCCGGTCGGGGTCGGCCTCGGTGTTCGTCGCCGACGGGTCGGACCCGGCAGCGATGCTCTGGAACGACAGGCCGGACATACCCGGCAGGCCGCGCAGATCGATCTCCAGCGGGAGATCGGTGGAGTCCCGGTTGACCGCGAACACGGTCAGCTCGCCGGTCTCCTCGTCGTGCACGGCGACGGTGTCGAGCACCGGCACGTCCCCGTACTTCTTCGTGTCGTAGCGCGGCGACACCGGGTCGGTGCGCAGCACGGTGCCCCGGGCGTACCGGGCAGTCAGCGCGAACGGGTGGAAGATGCTCTGCCGCCAGGCCGGGCCGCCGTTGCGGGTACGGATCGGCGCGATCACGTTGGCCAGCTGGGCCTGCGCGGCCACCCCGACCCGGTCCGCGTGCCGAAGCAGGGTGATCAGCAGGTCGCCGACGACCACCGCGTCGACCGCTGTGAAGTCGTCCTCGATCAGCGCCGGGGCCTCGACCCAGCCGCGCCGGTCCAGGTCGGCCTGGAGGCGGGACTCGTACCAGACGTTCCACTCGTCGAAGGAGATCTTCAGCTTGCGCTTGTGCCGCTGCTTGGCGGCCACGTGGTCGGCGGTCGCGACGACCTCGGTGATGAAGTTGTCCATGTCGACGGCCGAGGCCAGGATGCTGGCCTGGTCGCCGTCGGACGGGTCGTAGTAGGTGTGCGCCGAGATGTAGTCGACGTGCTCGTAGGTGTGCTCCAGCACCGTCGCCTCCCAGGAGGCGAAGGTGGGCATCCGCCGGTTGGAGCTGCCGCAGGCGATCAGGCTGATCGACGGGTCGATCATCCTCATCGCTCGGGCGGCCTCGGCGGCGACGCGGCCGTACTCGTCAGCGGTCTTGTGGCCGACCTGCCACGGGCCGTCCATCTCGTTGCCCAGGCACCACAGCCGCACCCCGTACGGGTCCTCGGCGCCGTGCTTGCGCCGCAGGTCGGAGAGCTCGGTGCCGCCCGGGTGGTTGGCGTACTCCAGCAGGTCGAGTGCCTCCTGGACCCCGCGTGTGCCGAGGTTGACCGCCATCATCGGCTCGACGCCGGCCTCTGCGGCCCAGGTCATGAACTCGTCCAGCCCGAACGCGTTGGTCTCGATCGTCTTCCAGGCCAGGTCGAGCCGGCGGGGCCGGTTGCCGACCGGGCCGACCCCGTCCTCCCAGCGATAGCCGGAGACGAAGTTGCCACCCGGGTAGCGGACCACCGAAACGCCCAGCTCGCGGGTCAGGTCCAGCACGTCGCGGCGCAGGCCCCGCGAGTCGGCGCTGGGGTGGCCGGGCTCGTAGATGCCGCCGTAGACGCACCGCCCCATGTGCTCGACGAATGAGCCGAAGAGGCGTCGGTCGGCCGGGCCGATGGAGAAGGCCGGGTCGATCGTCAGCTGCGCGGTCCGCAAAGGGGTGCCACCTTTCCTCGTGCCGATGCTCAGGTGAGCGCGGTCACCGTTCACCTGGTGTCCACCGTTTTACAACGTTGTAGGCAACGTTGTAAAGGGTTGCTGAGGCGGTAGGGTGCGGAGTGTTACATCGGGGAGGTTTCGGAGTGCGGCAAAGGCTCAAAGATGTGGCCGAACGGGCCGGGGTGTCGGTGAAGACCGTCTCCAACGTCGTCAACGGCTACGTGCACGTGCGGCCGGACACTCGTGCCCGAGTCGAAGAGGCGATCGCCGAGCTCAACTATCGGCCCAACCTCTCGGCCCGCCACCTGCGTAAGGGCCGCACCGGCGTGATCGCGTTGGCCGTTCCGGAACTCGACATCCCGTACTTCGCCGAGCTGGCCCGCTACGTGGTCACCGCCGCCGCCGCCTACGGCTGGACGGTGCTGATCGACCAGACCGGCGGTCGGCGGGAGCAGGAACGGGTGGTCGCCTCCGGCATCACCGACCACCTGATCGACGGGCTCATCTTCAGTCCGTTGGCGCTCACGGCGGAGGACCTGGCCGGCCTGGACGGCACGCCCATGGTGCTGCTCGGCGAGCGGGTCGAACACGGCCCCGCCGATCGAGTGGTGATCGACAACGTGACCGCGGCCCGGGAGATCACCGCTCACCTGATCCAGCTCGGCCACCGCCGGATCGCGGCCATCGGCTCCCAGCGAACCGACGAGGGCGCCAGCGCCCGACTGCGCCTGGCCGGCTATACCGACGCGCTGCGCGCCGCCGGGCTCGACTACGACGAAACCCTGGTGGCGCCCGCGTCGGCCTGGCACCGCGCCGACGGTGCGGCCGCCATGCGGGGCCTGCTCACCTCCGGTGTACGCCCCGACGCAGTCTTCTGCTTCAACGACACCCTCGCCCTGGGTGCCCTCCGCGCCCTGCACGAGGCAGGGCTGCGGGTGCCCGAGGACGTGGCGGTGGTCGGCTTCGACGACATCGAGGACGGCCGGTTCTCCATCCCCACCCTGAGCACCGTCGCCCCGGACAAGGAGAAGATCGCCCAACTGGCGGTCGAACTCCTCGCCAACCGCCTGGACGGCGACCGCACCGCCCCGGCGAAGGAGCTGTCCGCCCCCTACCGCCTGGAACTTCGCGAATCCACCCAGGCCCCCTGACCCCCGGACCGGGTGGGGTCAGTCGAAGAAGCGGGCCAGGTGGGACTGGGGTGCCGGGTCGGCGTCCGGGGGGAGGGGCGTCAGGTCGGCGAAGATCGAGGCGCCGTCGCAGCCCGCGTGCAGTGGGTACCAGCGCGGCGTGCCCGGTGGCCGCAGCTGGCAGATCCCCTTGAACGTCTGCACGTCCATCAGCCGGACGTGGGTCGGGTCGGCCACCGCGTTCACATGCCCCCACCAGGGGCTCATCACGTGCAGCACCCCACCGGGGCGGAGCACCCGATGACACTCGTCGACCAGCGGCAGGAAGTCGATCAGGTGCTCCAGGATGTGCACCGCGAAGAGGACGTCCACCGAGTTGTCGGCGAGCGGCAGCGAGCCGGACAGGTCCGCCACGGCATCCACTCCGGGCGCCGGGTAGATGTCCAGCCCCAGGTTGCTCGACCACTGCTTGGTCGGCCCACAACCGAGGTCCACCACCACCGGCGCCCGCCCACCGATGCCGACCCGGCACCAGACGCCGTAGACACCGGCCAGCCGCCCCACCAGCTCCCGCACCAGCCGTAGCTGGGCGGGATCGGCCACGTCGCCGCTCAGATGGGCCACCCCCCGGTCGAACCGCACCTCGACCGCCAGGTCCCGCAACCGATCATCGTGGCGGACCTGGTCCGCCCACGCCTGTGCGAGGGAATCGTCGATCGCCCGCAGCCGGTCGGCCGAGGGCGGAGTCTGTGCCAAAGCGACCATTCGGGCCACCTCCCGCCGCGCGATACCCGCAATCGCGCCCGGTATGCCCCACTCGTCCACCAGGTCGGCGTGGCCCGCGCAACCGTGCGGTGGGCGTGTCGCAGCCCGCCGGCACCCCAGGCTCGGCCCGCGCCCGGGTCAGCCGGAGAGAGTGCGGCGGCCCCCACGCATCCGTTGGCGAGGCGGCGGGTCGGCGGGCTTCGGCCGCTTGAGGTGGTAGCGGTGCAGTTCGTGGTTGCCGGGCAGGGACGGGTCCTCGCTCATCGCGACCAACTCCCAGCCCTGGTCGCCGGCCCGGTTCAGGTGTGCCAGGGCGGTGTCGCCGTACGGCGTCACGTCGACCATCGAGCCGTCCGGGCCGTACCAGACGAAGACGACCTCCCAGCCGAGGTCGTTGGTCGCAGCCTGGCGGCGGCGGACCAGCAGGGCGTACTCCCACTTGAGCATGGAGTCATTCTCACCCCGCGCCGACCCGCTGGCACGGATCAATCCTCGGCGATCCGCCCGGCGTCGACCCGCAGTCGCCGGTTGGTCTCGATGGCGGCCAGCATCCGCCGGTCGTGGGTGACCAGCAGCAGCGTTCCGGGGTAGCTGGCGAGCGCCGATTCGAGCTGCTCGATGGCGGGCAGGTCCAGGTGGTTGGTGGGCTCGTCCAGCACCAGCAGGTTGACCCCACGGCCCTGGAGCAGGGCCAGCGCGGCCCGGGTCCGCTCACCGGGGGAGAGGGTGGCCGCCGGTCGGGGCACGTGCGCCGCCCGCAGGCCGAACTTGGCCAGCAGGGTCCGCGCGTCCGCCGGCGACAGGTGGGGTACGGCCGCCTCGAACGCGTCGATCAGCGGCACGTCGCCAAGGAACAACCCGCGGGCCTGGTCCACCTCGCCGACCACCACGCCGGGCCCGAGCGAGGCGGTGCCGGCGTCCAGCGGCAGCCGACCCAGCAGCGCGGCCAACAGGGTGGACTTGCCCGAGCCGTTCGCCCCGGTCACCGCGACCCGGTCCGCCCAGTCGATCTGGAGGTCGACCGGGCCGAGGGTGAAACCACCACGGCGTACCACGGCTCCGCGCAGCGTGGCCACGACGGCGCCGGCGCGGGGCGCGGCGGCGATCTCCATCCGCAGCTCCCACTCCTTGCGGGGCTCCTCGACCACGTCGAGCCGTTCAATCAGCCGTTCGGTCTGCTTGGCCTTGGCGGCCTGCTTCTCGCTGGACTCGCTGCGGAACTTGCGGCCGATCTTGTCGTTGTCGGTGGCCTTGCGGCGGGCGTTCCGCACGCCCTTCTCCATCCACCCACGCTGGGTACGGGCCCGAGCCTCCAGCCCGGCCTTGGTGTCGGCGTACTCCTCGAAGTCCGCGCGGGCGTGCCGGCGGGCCACCTCGCGCTCCTCCAGGTAGGCCGCGTAGCCGCCGCCGTAGTGGTGCACCTGCTGCTGCGGCAGGTCCAGCTCCACGACCCGGGTCACCGTGCGGGTGAGGAACTCCCGGTCGTGGCTGACCAGCACCGTGCCGGCCCGCAGCCCGGTGACGAACTCCTCCAGCCGCTCCAACCCGGCCAGGTCCAGGTCGTTGGTCGGCTCGTCGAGCAGGAACACGTCGTACCGGCTGAGCAGCAGCGACGCGAGCCCGGCCCGGGCCGCCTGACCGCCGGAGAGCCCGGTCGTCGGGTGGTCCAGGTCGACCGCGAGCCCAAGGTCGGCGCTCACCTGCTCGGCGCGCTCGTCGAGGTCCGCGCCGCCGAGGGCGAGCCAGCGCTCCAGCGCGTCGCCGTACGCGTCGTCGGCACCCGCCGCCCCGGCGGTCAGCGCCTCGGTCGCCGCGTCCAACGCCGCCTGCGCGGCGGTCACCCCGGTCCTGCGGGCCAGGAAGTCCCGTACCGTCTCGCCCGGCCGCCGTTCCGGTTCCTGTGGCAGGTGGCCGACGCTCGCGGTGGGCGGGCTGAGCCGCACGCTGCCGGCCTCGACCGGCAACAACCCGGCGAGGGTACGCAGCAGTGTCGACTTGCCGGCCCCGTTCGGCCCGACCAGCCCGACCACGTCGCCGGGGGCGACCACCAGGTCCAGTCCGGCGAAGAGCGGGCGGTCGCCGTGCCCGGCGGCCAGGTCCTTGACGATCATCGTGGCGCTCATCAGGACGGCAGCCTATCCGGCCGCCCGCATACGACCGGCCGGCAGCGGGCAGACTCAACGACGTGGTGACCACACTGGCGATCGACTGTGGCGGCGGGGGCATCAAGGCGTCCGTGCTCGACGAGGCGGGAACGATGCGGGCCCGGCCGTTGCGGGTGCCCACCCCGTACCCGTTGCCGCCCGCGCTGTTTGTCCGGACCCTGCTGGATCTCGGCGGGCGCCTGCCAACGGCGGATCGGATCACGGTCGGCGTACCCGGGATGATCCGGCACGGAGTGGTAGTGAGCACGCCGCACTACGTGACCCGCAACGGCCCCCGCACCCGGGTCGACCCGGACCTGCTCGCCGAGTGGTCCGGCTGGGACGCGCGCGGCGCGCTGGCCGACGCGTTCGGGGTGCCGGCGCTGGTGCTCAACGACGCCGAGGTGCACGGCGCCGGAGTGGTCGCCGGCACCGGCTGCGAGCTGGTGCTGACCCTGGGGACGGGGCTGGGCAGCGCGCTCTTCGACGGCGGGGTGCTCGCACCGCACCTGGAGTTGTCGCACGCGCCGGTGCGCTGGGGCACGACCTACGACACGTACGTCGGCGAGCCGGAACGGCGGCGGCTCGGCGACGCCTTCTGGTCCCGTCGGATCCGCCAGGTGGTGGACGGGCTGCGCCCGGTGTTCCGCTGGGACCGGCTCTACCTGGGCGGGGGCAACTCCCGACTGATCCGGCCCGAGCAACTGACCCGGATGGGCGACGACGTGGTGGTGGTGCCGAACACCGCCGGAATCGTCGGCGGTGTCCGCGCCTGGGAACTTTCCGCCGGACGCCGGGACGCCCGTACCTGACCCTTCGGCGGCCGTCGGGGGCCGGAACTGACCTGATCTCGACCCCGGGAACAGTCGCCAAACTCCCGGTGTTGTGCCAGCGTCGGAACAGGTGACGGTGCGACCCGAGGAGGTGGCAGATGGATCTTCTGGCGGACTACCGGCGGGCGACCATGTTCTTCGAAACCGGTGACCCCAGTGGGGCAGCCCGACTGCTGGAGCCGATCATCGACGCCGAGCCCGGCAACGCGGCGGTCCGGCAACTGCTGGCCCGGGCGTACTTCCAGTCGGCCCAGCTCAACCGGGCCGAGGAGCATCTGCGCGAGCTGGTCGAGCGGGACCCGAGCGACCACTACGCGCACCACGTGCTCGGTCGGACGCTGGAGCGGCTGAACCGACACACCGACGCGCTGCGGCACCTGCGGATCGCCGCCGCGATGTACGCGGCCAACGACGACTACCGGACCGCGCTGGAGCGGGTGGAGACCCGACTGGGCGGCCGGCGCTGAACGTGCGTCGTGACATGGCAGGGGCGGTCCTACCGGGCCGCCCCTGCCGTCGTCGGAGCAAGCGGGCCGGCGGGCGTGCCTAGGATGGCGGACATGGGACCTGACCGGCCGGGGGCTGCGGCATGAAGCTCAAGCTGGACCTGCACGAGATCTTCAACAAGGGCCAGGACATCGACCGGGCGTTGCGCGGGATCATGGACGAGGCGGTGGCGAAGAAGGCCACCCTCGTCGAGATCATCCCCGGCAAGGGGTCCGGCCAGCTCAAGAAGCGGGTGCTGCGGTTCCTCGACCAGAAGGACGTCAAGCAGCTCTACCACCGCGTGGAGAAGGACTCGAAGAACTTCGGCCGCCTCTTCGTCCACTTCCGCTGGAAGTAGGCCGGGCGTGTCGACGGTGAACCTGCGGCGATCGGCGCGTGCGGTCGTCGTCGATGAAGACGACCGGGTTCTGCTGCTACGACTCGCCATTCCCGATCCGGCTGGCACGATCGCCGTTTGGATCACTCCCGGGGGTGGCGTCGAAGACGGCGAGACGCCACTGGCCGCCCTGCGGCGAGAGCTGCGCGAAGAAGTCGGTCTTGCTGTGGATGTCGACCCGCCTCAGGTCTGGCGCCAGGAGATAGTCGCCGCCGGGTTCGCACCCGGCCACGATGGCGTCATGAACGACTACTTCCTCGTTCGGACGGCATCGTTCACGCCGCGCGGTGCAATGAGCGATGAGGAACTCGCCGCCGAACACGTCATTGGCTGGCGTTGGTGGTCGCTGCCGGAGATCAGGGAACACCGCGGTCCGGAACTGTTCTCGCCACGGGACCTCGCCACGCCGTTGACCGCATTGATCGCTGACGGAGTGCCAACCCAACCCGTCCCGCTTGGCCTCTGAACCACACCCCTGCGGGGACCAACCGTATGGCCCGGCATGGCGATGTGCTGTTGAGCGGTATACCCCAGAGTCATATTCATACCTCTGAGGTATAGCGCTCAATACCGCGTCCGCCCCGACGGAGGCGACTGACGGTCACCGCTGACCGCCGGCTGCGGCCACAGCCCCACTTCGTAGCCTGGACGCGCTGATGGGCAGCATAAGACGGTGGTCCGGCGGGAAAGACCGCTCCGCCGGACCACCGTGTCACCTCAGATGGGATAGGTGCGAGCGACCGCCAACATCTCCGAGCTGTGCGATCCGACGACGCCGACAGCCGGCGGCCGGGGCCGGAAGCCGGGCAGCGCGTCCAGCCCGTCACTGGCGTCCATGACCCGAATCGGCACCGGTCCTGCGGAACGCTGGAGCGTGAGCGTGATCTCGACACCTTCCGGCGGCGGAGCATGGAAGACCAGTCCGAAGCCCCACCGGCGCCCACCCTGCTGTACGGGCACCACGCGGCCCGCCACCTCCGCCCGCAACACCTTGGCGGTGACCGTCTCGACGTGCAGGGTGGCGACCCGGACCGCCCGCTGCGGAGTGAGTCGCAACCGCAGCGTGCGCTCGTCGCGGACGGCGTTGTCGGCGAGCACCTCCAGCTTCGGCGCCGGCAGGTTCGCCGCCTGCGCCGGCCCGGCCCGTAGCGCGTCGCCGCCGAGCCCGGGGAAGTCGTCCTCGACGCTGGTCACCTTGTCCACGTAGCCGTCCGTCCACGGCTGCGGGTCGCTCTCGTGGCTGAGCCAACGGGCCTGGCCGGTGCCGGCGTCCATGGCGTACATCAGGTGGGTGGGAGCGGGATGGGCGGCGTCGAAGCGGTCGACACCCAGGCCGACCCCGGCGAGCACCACCGCCGCCACGGCGGCGGCGCCGGCCGGCAGCACCGCGAGCCGCCGGGCCCGCAGCGCGAGCAGACCACGCTGGCCGCCGGCCTGCGGGTGCAGCAGGTCGACCACCGGCAGGGCGACCAGGCCGAGCAGCACCGCGACCAGCGCGGCCACCCCGCCCATGGCCATGCCCAGCGCGGGGAAGAGCAGCACCACTGTGGGCAGCAGGATGACCACACCCACGGCCGCGGCGGCCGTCACGGCCACCACCGGCCACGGTCCGGTCTGCCGGGTACGCAGCGCGACCAGCCCGCCGAGGGCGCCGGCCAGCGCCGGCACTGTGGTGAGGTACGCCCCACCCGGCACCGCCACGGCGAGCAGCACCCCGAGCAGGGCCAGCCAGGCCAGTCCGCCGACGGCGAGCGCGGCCGGGCCGATCCGGCGGCGGGTCAGCGCGTACCAGGTGAACAGGATGGCGGTGGCGAGCGCCAGGACGGCCAGCCGGTACCAGATCGGCCGGTACGGGTCGAGCAGCTCCGCGTACCCCGGTCGGATCGTGGTGATGGCCAGCCAGAGCAGTTGGGCGGCGACCGGCGCGGCGACGATCGGCACCAGGGCCAGCGCGAAGCCGGCGGCCAGCCGGCCGGCGCTGGCCCGGCCGCTGCGGCGGGTCAGCCAGCCCAGGGCGGCAACCAGAACCACCGCGAGCAGGGCCAGCGGCAGTGTGAGCCAGCCCGGGTAGCGGACCAGCCCGCCGGGGACGGGGAAGTAGGTGGCGTCGTGCCCGGAGCGCAGGTCGGTCAGGTCGGTACCACCGAACTCCCGGGCCAGGCCCAACGCGTTGTCCCCGTGCTGCTGGAGGCTGCCCCGGTCCATGGCGGCCGGGGTGTCAAGCGGCGTGTGGTAGATCGCGCCCCCGTCGATGTACGCCGAGTTCAGCCCGACGAACTTCTGGTCGAGGAAGGCGGTGAAATCGGTGTCGTTGGGCAGCGCGCGGTAGATCTCCACAGCGAACGAGGTGCCGACCGGGTGTGGGGCGGCCCGGCCGAAGATGTCCACCAGCTTCGCGTTGTTCCGGGAGGTCTCGAACATGATCACCGGCCCGGTGGAGCCCCGCGCCTCCAGGTTGAGCACCACACCGCCGTCGGCGGCCAGCGGGTGGCTGGCGGCGAACGCGGCAGCGCCGCAGAGGCACGCCTCCTCGGCGTCGGTCAGCACGAAGACGATGTCGTTGCGCGGCCGGGGGCCGGTGGTCAGCGCGCGGGCCACCTCCAGGATGGTCGACGTGCCGGCCGCGTCGTCGTTGCCGCCCGGCCCGGTCTGTACCGAGTCGTAGTGGGAGACCAGGAAGACCCGACCCGTCGAGTTGGTGCCGGGCAGCCGGGCCACCACGTTGCGGACCCGGGCCAGTGTCGCCCCGCCCGCCGCCCCGCTGAGCTGACCGGCCTCCGGTGCCACAGTGTCCTGCACCTCGGTCTCCAGGCCCAGCCCCCGCAGCTGCTGCTCCAGGTGCGCGCGGACCTGTTCGTTGGCCGGGCTGCCGGCGACGTGCGACCGGGCGGCGATCACCTGGACGTCCTCGTACGCGCGGCCGGCGCTGAACTCGCCACCCGGCGCGTCGGCCGACTTCGGGGCCGGGGTGCGCAGATCGAGCAGACTGCCGGCGCCGACCGCGGCCAGCGCGACCAGCGCCGCCGCGGCGGCCACGAGCCGCCGACGCGGCCGGGTCAGCGCGCGGCTGGCAGGGTGTACGCCCGGAATCGGACGGGGCGGCGTGCCCGTCGTGGCCGGGGTGGTGGGTGCGCCCACGGGAACTCCTCGGGGGGTGGTGGGGCCTGGGGTGGGATCATCCTGCCCGTCGGGGGCTGCGGATGGGATGGCCGGTGGGTCCCGCGTCCATCAGCCGCCCGGTTTGTCCACGGCCGAGCAGTGATGCGCCCCATCCCCGCCCGCGCCGCAGGCGTCGTGTTGTGTGCGACCGTTGTCTAATACAGGATCAGCAGGGCACTCGGAAGGAGCCCGACATCACCAGCGAACTCCCGCGTCTGGCGGCGGTGACCCGGCCGCACCGGGGGGCCGGCTTGGCCGGTTCCCCAGTTGTGCCGTACCCGCACGGTGGCCTGGCGCGGCACGCCAACCTGCCGCCGGGTGAGCGGCTGCGGGTGCTGCTGGTGGAGGACGACGAGGGCGACGCCTTCCTGGTCGGTGAGCTGCTCGCCGAGACGAACTCGATGATCGACCTGCTGGTCGCCACCAGCCTCCGGGAGGCGCGGCAACGGATCAGCGACGTCGACTGCGTCCTGCTCGACCTGGGCCTGCCCGACGCGCAGGGGCTGGACGGGCTGCGCCAGGTGTTGGAGATGTCCAGCGGCGCCGCGGTCTGCGTGCTGACCGGCCGCTCGGACGAGCACCTGGGCGTCGTGGCGGTCGCCGAGGGTGCCCAGGACTACCTGGTCAAGGGCCAGGTCGACGGGGTGCTGCTGACCCGGGCGCTGCGCTACGCCGTGGAGCGTAAGCGCGCCGACGAGAACGCCCGCCGGTTGCGCGAGGTCGAGCTGCGCCAGGCCGAGTCGGCCCGGCTCGAACGCGGCCTGCTGCCTCAACCGCTGATGACGACCGACCAGGTCGCGGTGCACACCTTCTACCGGCCGGGCCGGCACGCCGCGTTGATCGGCGGAGACTTCTTCGACGTGGTGCAGACCCACCCGGACCGCCTCGACCTGATCGTCGGCGACGTCTGTGGGCACGGGGTGGACGAGGCCGCGCTCGGGGTCGAGCTGCGGGTGGCCTGGCGCGCCCTGGTGCTCGCCCGGGTGCCGGACGACGAGGTGCTGCCCGCCCTGGAGCAGGTGCTGATGAGCGAGCGCCGCCTCCAGGAGATCTTCGCGACGGTGGCCACCATCAGACTGGACCTGGACGCCAACCGGGCCACCGTTCGACTGGCCGGGCACCCGCCACCGCTGCTGCTCTCCGGCGGCCGGGTCGCCCCGGTGCCCGCGCCCGGCGGCCTGCTGCTGGGCGTACGACCCCGCCGGCCGATCGCCTACGACCTGGAGTTCGACACCGATGACTGGTCCCTGTTGATGTACACCGACGGCCTGATTGAGGGGCGGGTGGGTGCCGGCAACGAACGGCTCGACGTGCCGGGCCTCAGTGGCTTGCTGGACGAGCCGGCCAACCGTTCGGTGTCGCTGCCCGAGCTGCCGGCGTGGCTGGTCGGGCGCGCCGAGCGGCTCAACGGTGGCCCGCTCGCCGACGACGTGGCCATGCTGCTGGTCAGCCGGGGCGGTGGCCGGTGAAGCCGGTGGTCGGCGGCTGGAGTCTCCGCCGCCGGGTGATCACCCTGCTCACCGTCGTGGGCTTCCTGTTGATCGGGCTGGCCAGCGCGGAAGCGGCGATGGCCGCCCGCAACCGCACCCAGATCGACGCGGTCCTGAACGAGACCGGCCCGTTGCGGGTGCAGTCCCAGGAACTGCTCAACGCGCTGCTCGACCAGGAGACGGCGATCCGCGGGTACGCGGTCAGCGGCGACCAGGACGACCTGAACCCCTACCGGGAAGGGCTCGCCCAGGAGCAGAGCGTCATCGTCTCGATGCGGACGCTGCTCGACGACTATCCAGAGATCAGCCAGGAGCTGCGGACCGTCGAGGAGCGTGTCACGCAGTGGCGACAGTCGGTCGCGGAGCCGGTGATCGCCACCACCGAGCAGAGCGGCACCACCGCCGGCCAGGCGTTGGTCACCGAAGCGGCCCGGCAACAGTTCGACGAGGTGCGCTCGGCGGTGAACGACCTCCAGGCGGAGGTCCTGGCCGCCCGGGAGCAGACCGCCACCAACGTGCGTACCAGCAGCAACGTGCTGGTCGTCCTGCTGATCGTGGCCGCCCTGGTGGTGGTCGTGGCCGGTGCGGTGCTGCTGCTCTCGCTGGACCGGATGGTGGTCCGGCCACTGACCGGCCTCGCCACCCAGGTCCGCGAGGTCGCCGAGGGCGACTACCAGCACCGCATCGCCACCGTCGGCCCGCCGGAGTTCATCCAGCTCGGCGAGGACGTGGACGCGATGCGGCAGAAGATCGCCGCCGACCTGGCCGAGGTCCGGGCCGCCCGCGAGCGCATCGAGTGGGTCAACAGCCAACTCCAGAAGCAGGCCGAGGAGCTGACCCGGTCCAACCGCGACCTGGAGCAGTTCGCGTACGTGGCCTCGCACGACCTGCAGGAGCCGCTGCGTAAGGTCGCCAGCTTCTGTCAGCTGCTTCAGCGCCGTTACGCCGGGCAGCTCGACGAGCGGGCCGACCAGTACATCGCGTTCGCGGTGGACGGCGCGCAACGAATGCAGCGCCTGATCAACGACCTGCTCGCGTTCTCCCGGATCGGGCGGCTCACCACCGGCTTTGTCGAGGTCGACCTCAACAAGGTGATGGGCGACGTGGCCGGCCAGACCGAGGCCGCCCGGCAGTACGCGGACGCCGAGTTGACCTGGGACGAGCTGCCGGTGATCTCGGGTGAGGAACCGCTGCTCACCAACCTGCTGGCCAACCTGGTCAGCAACTCGATCAAGTTCCGCCGCCCGGATGTGCCGTCGAAGGTGCACGTCTCGGCCAGGTTGGTGGGTGCCGAGTGGGAGATCACCTGCCAGGACAACGGCATCGGGATCGAGCCGGAGTTCGCCGACAAGATCTTCGTGATCTTCCAGCGGCTGCACTCGAAGGACGCGTACCCGGGCACCGGCATCGGGTTGGCGATCGTCAAGAAGATCGTCGAGTACCACGGCGGCCGCGTCTGGGTGGACACCGACGTGCCGGAGGGCACCGCGATCCGGTTCACGCTGCCGGCACTTCCCGAGGACGTCGCGGCAGTTGCCGACGCCGATTCCGAGGGGGAGCCGAACGCCCCGACCGTGGACGACGCGACGCCCTCGACCGAGGCTCCGGCAGCGCTGACGGAGCAGGCCGACGGGCCGGACCAGCCGGACCGGGCCGACGAGACGCTGGAAAGCGGTAGAACGGGTGACATGAGGGAGACGGTGGGATGACCGCGCCGGCGGATGGCAAGAGCCCGATCGAGGTCCTGCTCGTCGAGGACGACCCGGGTGACGTGCTGATGACCCAGGAGGCGTTCGAGGAGCACAAGCTGCGTAACCGGCTGACCGTCGTCTCCGACGGGGCCGAGGCGCTCGCCTACCTGCGCCGGGAGGGTCAGTACGCCGACGCGGTGGCACCCGACCTGATCCTGTTGGACCTCAACCTGCCCCGGCGCGACGGCCGGGAGGTGCTGGAAGAGATCAAGAAGGACCAGGAGCTTCGCCGGATCCCGGTGGTCGTGCTCACCACCTCGCAGGCCGACGAGGACATTCTGCGCAGCTACCAGCTGCACGCCAACGCCTACGTGACCAAGCCGGTGGACTTCGAGCGCTTCATCTCGGTGGTCCGTCAGATCGACGAGTTCTTCGTCAGCGTGGTCAAGCTGCCGCCGCGTGGCTGACACCCTGCTGGACGACGTCGGCGGCCTGCTCTGGGAGGCCGCCGACCAGGTCGTGCTGCCACTGTTCCGCAAGCTCGACGACGACGACGTGTCGGAGAAGGCGCCCGGCGAGGTGGTCACTGTCGCCGACCGCCGGGCCGAGGAGCTGCTCTCGGCGGGGCTGCGCCGGCTGCGGCCGGGTTCGATGGTGGTCGGCGAGGAGGGTGTCGCCGACGATCCGGGGCTGCTGCGGCACCTACGTGACGGCGGGGACGTCTGGCTGGTCGACCCGGTCGACGGGACCGCCAACTTCGCCGCCGGTCGCCGGCCGTTCGCCCTGATGGTGTCGCTGCTGACCGACGGGCGGCCGACCGCCGGCTGGATCCTGGACCCGCTCGCCGGCACTCTCGCCGCCGGCTCGGCGGACGAGGGCACCCTGCTCAACGGTCGGCCGGTGGACGGCACCGGCACGGTGCCGCCGCTCGGCGAGCTGCGCGGCGCGGCGATGACCAAGTTCCTGCCGCCGGAGACCCGCGACCGGGTCCGCGCCGGCGGTCGGCGGCTCGGTGAGCTGCTGCCCGGCCTGCACTGCGCCGGTCGGGAGTACCTGGACATCCTCACCGGCGAGCAGCAGTTCGCCCTGTTCTGGCGCACCCTGCCCTGGGACCACGCCCCGGGCACGGTGCTGGTCCGCGCCGCCGGGGGTGTCGCCCGCCGGTTCGACGGCGTCGACTACCACCCCGCCGACGACGGCCGCGGTCTGCTCGTCGCGGCCAACGAGCAGGTCTGGGCCGAGGTGCGTGACGCGCTCCTGAGCACCTGATCCGCGCGCTGCGCGACCACGTTGGGACGCTCCGTCGACATCCAGGCGGCCCGAGGGTCAGCGGGCTGGTCACCGGCCCACGATCCGGTATCGTGACCGGCGGTCTCCGCCAGCAGGCCGCCGACCGGCGCCGTAGTGCAGTGTTCATCGGGGGCCGGCGGTCGACGGAAGGACGCTTTCGTGCCCAGGACCAGGCTCAGCCCGCGGCTCGGTCGCCGCGCTCTGTTCGCCCTGCTCGCCGCCGTCGCGCTGGTGCTCGGCGGTGCCGCCGTGCCCGCGTACGCGGAGCCTGGCGAGGGCGGCAGCAAGAAGTTGCAGGACGCGCTGGAGCTGACCGCCAAGGGTCACATCGAGGCCAAGGCCAAGCTGGACAACTCCAAGCGTCGCCAGACGGCGCTGACCGGCGAGCTGGCGACGCTGGAGGGTCGGCTGGTCGGGCTCAGCAGCCAGGTGGGCGAGGTGGCCGCCCAGTCGTACCGGGTGGGTCGGCTGAGCGCTGTCTCGATGCTGCTCAACACCGCCACGCCGGAGGCGTTCCTGCAACGCGCGGGCGACCTCGACCTGATGGCCCAGCGGGACAGCAAGCGGCTGCGTGACCTCACCGAAGCCCGGCAGCAGGCGCAGCAGGCCAAGGTCGCCATCGACGCCGAGGTCCGCGAGCAGCAGAAGCAACTCGCCGTGATGGCGAAGAAGAAGAAGGAAGCCGAGGAGGCGCTCGCCGAGGTCAGCTCCGGCGGCAGCAACGGTTTCAGCGGTGGCAGCTCCGCCTCGGCGAAGCCGGCGCCGCGTAACTCCGACGGGTCGTGGCCACCGGAATCCTGCTCGGTGAAGGACCCGACCACCTCCGGGTGCATCACTCCGCGCACCCTCAACGCGCTCAAGCAGACCCAGGCGGCCGGCTACAAGCGGCACGTCTCCTGCAAGCGCAGCGGTGGCAGCGGCGAGCATCCGAAGGGCCGGGCCTGCGACTTCTCGGCCGCCACGAACGGCTTCGAGGACAAGAACGCGACCGGCGGCGACAAGGCGTACGGGGACAGCCTCGCCGCCTGGCACGTGCGCAACGCTGACCGGCTGGGCGTGCTCTACGTGATCTGGTACC
This sequence comes from Micromonospora noduli, assembly GCF_003264475.1. NCBI lineage: Bacteria > Bacillati > Actinomycetota > Actinomycetes > Micromonosporales > Micromonosporaceae > Micromonospora > Micromonospora noduli. The sequence goes on along the minus strand of NZ_PYAC01000007.1, from coordinate 115,916 downwards.
GGCAGATCTGGCATCCCGGCACCGGTTGGCGCTCGTACAGTGGAAGCGGCTCTCCGGCGGCGTCCCACACGAACCATGTTCATCTCTCGATGTACTGACCCGAAGCACCAGCTTCGCTGCGTACCATCGCGACGATGAGCTCCCCACCGTCCGACGTAGCGGCCCTGCCGGCACCTCCGGCCCCGCCCGTGCCGGTCACCGGCCGGGCGCTGCCCAACGGCCTGGCCGCCTTCCTGGTCTTCTTCTCCAGTGGTGCCGTGCTGGTGTTGGAGACCGTCGCCCTGCGCCTGGTCGGCCCGTACGTCGGGGTGACCCTTCAGGTGACCAGCTCGGTGATCGGCATCGCGCTGGCCGCGATCGCGTACGGGGCGTGGTCCGGCGGTTGGCTGGCCGACCGGCGCAACCCGCGGGGCCTGCTGGCACCGGCGTTGGTGCTGGCCGGCATCGCCACCGCGATCACCCTGCCCGTCGTCCGGTACGCCGGTGAGGTGTTGCGCGGTGGTGCGGCCAGCGGCATCCTGCTGCTTGTCGCGTTGGCGGTGTTCGTGCCGGCCGCGCTGCTGGCCGCGGTCACCCCGCTGGTCGTGAAACTCCAGCTCGCCGACCTGCGCCGCACCGGCCAGGTGGTCGGTCGACTCTCCGGGATCGGCACCCTGGGCGGCATCACCGCAACCCTGCTGACCGGGTTCGTGCTGGTCGCCGCGCTGCGCAGCACCGTCATCCTGCTGGCCCTGGCGCTCGCGCTCGGGCTGGTCGGCATCGGCCTCGGCTGGTACCTGCGCCGGCAGGAGCCCACCGAGCTGCCCGGTCCGGCCCGGGCCCGGGCCGCGCTGGCAGTGCTCGGCCTGGCCGGGGCGGGGCTGACCACCGTGGCGCCCAACCCGTGCGACATCGAGACGGCGTACCACTGCGCCCGGGTCACCGCGGACCCCGCCCGGCCCAGCGGGCGGACGCTGCTGCTCAACTCCGCCCAGCACTCGTACGTGGACCTCGCCGACCCGAAACACCTGGAGTACGCGTACACCAAGTGGATCGGCGCGGTCGGCGACGTCGCCGCGCCGGCCGGTCAGCGCCTGGACGCGCTGCATCTGGGCGGGGGTGGTTTCACAGTTCCGCGCTACCTGACCGCGACCCGACCGGGCACCGACAACCTGGTGTTCGAGATCGACGGCGGGCTGGTCGAGCTGGGTGAGCAGGAGCTGGGCGTACGGCCGGGGCCGGAGCTGCGGGCGGTGGTGGGTGACGCCCGGATGCTGGTTGCCGGCGAGCCGACCGACAGTCGTGACCTGGTGGTCGGTGATGCGTTCGGGCACCTGGTGGTGCCCTGGCACCTGGCCACCCGCGAGATGGCGGCCGACGTCCGACGGGTGACCCGCCCCGGCGGCGTGTACGTGCAGAACGTCATCGACTACCCGCCGCTGCGGTTCATCCGTGCCGAGTTGGCCACGGTGGCCGCCGAGTTCGGGCACGTCGCGTTGATCGCGCCGCCGGAAGCGCTCGCACAGGAGCAGGGCTCCAACTTCCTCATCGTCGGCTCCGACGCGCCGTTGCCGCTGGAAGCTGTCCGGGCCCGGCTGGCCGAGGTGGACCCGAAGGTCAGCCTGTTGTCCGGTGCGGCGCTGACGGACTTCGTCGGCGGGGCGATGGTGTTGACCGACGATTACGCCCCGGTGGACCAACTGCTGGCCACCGCCTGATCGGGTGACAATCCTGACCGATTCCGATACTCCAGGTGTAGGCGGGCCGTTCCTGGGCAACATCGCTCACCATGGGTGGTGGGGACCGAAACGGCGCGCAACTGCTGGATGAGCGGTACCGGCTGATCGAGCAGCTCGGCGCGGGCGGCATGTCGGTGGTGTGGCGTGGCTACGACGAGGTGCTCGGCCGCCAGGTCGCGGTGAAGGTGTTGGCGTCACGGCTGGCCAGCGACCGGGCCTTCCGCCACCGCATCCGGATCGAGGCGCAGGCCGCCGCGCGGCTCTGCCACCCCAACATCACCAACGTGTACGACTACGGCGAGTCCGAGCAGGTCGGTCTGACCGTGCCGTACGTGGTGATGGAGCTGGTCGACGGCGCTTCGCTGGCCAGCCGGTTGGGTCGGGAGACCCAGCTGCCGTGGCGGGAGGCGGTGACCATCGGCGCCGAGGTCAGCTCGGCGCTGGCCACCGCGCACGCTCGCGGGGTGGTGCACCGCGACGTCACCCCGGGCAACGTCATGCTCACCTCGACCGGGGTCAAGGTGGTCGACTTCGGCATCTCCGCGCTCGTCGGGGAGAGCGAGAAGGGTCCGGACGGCGCGCTGTTGGGCACTCCCGCGTACCTCGCCCCGGAGCGGCTGGACAACGGCCAGGTCTCCCCGGCCACCGACGTGTACGCCGTCGGGCTGCTGCTCTACCGGATGCTCACCGGCCGACTGCCGTGGCTGGCCAGCACGACCACCCAGATGCTGCGCGCCCACATGTACAACGACCCGGAGCCGATGCCCACCGTCCCGGGGCTGCCCGACGGGGTGGCCGACCTGGTCGGACGTTGCCTGGCCAAGCGGCCCGCCGACCGGCCGGCCACCGCCGAGCTGACCCGGACGCTCGCCGAGGCGGCCGGGATGCTCGCGGCGGTGCCGGTCTCCCCGGCCGCCGGGCCGCTGGACGCGGCCATGCTCGGCAGTGCGCGTACCACGATCCTGCCCTGGTCGGCGGCGACCGACGCGTTGCCGCTGTCGCGGACCCGCAACCGGGACCGTCGGACGCAGCAGCGGGTGACCCGGCGTCGGCGGGTGGAGGCCGGAGTGGCCGCCGTCGGGCTGATCGCGGTCACCGGGGCCATGTGGGGGTTCACCTCGCGCAGCCCGGCCAGCGGCGGGGACCGGCCGACGACCGAGGCTCGGATGGGTCTGCCGGCGGCGGCGCCCTGCGAGGTGGCGTACGCCTTGCGCACCGACTCCGGCACCGAGTTCGCCGCCGAGCTGACTTTGACCAACACCGGTGGTCGTGAGCTGCGGGACTGGGCGATGAGCTTCACCTTCCCTGGGCAGCAGAAGGTGACGAAGGCGGAGCCCGCGCCGGTGCACCAGCAGGGGAGCACGGTGCTGATCCGACCGGCGGCCCAGCGCACCACGCTGGCCCCCGGTGCGGCCGAGAAGGTGACCCTCACGGGTAAGTACAGCGGGGCGAACCCGTTGCCGGTGGAGTTCCGGCTCGGCGAGGCGACCTGCGGGGTTCGGGTGTCCGGTGTCGCCGGCAGTGCCCCGTCGACGGCCCCGCCGACCAAGGCCGCCACGACGAAGGCTCCGCCCAAGGCAGCGAAGGTGCCCAGCGGCTCCGGTTCGGGCGGCGGCGCGTCGAAGGCCAAGCCGCCGAAGCCTGCGAAGGCCCCGGCGAAGGCCGCCGGTGGTGGTAAGGGAAAAGCGGAAAGGTGACCAAGGGGCCGCGTGGTCACCGGAAATGAGCAGGCCACATCGTGTCGCCACACTTCGGGGCCGTCAGACCAGTTGGTCCGACGGCCCCGATCGGTCTCGCCCTGGGGAGCAGGTCAGCGCATCCCCGCGAATTGCTGCACCTGGTCGATCCCACCCTCGACGATGAGCACCCCGCCCTGGGGGAGTGCCGTGTCGTCGGAGGTGTACCGGAAGCGTTCGCCCGGCAGCTTGGCGCCGACCACGCGTACCCCGAAGCGCTCCTCCGGTTTCAGGTCGAGCAGGGTGCGCCCGACCAGTGACTCCGGCACCCGGACGGTGGCGATGGCGAAGTCGTCGTCGAACTCGATGAAGTCGAGCAACCGGCTGACGATCAGGTGCGCGACCCGGTCCCCGGTCTCCGCCTCCGGAAAGATCACGTGGTGCGCGCCCACCGACGCCAGGATCTTGGCGTGCTTCTGCGAGGTGGCCCGCGCCCAGATCTGGGGCACACCCAGCTCGACCAGCGCCAACACGGTGAGCACACTCGCCTCCACCGAGGCCCCGATGGCCACCACCGCCCGCCCGAAACTGGTGATCCCCAGCTGCCGCAGCGCCCCCTCCTCGGTCGCGTCGGCCTGAACCACCCGGTCGAGCTGCGCCGACCAGCGCTGCACCTTCGCCGGGCTGCGGTCGATGGCCAACACCTCGCGGTTCATCCGGCTCAGCGACCCGGCCAGGTGGCAACCGAATCGACCCAGCCCGATCACCACAATGCCGCCGCTGTCCGCGCGTCTAGCCGACACCTCGGACCTCCCTGCTTCCACGGGTGCGTCTCCGACGTGTGGGTCGGCCGACACTTCCGAAACACGCCCTAGCCGACAATGGGTTGCTCCTGGGGATAGCGGTAGAGCCGGCGTCGGGTGTTCAGGGCGATCGCCGACCCCAGGGTGAGCGTCCCGACCCGACCGATGAACATCAGCACGGTCAGCACCAGTTGGCCGCCGGCCGGCAGTTCGGCGGCCAGACCGATGGTCAGACCGGTGGTGCTGAACGCCGAGGTGATCTCGAACAGGGCCGCGACGAAGCGGACGCCCTCGGTGAGCAGCAGCAACAGCATGGTCCCGGCCGTCACCAACGCGACGCTGAGCAGCGCCACGGTGAGGGCCTGTCGCTGGCTGGCGGTCGCCACCCGCCGGTGCCCGATCGTCACGTCGGGTTCGCCCCGCAGCTCCGCCCAGATGGTGAACGCCAGCAGGAAGAACGTGGAGACCTTGATGCCACCGGCCGTGCTGGCGCTGCCGCCGCCGATGAACATCAGCACGATCAGCAGGGGATAGCTCTCCTCCTGGAGAGCGGCGATGTTCACGACGCTGTAGCCGCCGGTGCGGCTCAGCGCGATCTGGGTGAACGACGCGAGGACCTTCCCGGGTACGTCGTACTGGCCGATCGTGCTCGCGTTGGTCCACTCGGAGGCGAGCAGGCCAGCGAAGCCGACCAGCAGCAGCACCGCGCTGCCCCAGATGGTCAACTTCGTCGCCACCGCCCAGCGGGTGGGCTGCCGCCACTCGCGGACCGCCTCGAAGAGCGCGGGAAACCCGAGACCGCCGATGATCGCGCCGATCGCCAGGGGCAGCGACACCCACGGGTCACGGCTGAAGGCCAGCAGGCCCTCGGTGTAGAGCGCGAAGCCACCGTTGTTGAACGCCTGCACGGCGTGAAAGACGCCCGACCAGAGGGCCTGCCCGAAGGGGTAGTCGTAGGTCAGCCAGAGCCGACCGGCGACGAGCACTGTCATCACCGCCTCGCAGGCGAAGACGGTCAGCGCGATCCGGCGGAGCAACCGACCCACGTCGCCGATGCCGAACTCCCCCGTCTCGGCCTGCACCAGCAACCGGTTACGCAGCCCGAGCTGACTGGAGACCACCAGGATGACCAATGCCGCGACGGTGAGGATGCCGAGGCCGCCGAGCTGGGTGAGCAGGGTGATCACCACCAGTCCAGCGCCGGACCAGTAGTTCGGCGTGTCGGTGATGGCCATGCCGGTGACCGACACGGCCGAGGTGGCGGTGAAGAGCGCCGTGACCACGGGTGGGCGTACGTGTTCGGTGGTCGCCCAGCGCGTCATGAGCAACCCGGTACCGAGCAGGATCGGCACCAGGAACGCGAACGGCACCAGCCGCACGGGATTGCGGAAAAACCGGCGCACCAGACAATCTTCCTGTCCGCCCACAGTCCTGGAGTGGGAACGGGCATTCCGGAGATTCATCTGTCGGCCAGCCATCGACCAACTCCTGGCAAATCACGGGCGGTCTGCTTACCCGGACCATCGATGACAGGAGACGGCGTTGCGACGTACCCTTTCGACCCTCGGCGTGGCCAGCGCTCTGCTCGCCGCCGCCGTGGCCCTGCCGACCGTGGCCGTGGCCGAACCAACGGCCAACGCGGATCGCTCCCGGGCCAACGACCGACCAATCGTGATCGGTCACCGTGGCGCCAGCGGCTACCGGCCGGAGCACACGCTGGAGGCGTACCGGTTGGCGATCCGGATGGGTGCCGACTACATCGAGCCGGACCTGGTCTCCACCTCCGACGGCGTGCTGGTCGCCCGGCACGAGAACGAGATCTCCGGCACCACCGACGTGTCGACCCACCCGGAGTTCGCGGCCCGCAAGGCGACGAAGACCATCGACGGTGTCGCGGTGACCGGGTGGTTCACCGAGGACTTCACCCTCGCCGAGCTGAAGACGCTGCGGGCCAAGGAGCGGCTGCCGCAGGTACGCGTGGCGAACACCGCCTTCGACGGCCGCTTCGAGGTGCCCACCCTCCAGGAAGTCATCGACCTTGCCCGGACCGAGGGGCGGGCACGGGGCCGCACCATCGGCATCTACCCGGAGACCAAGCACCCGAGCTACTTCGCCTCGATCAAACTGCCGTTGGAGGAGCCCCTGCTGCGGGTGCTGCGGCAGAACAAGTTGGACCGGAAGAACTCGCCGGTCTTCATCCAGTCGTTCGAGACGGCCAATCTGCGCCGCCTGAGCCGCCTGACCGACGTGAAGCTGGTCCAACTGCTCGACGCGACCGGCCGCCCGTACGACTTCACCGTCGCCGGCGACGCCCGCACCTACCAGGATCTGGTCACGCCGGCCGGGCTGAAGTGGATCGCCGGATACGCCGACGGCATCGGCGCGAACAAGAACCTGATCGTCCCCCGGAACGCCGCCGGCGCCCTGCTCGCCCCGACCACAGTGGTACGCGACGCGCACCGGGAGCACCTGCTCGTGCACTCCTGGACGTTCCGCGCCGAGAACCAGTTCCTCCCGGCGGACCTCCGGATCGGCGCCGACGCGAACGCGCGCGGCGACATCACCGCCGAGTACGAACTCTTCCTTGGCCTGGGCCTCGACGGTGTCTTCAGCGACCACCCGGACACTGCCGTCGCCGCCCTCGCCGGCCGCTGACCCAAATCTCGGCCCGCAGCTGATCTGCTCGGAGCCGACCACCGGGCCGACCACGCCCGGCCCACACGCTGGCCCGTCGTCCGCCACCCGGACGGCGGGTCAGCGGCACGTTCGGGCGGCCCAGGCCGCAAGATCGCACTCGATCCAGGAAGTAGTGGTGTCGCGGCGGCCAGAGGCCACTACAACCAGGATCGAGCACGATCTTGACGGGGTAGCCCTGACCGAACCGGGCGAATGGTGCGGGGCGACACACGGCTCGGGCGGTCCGTGGGGGTTCGGGCCATCGAGGGCGTGGGCTCCCGGCTGGTAGTGCGGCCCGCTGTAACCTCCGGCCACCTCATTCCTGTTACTTGTGTGTTTCCGCCACATAGCTCGTGGGTGACGTCACTTCTAGCGTGAGCCGTCACGAAGAAGTTCTCTCCCTCTGAGTCCTCATGTGGAGTCGCAATGACGGTCCGGACGACGCGGCGGGCGTTCCTCTCCGCCGCCACGATGATGGCCGCGGCGCTGGCCGCCACGGCCTGTGGCAGCCCGCAGGACACCGCCACCGGCGGCGGCGACAGTGCCGCGCCGGTCAAGGTCGGCCTGGTGTACTCCCAGTCGGGAGCCCTGGCCAGCTATGGAAAGCAGTACATCGAGGGGTTCAAGGCGGGGTTGGACTTCGCCACCAACGGCACCGGCAAGGTCGGTGACCGGAAGATCGAGCTGACCGAGGTCGACGACGCGGGCGACCCGGCCAAGGCGGTCTCCGCGGCGAAGGACCTGATCGGCAAGGGCACGAAGATCATTGCTGGCTCCACCGCCTCCGGTGTGGCGCTCCAGGTGGCGCCGATCGCGGCGCAGAACAAGGTGCTGTTCATCTCCGGCCCGGCCGCCACGGACGCGGTGACCGGCGCGAACAAGTACACCTTCCGCTCCGGTCGGCAGTCCTACCAGGATGTGGTGACCGCCAAGTCGTTCATCGGGGACCCCACCGGCAAGAAGGTAGTGGTCTTCGCCCAGGACGGCGCGTTCGGTGACGCCAACGAGGCCGCCGTCAAGGCCGTCATCGGCAGTGCGGGCGCGACAGTGAGCAGCGTCCGGGCCCCGGCCAGCGCCACCGAGTTCACCCCGTTCGCCAGCCAGATCAAGGCCGCCAAGCCGGACCTGCTCTTCGTGGCGTGGGCGGGCACTACCGCCCCGGCCATGTGGCAGACCCTCGACCAGCAGGGCGTTCTCTCGTCCACCACTGTCGTCACCGGCCTGGACATCCGCGCCTCGTGGCCGACCTTCGGTGCCGCCGGCGCGAAGATCTCCTTCCTGTCGCACTACTTCGACGGTGCCAGCGACACCGAGGCCAGCAAGGCGCTGAAGGCCAAGGTCAACACCATCGACCTGTTCCACCCGGACGGCTTCGCCGCCGCGCAGATGGTGGTCCGGGCCGCGCAGGAGGGTGGGGACGACGTCGACAAGATGGTCACCGCCCTGGAGGGCTGGAGCTTCGACGGGGTCAAGGGCAAGATGACCATCCGGGCCGCCGACCACGCACTGCTCCAGCCGATGTTCCAGGCCAAGCTGACCGGCAGCGGCACCGCGTTCACCGCTACCGCGCAGAAGAGCCTCACCGGTGACGAGACCGCGCCGCCGGCCGTGGCCATGAAGGGCTGACCATGCTCGCCACCCGCGGTCTGACCTGGCGGATCGGTGAGGTCGCCATCGTCGACAGCGTCTACCTCGATCTGGCGCCCGGGGAGTTCCTGGGCGTCATCGGGCCCAACGGCGCCGGTAAGACCTCACTGTTCAACCTGATCACCGGTCTGCGCCGGGCCACCGAGGGCCGGATCGTTCTGGACGGGCAGGACATCGGCGCACTTCCGCCGCACCGGCGGGCCCGCCTCGGTCTGGGCCGTACCTTCCAGGCGTCCTCGGTCTTCGGCTCGCTCAGCGTGCGGGAGAACGTCCGGCTCGCCGTGCAGGCGCACCGCGGGGGCTCGATGGCGCTGTGGCGGCGGGCGGCGGCCGACCGGGAGGTCGCCGCCGCCGCCGACGCGGCGCTCGACCGGGTCGGCCTCGCCCACCGGGGTACGGCCCTCGCCGGCACCCTGGCCCACGGCGAGAAGCGCAAACTGGAGATCGCCCTGCTGCTCGCCGGTGAACCGCGGGTGATGCTGCTGGACGAGCCGATGGCCGGGGTCAGCGCCGAGGACGTACCGGAGCTGGTCGCCGTCATCAAGTCGTTGACCGGCGACAGCGGCCGGGCGGTGCTGATGGTCGAGCACCACATGGACGTCATCCTGGAACTGGCCGACCGCATCGCCGTCATGCACCACGGCGCGCTGCTGGCCTGCGACACCCCGGAGACGGTGATGGCCAACCCCACAGTGCAAGAGGCCTACCTGGGGGAGTCGCTCTGATGGAACCGATCCTCAGTGTGGAGGAGCTATCGGTCCGGATCTCCGGGCTGCACATCCTCCAGGGGGTGTCCTTCACTGTCGCCCCGACCGGCGTGACAGTCCTGCTCGGTCGCAACGGCGTCGGCAAGACCACCACGCTGCGCGCGATCGTCGGCCTCACCCCGCCCGCCGGGGAGGTCCGCGGCACCATCCGGATGGGCGCGCAGAGCCTGCTGGCCCGGCCGACGCACCGGCTGGTCCGCGGTGGGCTCGGCTACGTGCCCGAGGACCGCTGCGTGTTCGCCGGGCTCACCGTCGCGGAGAACCTGCGGCTCGCCGAGCGGCGGGGCACCACCCCGGCGTACGACAAGGTCTTCGCGCTCTTTCCGGAGCTGGACCGGCGCGGACGGCAACGGGCCGGTTCGCTCTCCGGCGGGCAGCAGCAGATGCTCGCCATCGGTCGGGTGCTGCTCAACGACAACCGGCTGCTGCTCGTCGACGAGCCGACCAAGGGGTTGGCGCCGAAGGTGGTGACCGAGGTGGCCGAGGTGTTGGAACGGGTCGCGGAGTCGGTGCCGGTGCTGCTGGTCGAGCAGAACCTGGCCGTCGTACGCCGACTGGCCCGCGACGCGGTCGTGCTGGCAGCCGGCAAGGTGGCCTGGACCGGCGACGCCCACGAGTTGCTGTTGGAGACCGCGTTGACGAAGTCGCTGCTCGGTGTCGGCTCCGCGGAGGTGGCCACGCCGAGCGCGAGGAGTGAGCTTGCGAGCCCCGCAGCCGCGAGGGAGGACCAGCTCTGATGGGCACCGTGATCCTGTTGGCGTTGACCGGGCTCGGTCTGGCCGCGCTGTACTTCCTGGTCGCCTCCGGCCTGTCCCTGGTCTTCGGCCTGGCCGACGTGCTCAACTTCGCGCACGGGCTGTTCCTCGGCGTCGGCGCGTACGGCACCTGGTGGGCGGCGGGCAACCTGCCGGGCGCCGGCCCGGACGGGTTCGGCTTCGTGTTGGCTGTCGCCTTCGGGATGGCCGCCGGCACGCTGGTCGCGATCCTGGTCGAGCTGGTGCTGATCCGCCCGCTGTACTCCCGCACCATCGAGCAGGTGCTGGTCACCGTCGGGCTGTCGCTGGCCGGGGTGGCGTTGCTCCAGGCCACCTGGGGTGCGGACGCCCGGCCGTTCCCGCGTCCGGACTGGACCCGGCAGGTGACCGGGATCTTCGGCGCCCAGGTGCCGAACGGTGGCCTGCTGCTGATCATCGCGGCGGTGCTGGTGCTCGGCGCGATCCTGGCGTTCCTGCGGTGGACCCGGTACGGCCTGGTGATCCGGGCCGGGGTGGAGAACCGGGAGATGGTGACCGCGCTGGGCATCGACGTCCGCAAGGCGTTCACGCTGGTCTTCGCGATCGGTGGGGCGGCCGCCGCGCTCGCCGGCGCGCTCGGCGGGGTCTACTTCGGCACCGTCTCGCCCGGGCAGGGCGGCTCGCTGCTGATCTTCGCGTTCATCGTGGTGGTGATCGGCGGAATGGGCTCGGTGGTCGGCTCCGCGTACGCGGCGGTCGTGGTCGGGCTGGTGCAGCAGTTCGTCAACTACTACGGCACGTCCGGGCTGGGCGACATCTGCGTGGTCGGGCTGCTGGCTGTGGTGCTGCTGCTGCGCCCACAGGGCATCGCCGGAAAGGTGGCAACGGCATGACGGTGATCGACGCGCCTCGCGCACAGGTGCCCGACGAACTGAGCCCGCAGCGGGGGCGGTGGCACCGGGTCCGCCCGTTCCTGCCGCTGGTCGCACTGGTCGTGCTGGCGATCCTGCCGTACTCGACGATCTCCCTGCCGGGGATCTTCGAGGGGCCGGTCAACTCACCCGGCACCCTGCAACTGCTCGCCATCTGCCTGATCTTCGGCGGGCTGGCGGCCGGGTACGACCTGCTCTTCGGCCGAACCGGAATGCTCTCCTTCGGGCACGCGCTGTACTTCGCCGCCGGTGTCTACGGCACCGACATCCTGGTCACCCGGGCCGGTCTGCCGCTGTGGCAGGCGGCGCTGCTGACCGTCACCGGCGGCACCATCCTCGCCGCGCTGCTCGGCGCGGTGGCGCTGCGGACGGTGGGCATCGCGTTCGCCATGGTCACGCTGGCCTTCGCCCAGGTGGGCGCGATCCTGGTGGCCCGGGACTTCGGCGGGCTCACCGGTGGCGAGGAGGGCCTGCCGCTGGACGTGTCGGGGCTGCCCGCCGGGCTGGTGGGGGTGACCAACACGGTCAACCTCTACTGGTTGGCGCTGGCGTACCTGACCCTGGTGGTCTTCGTGGTGCACCGGGTGAGCGGGTCACCGACCGGTCGGGTGCTCGCCGGGCTGCGCGACGACGAGCGGCGGATCGGTGTGCTCGGGTTGGACCCGTACCGCTACAAGCTGGTGGCGTTCACCCTGGCCGGCGGCTTGGCGTCGGCGGGCGGGGTGGTCTACGTCCTGATCGTCGGCGGCGCCTCACCGCACATCACGTCCTCCGAGCTGACCCTGTCGCTGCTGGTCATGGTGGTGCTCGGCGGGCCGGGCACCCGGTGGGGTCCGGTGCTCGGTGGTGTCCTCTACATGTACCTGGATCACCGGCTCACCGCCTTCGGCACGAGTGACGCGGTGGACAACCTGCCGGCCGTCCTCAGCCGTCCGCTGAGCCAGCCGCTGTTCGTCCTGGGCACGGTCTTCATCCTGGCCGTCTACTTCTTCCCCGGAGGCCTGACCAGCCTGGCCCCCCGCCTGACCCACCTGACCCGAGCCCTCCGCCCCCCACGACGCCGCTGACCGCGTTGATCAAGAGGTTTGCGTCGGAATCCGGCCGAATGATGACGCAAACCTCTTGATCAACAGGGGGATGACGGACGGCGCTGGTAGAAATGCCGGGTGGAGACAGCAGAGCGGGCAGCGGTACGGGAACGGGCCGAGGCGGTGCTGCGCCGGCTGGCCGGTGACCACGCCCGGCTGCGCGAGGATCAGTGGCGCGCCATCGAGGCGCTGGTCGTCGACCGGCGGCGGGTGCTCTGCGTCCAGCGCACCGGTTGGGGCAAGTCGGCTGTCTACTTCGTGGCCACCGCACTGCTCCGGGACCGCGAGCAGGGCCACCAGGCCGGGCCGACCGTCATCGTCTCGCCGCTGCTGGCGTTGATGCGCAACCAGGTCGAGGCCGCCGCGCGGGCCGGCATCCGGGCCCGCACGATCAACTCGGCGAACCTCGACGAGTGGGACGAGATCACCGCCGAGATCCAGACCGGCGCGGTGGACGTGCTGCTGATCAGCCCGGAACGCCTCAACAACCCGGATTTCCGCGACGGCGTCCTGCCGAAGTTGGCCGCCACCACCGGCCTGCTGGTGGTCGACGAGGCGCACTGCGTCTCCGACTGGGGGCACGACTTCCGACCGGACTACCGGCGGCTGCGGACGTTCCTCGCCGAGCTGCCCGAGCGCACCCCTGTGCTGGCGACCACCGCCACCGCCAACGCCCGGGTCACCCAGGATGTCGCCGAGCAGCTGGGCGATGCCCTCATCCTGCGCGGCACCCTGGACCGCGAGTCGCTGCGCCTCGGGGTGCTCGACCTGCCCAGCCCGGCGCACCGGCTGGCCTGGCTCGCCGACCACCTGGACCAGCTGCCCGGCTCGGGCATCGTCTACACGCTGACCGTGGCGGCAGCGGGGGAGACGGCCGAGTTCCTGCGCTCCCGGGGCTACCCGGTCGCCTCGTACAGCGGGCAGTCCGACGACGCCGACCGGCGGGCCGCCGAACAGGACCTGCTCGACAACAAGATCAAGGCGTTGGTCGCCACCAGCGCCCTCGGCATGGGCTTCGACAAGCCCGACCTGGGCTTCGTCGTCCACCTCGGCGCGCCACCCTCGCCGATCGCGTACTACCAGCAGGTCGGCCGCGCGGGCCGCGCCGTCGAGCACGCCGAGGTGCTGCTGCTGCCCGGCGTCGAGGACGCCGCGATCTGGCGTTACTTCGCCTCGCTCGCGTTCCCACCGGAGCAGCAGGTCCGGGCCGTGCTGGCCGCCCTGCACACCGACCGCCCGCTCTCCACCCAGGCGCTCGAACCCCTCGTCGACCTGCGCCGGGCCCGGTTGGAGCTGATGCTCAAGGTGCTCGACGTGGACGGCGCGGTCCGCCGGGTGCGCGGTGGTTGGCTCGCCACCGGCGAGCCGTGGGTCTACGACGAGGCCCGGTTGCGCCGCGTCGCCGAGGCGCGCACCGTCGAGCAACAGGCCATGCGGGAGTACGCGACGACGTCCGACTGCCGGATGCGGTATCTACGGGAACGCCTGGACGACACCGAGGCGGCTGACTGCGGCCGATGCGACAGGTGCGCCGACCCACTCTTCGCCGCAGACGTGTCGACGGCCGCGCTCGCCGCCGCGCAGACCTTCCTGGGTCGACCCGGCGTGGAGATCGCGCCGAAGAAGCTCTGGCCGACCGGGCTCGACGCGGTGGGCGTACCCCTCAAGGGCCGGATCGCCCCCGCGGACCAGGCGCTGCCGGGTCGGGCCGTCGGGCGCCTCTCCGACCTGGGCTGGGGTGGCCGGCTGCGTGCTCTCGTCGGCCCGGAAGCGCCGGACGCGCCAGTGCCCGACGACGTCGCCGGCGCGGTCGTGGAGGTGCTGAAGGCGTGGGCGCACGGCGACGCCCCGTGGCCTCGTCGGCCGGTGGCGGTGGTCGCTGTCGGTTCCCGGCGGCGGCCCCGGCTGCTCGGCTCGCTGGCGGAGCGGATCGCCACAGTGGGCCGGCTGCCGCTGCTCGGCGAGGTCACCGCGGCCGGCCCCGACGGCCCGGCCGGGCCGCGCGGCAACAGCGCCCAACGGGTACGCGCGCTGCACGACGTCTTCACAGTGCCGACCGACCTGGCCGACGCCCTGGCCGGGCTGGACGGCCCGGTGCTGCTCGTCGACGACCTGATCGACTCGGGCTGGACGATGACGCTGGTGGCCCGGGCCCTACGCCGTGCCGGCGCGACCGACGTGCTCCCGCTCGCCCTCGCCGTGGCCGGCTGACCCGCTGCCGTCCGGTTGGGTGGGAAAGTTCCCGGGCGGTGTGGAATGCGACCGTCGCCACGCTGTCCGGGCGTCGGCCTGACGCGGCCGGACGCGGCGGTACCGTGGGCGGCATGACCGACCAGCAGCCCGTCCGCCGCGCGTGCGCCGGCACGGACCCGACCGCCGACGGCGAGGCCGGTCAGGCGCTGGGCGTCGGTCGTGACTGACCAGGGCCCCGCCGAGCCGGACCGGAGCACTATCAGGCTGGCGCTGGTGGTCGGCGGGCTGGTGCTGGCGGTTCTGCTCGGCTTCGGGCTCGGCCGGCTGAACGACAACGGTGCCGTCACCGGCAGCCCGTCGTTGGCCGCCGAGCACACCGACCCACCGGGCGTCGCGCCGCACAACCACGGCAGTGCCACCACCACCGATCAGGGCGCGGCCACCGAGCCGGGCGGTCTGGCGGTCAGCTCGGCCGGGTTCACAGTGGTGCCCCTGGCCACCGAGTTCGCGGCGGGTCGCCCCGGTCAGCTCCGCTTCCAGGTGCGCGACGCGCAGCGCCGGCCGGTGACCCGGTTCGCCATCGTGCACGACAAGCCGATGCACCTCATCGTCGTCCGGCGGGACCTGACCGGTTACCAGCATCTGCACCCGACCATGGCGGCGGACGGCACCTGGTCGGTGCCGTTGACCCTCGCACAGCCCGGCCTCTGGCGCGCGTACGCCGATTTCACAGTGGTCGCCGACAACGGCGCCCAGACCGCGGTCACCCTCGGCACGGACCTGGTGGCACCCGGCGACTATCGGCCCCGTCCACTGCCGGGGCCGACCACCTCGACGACCGTGGACGGCTTCACCGTCGGCTACCAGGGCGCGCCGCAGGCCGGGGCGACAGTGCCGCTGACCTTCCGGGTCGACGGTGCTGGCGGCGCAGCCCCGCTGGAGCGCTACCTCGGGGCGTACGGGCACCTGGTGGCGTTGCGCGAGGGCGACCTCGGCTACCTGCACGTGCACCCGGAAACCGAGTTGGTGGACGGTCAGATCAGGTTCTGGTTGACCACCCCCGGCCCGGGCCGCTACCGCCTCTACCTCGACTTCCAGGTGAACGCCGAAGTCCGAACCGCCGAATTCACCCTGACCGTCCCCTAGGCCCCGGCCCTCCGCCACCTTCCGTTGATCATGAAGTTATTGCCACTCGCCGCGGCGTGTCTTGGCAATAACTTCATGATCAGCGGAAGCGGGAGCGGGGGTTTAGCCGGCTCGGCGGATGGGGCGGCGGGCCAGGTAGCGGAGCAGGTCGCGGATGTGGTGCTTCTCCTCGGCGGGGACCGTGGGGTCGGCCAGCCGGTCCAGGATGGCCCGGACGTCGGCCTCGACCGGGCCGTCGTCGTGGCGGCGGCGGGGCGCGGGGCCGGCGTCGGGCAGCCCGAGCGCGCGGAACGCGGCGGCGACCGGCAGATCCAGCGCGGCGCAGAAGCCGCGCACCTTGGCCAACTCGGGATAGTCCTGCCAGTCACCGGCCAGCCAGCGGAAGACGGTGGAGCGACCCACGCCCGTGTGCGAGGCAAGATCAGTCACGGTCCAGCCACGTTCGTCGCGAGCGTCATCGATGGCGCGCCGGACGAAGCGGGCGAAGGCCATCTGCGGTGATACGTCGGCGGATCCCATCCCTGTGTGTCTTCCCCTCCCACCGGAGCACCGGGACGATGCGCCTTCCGAGGGTAGTACGCCAGGAGCCGGAAACAATTGACTGACCGCACAAACTGTCCCGTGGACGAGACTTTCTCCGGAAGCGTGTGTGCAGAACGAAAATTGCATCGAGCGATCTTCATCGTTCTTCTATTAGGCTCGGTGCCCGTCCCGACATCGCGTCTGTCGCCTGCCGCCTCCGACCGGACCACCGCCGAGGAGCACCATGGCCGAATCGAGCCGCCCCCAGCCGTACCAGCCCGGTGCGGTGAGCCTCTTCTTCGTCGCCAAGGCCGGCGTCTTCGCCGCCGCGTTCTGGATCTGGTTGCTGGTCCTGGTGCTCCGCACCGACTCCGCGACCGGTCTCCAGGTGCTGGCCGCCACCGGCACCATCACCACCACGCTCGTCGCGGTCCTGCTCGGCGCCCGGATGGCGTTGCAACAGAACGCCGCCATCCGGCACGCCGAGGTGAAGAGGCTACTGGTCGACATCTCCTGGAACGCCTTCGCGGCGGCCGGCAACGCCGAGACCGGGGGCAAGGTCGTACCATTCCCGACCGCACCGGGCGACGGTGAGTGGGCCACCCAGCGACCCGCCGCGGACCGGGTGTCGGTCCTCGACCGTGGTGCCAGCGAGCGCAACGGTGGCCGGGACCGCCGACGCCAGCCACCCAGGAGCTAGGACGCCTCTCCGGTGGCCAGCAGGGTCTCCAGCCGGGGAGTGACCTGCCACTGGTCCACCAGCTCGCGGTACTCCGCGAGCTGCGGCTCGGTTGCCTCGGCACCGGTGCGACGGGCGCGGATCAGCAGGTTACGCGGGGTGTGCTGCGAGTCCACGAACTCCACCACCTCGGTCCGGTATCCGTGCGCCCGCAGCAGCCCGGCGCGCAGCGCGTCGGTGAGCACGTCGGCGAAGCGTTCGCGCAGGATGCCCTGCCGGGTCAGCAGCTCGTACGGGGCCGGGGCGGGGTGGGCGCGGAGCTGCTTCGCCAGATCGTGGTGGCAGCACGGCGCGGCCAGCACCCAGCGGGCCTCCCAGCGCACCGCGCGGGCCAGCGCCTCGTCGGTGGCGGTGTCGCAGGCGTGCAGCGCCAGCACCAGGTCGGGGGCGGGGTCGACGACGGCGTCGGCGATCGTCCCGGCCACGAAGCTGATCTGCTCGGCCCAGCCCAGCCGTTGCGCCAGCTCGGTGTTGCGCCGCCGCTGGTCCTCCCGGACGTCCACGCCGACCAGCTGGACGTCGAGCCCCCGACTCGTCAGGTAGCGGTACGCGGCGAACGTCAGGTAGGCGTTGCCGCAGCCGAGGTCGACCACCCGCAGCGGACCGGTCAGGTCGTCGGGCAGGGTCGCGGCCAGGGCCCGCAGGAACGCGTCCACCTGGCGGCGCTTGGCCGCCGAGCCGCCGATCTCCGCGAAGATCGGGTCGCCGGGGTCGAGCAGGTATTCCTTCGCCCGGTCGTTTCCGGTGGGCGTCGCCGCCGGGCGGGACGCCGCGGCCCGGTGCACCTGCGCCTCGCCGGACTTGGTCACCCGCAGTTGGAGAGTCGCGTCAGCCGTCTCGACGTGCCAGTTGCCGAACGGCTCGGCGAGCAGTTCGTCGATCGCCGCAGCGGCCTCCGGACCGGAGGCGAGGTTGCGGGTGTAGGGGCGCGCACCGTCGGACGTGGTGATCTGCATCCGGGGCCCGGCCTTGAGCCGCACCGGCCGCAGCTCGGCCCGGTCAACGGTGGGGCGGCGACCGCGTCGACGTCCGGCGGCGACCGCCCGGGTCAGCGCGGGGTCGAGCAGCAGCGCCCGAACCTCGGTCAGGGCGGCGTCCAGTGGTTGCGGCATCGTTCCATCTTCGGCAGGTGGGGTGGGAGAAGGGAACATCCCCCGCGCCGCGCGAGGCGGTGCGGGGGATGTCAGGTGTGGCTGGTGGTCAGTCCGCGGTCGCCTCGGCCGGCGTGTCCGCACCGGAACCGCCACCACGGCGGCGGCGTCGGCGGCGCGGCTTGGACGCCTCGCCGTCGGACGCGGTGGCCGGCTCGGAGGGGCCGGCGTCGGCGGAGATCACCGCGGTCGCCTCGGCCGCGACCACCTCGCCGGCCCGGCGACGACGCCGGCGGCGGGGGGTACGGGTGCCTTCGTCGGCGGCGTCGGCCGCGGGTGCCTCGGCGACGGCCGGCGTGTCGGCGTCGGAGCGGTCGCGGCGGCCATCGCCCCGACCACGGCGCTCGCCGCGACCCTCACCACGGCTCTCGCCGCGTCGGGGGCCCCGACCACCGCTGTCGCCCCGGCGGGAGCGGGTCGTCCCACCCAGATCCTCTTCGATCTCGGCGGACAGCCCGGCCCGGGTGCGCTCGGCCGTGGGCAGCGTGCCGCTGACCTCGGTGGAGATGTGCAGGTCGGTGTAGAGGTGCGGCGACGTGTGGTACGTCTCCGGCGGCTCCGGCATCTCCAGACCGAGGGTCTTGTCGATGATCCGCCAGCGCGGCATGTCGTCCCAGTCGACGAAGGTCACCGCGACACCGGTCGCGCCGGCCCGGCCGGTACGACCGATCCGGTGGGTGTAGGTGTCCTGGTCTTCCGGGCAGTCGTAGTTGATGACGTGGGTGACGCCGGTGACGTCCAGCCCACGGGCCGCCACGTCGGTGGCGACCAGGATGTCGATCTTGCCGGCCCGGAAGGCCCGCAGGGCCCGCTCGCGGGCGCCCTGGCCGAGGTCACCGTGCACCGCGGCGACCGCGAACCCGCGGAAGTCGAGGTCCTCGGCGACCCGGTCGGCGGCCCGCTTGGTACGCGTGAAGATCATGGTCAGCCCACGCCCCTCCGCCTGGAGGATGCGCGCCACCACCTCGACCTTGTTCATCGAGTGGGTGCGGTAGACCAACTGCTGCGTCTGCGGCGACGGGCCGGTCTCGGCGGTGTGCCCGGCGTGGATCGTCATCGGCTGGCGCAGGAAGCGCCGCGACAGGGTGACGATCGGGTCCGGCATGGTGGCCGAGAAGAGCATCGTCTGCCGGTCTTCCGGAAGCATCGCCAGGATCTTCTCGACGTCGTCGAGGAAGCCCAGGTCGAGCATCCGGTCGGCCTCGTCGAGGACGAGTGCGTGCACCCGGTCGAGCCGGAGGTGCTTCTGCTTCTGCAGGTCCATCAGTCGGCCAGGCGTGCCGACCAGGATCTCGACGCCCTTGCGCAGCGCGTCGATCTGCGGCTCGTAGGCCACGCCGCCGTAGATCGGCAGCACCCGGACGCCACGCGTCCGGCCGGCGGCGGCCAGGTCCTTGGCGACCTGGATGCCCAGCTCACGGGTGGGGACGACAACCAGCGCCTGGGGAACACCGTCGCTGCCCTCGCCCGGGGCGAAGACCCGGTCGAGCAGCGGTACGCCGAAGCCGAGGGTCTTGCCGGTGCCGGTGGGCGCCTGACCGATCAGGTCGACGCCGCGCAGCGCGATCGGGATCGCGTACTCCTGGATGGCGAAGGCGCGGGTGATGCCGGCCGAGGCCAGGGCCTCGACGGTCTCGGCGCGGGCGCCGAGTGCGGCGAACGTGGGGGCCTCCGGTCGAACCGGGGCGGTGGGGGCCAGTTCCTGGCCGTCCAGCAAATCTTGAGTCAGGTCGCTCATGTGGATGTGGGGGTGCCCTCTCGTGGGTGCGCCCGTCATGTCCTCAGGGCGCGTTCGGTATGACGCGGGCCACACGGTCGGCGGCAGATTGCCGAGCCGGACCGGGCCGCACGCGCGCCGCGGGCTGAGCTTCGATCAGATCGGCGCCCACGGCAACTGCTCCATGTTACCTGAACAGGCATGTCCCCGTCGCGATTCCCGGTCGGCCACTCGCCACGCGGGGCAAGTAAATGTGACCTACACCACACTAATTACGCGCCGCCCATCCCGTCGACCTTGATCGTGAAGGTGCGCTGGGGTGCGCGGGACGCGCGCCAGGGCCGGTGCGCGATAGCCTGCCGCTCGTGTCCGGTTCCGCGTACGCCGACCTGCTGGGTCTGGTCGCCTTCGGTGAGCTGCTCGCCTTCGAGCGGATGGCGGGCGATGCCCGGCTCGCTCCTGACCTGCGCCGCCGGGCCGCACTGAACGAGATGGCCGCGGCCGAGATCGCCAACTACCGGCGCCTCGCCGACCGGCTCACCGCGCTGGGCGTACCGCCGGAGGTTGCGATGGCGCCCTATGTCGAGCCGTTGCAGGCGTACCACGATTCGACCGAGCCACGGGACTGGGCGGAAGTGGTCACCAAGGCGTACGTGGGCGACGCGATCACCGACGACTTCGTTCGCGAGATCGCCGATGCGCTGGAGGAACCGGACCGGGCGCTGGTGCTGGACGTCCTGCACGACTCCCGGTACGCGGATTTCGCCGCGGCGGAGATCAGGGTGGCCGTCGCCGACGACCCCCGGGTGGCTGGTCGACTCTCGATGTGGGCCCGCCGGCTGGTCGGCGAGGCGTTGTCCCAGGCCGGCCGCGTCGCCGCCGAGCGGGCCACCCTCACCGCGCTGATCGCGCGCGACGGCCGGGTCGACGTGCCGGGGCTGTTCGGCAGGCTCACCACCGCGCACACGGCGCGGATGGCCGCCGCCGGGCTGAACAACTGACCACCCGGGCGGGTCGGCCGGTGCCGGCCTGCGGCAGGTGGGCCGAGTGCCGACCTGCCGCGATGGCCGGACCGGTCAGCGGACGGTGAACCCGACCGCCCGGGACGACGCCTCGGCGATCTCGACGTAGGCGACCTTCTCGACCGGAACGATGACCCGCCGGCCCTTCTCGTCGGTCAGGGAGAGCGTGCCGCCGTTGCCGGCGAAGGCGTCGGTCACGATCTGCTCGATCTCGGCCGGCGACTGCGCGCTGTCCACTACCAGCTCGCGTGGCGCGTACTGCACGCCGATCTTGACCTCCACTGTGCCTCCTCAACTGGGGCGAAAGAACCGCCCTGCGAAGGCTATCCGATCACGGGGCCGGCGGTCAGGCTGACTCACCTTGCAGCGGGAAGCTCGCGATGCCCCGCCAGGACAGCGCGGCCACCAACGCCTCGGCCTCGGCCTTCGGCACCTGCCGGCCGCCGGCCAGCCAGAACTGCGCGGCCGTCTCCGCTGCGCCGACCAGCCCGGAGGCGAGCAGCTCGGCGTGCGCCCGGCTCACCCCGGTGTCGGAGATGATGGTGTCGGTGATCGCCGCGATGCAGCCCTGCTCGACCCGCTCCACCCGCTGCCGCACGGCCGGGTCGTTGCGCAGATCCGACTCGAAGACGAGCCGGAACGCCTCGCTCTCGTGGTCGACGAAGTCGAAGTACGCCCGTACCGACGCGCTGACCCGCTCCTTGTTGTCGCTGGTACCGCGCATCGCGTCCTGCACCTGAGCGACGATGGCGTCACAGTGCGTGTCGAGCAGCGCCAGGTAGAGATCCATCTTTCCGGGAAAGTGTTGGTAGAGCACCGGCTTCGAGACCCCCGCCCGCTCGGCGATGTCGTCCATCGCGGCGGCGTGGTAGCCCTGCGCGACGAACACCTCCTGCGCCGCAGCGAGAAGCTGCTTACGACGCGCGGAGCGGGGCAGGCGGGTGGGCCGGCCAGCGGTCTGTGCACCGTTCCCCGCAGCGGTCATGGGATCCTCCGAGTTCTCCGTACGAGCCGGCATTTTCCCCCCAGACCGGGCGAGGCCCGTGACCTCGGTCGTGGAAATGGCCCGCCGCTGTAACTTATCGCCACTCTCGGCACACGGTAGCCTCAGCGGGGGCGACCAAGGAGCGCGCGGTGAGTGAAACAGGGCAACCCGGAGCCGCCACCCCGGGAGAGCACGGTGACGGAGCGGGTCAGCACGACGACCCGAGCCGTTCCGTCAGTGGGTGGGCGCCTCCGGCGGGTGGGTGGCCCCGAGCCGCCGACCGCGAGGACGCCCGGGATGAGGCGCCGCGCTGGCAGCCCGACCCCGCGTCGGGCTGGCGGACCTCCTCGACACGGCACGGCGATCTGCCATCGCCGCTGGTCGGACGGTCAGGCGACCCCGAGTCGCCGGCCCGCACCAACGGCCACCACGTCAACGGCGCGCACCACCCGGACGACGTCAACGGCGTCCACCACACCGGTCTCGAACCGCCCGCTGGACGCGCCACGCCGGTGAGCGCCCCGCCCGGGCTGCCCGCCGAGGGTCGCCCCGGGGTGGCCAGCGACCGGCTCGTGGTGCCCGCCCAACGTCCCGCACCGCCGACGGAGCAGGGTGCCGTCGAGCCCGACCCGGGCCCCGCCCCACACTCCACCGTCGATCCGGCTGCCACGCACCGTGCCCGCTGGGCCGAGCCCGGGTTGCCCACCTCGGCCCCACCGGCCGTCCAGGTGCCGCCCGTCGGCACCGCGGCGTCGGGTTTCGAGGTGCCGCCCGGTTTCCACGCGCCGACCGGCGAGCGGCTGGCCGCCGACGAGAGTCCGACCGCGCCACGCGACTGGCGGGACCCGCTCGCACCCGAGGCCGCGGCGGCCTCGGGGCGCACCCCGGGCCCGGCCGCGTCCGCCGACGAGGGCGAGCCCGGTCGCGCTGGCGAAGGCTCCCGGCCGGCAGAGACGCATCGCGCCGGGGACGCGCACCGTCCCGGCGAGACTCACCGGGCCGGGGAGTCGTCGGCCATCGAGCCCGACTGGTCGGGGCCGAGCTGGAACCGCCCGAGCTGGGGTGGCGGGTGGGCCCCGCCCTGGTCCCGCCAGGACGACGAGCCGGCTGGCCCGACAGCACGGGACGAGCCGGCGCCGGACTGGGTCGGCGAACCCCACCAGCCGTACGAGCCGGTGCGCGCCGAGGTGCCCCGCCCGTACGAGCCGGTGAGCGTCGATCCGCCGCGGGCGTACGAACCCGGCCGGGGCGAGTCCGAGTCCACCCCGGAACGCCCCGCCGAACCGACCAGCGCACCACCGGCTGACCGGCCGTCGTGGGCGGGTGGTGCGACGCCGACCAGTGGTCCACCGGCTGACCGGCCGTCGTGGGCGGGTGGTGCGACGCCGACCAGTGGTCCGCCGGCCGATCGTCCGTCCTGGGCGGGTGGTGCGACGCCGACCAGTGGTCCGCCCGCTGACCGGCCGTCCTGGGCGGGGTCCGGGGCGACCGGCGGACCCCGGCCCGACCGTCCTTCCTGGGCTGGCGGGGCCGATCCCGACCCCACCAGCGCGTCGCCCGCGCGGCCCTCCTGGGCCGGGGGGGCCGATCCGACGCCGACCAGCGTGCCGCCGGTGCGGCCGTCCTGGGCCGGCGGGTCCGAGGCGGCGACCAGCGTGCCGCCGGTACGACCGTCCTGGGCTGGCGGGTCCGAACCGCCCGCGAGCAGCGCGGCGTCGACGCGACCGTCCTGGGCCGCCGGTGCCGATCCGGCACCGGCCAGCTCCCCGCCGACGCGACCCTCCTGGGCCTCCAGCCCCGCATCGGCCGACCCGCCCGCACCGGCTGAGGCGATACCTCCGGCACCCGCCGTCCCGCCTCCGGCTCCGGCCGGGCCACCTCCCACGCTGACCGACACACCACCAGCTCCGGCAGGCCCGTCGCTGGTCGCCGAGCGCGCCTCCTGGACCGGCGGTTCGCCGACGGCGAGTAGTTCCCGGGCCGAGCGGCCGGACTGGTCCGAGGGCCGGCTCCCGGCCACCCCGGTGGAGCGCCCGTCGTGGCCGGCCAGCCGGTCGGCCAGCGCCGGTGGGGGCGACGGAGGCGAGACGTCCGGCCGGTCGCGGCCCGACGTCCGACCGACCGCACCGTTCCGGCTCCGGCCGGCGACACCCGAGCCCGCTCCGTCACCCGTCGAACCGCCCCCACCGGCCGCGCCGGTCAACGGCTTGCCATCGACTGACGCCACCCCGTCCTCCACCGCGGCGGTCCCGCCCACCGCCACCAAGGGTTCCGGCCGCCGCGATCAGCCCGTACCGGCGTCCGCCTCCGCCTACGCGGCGCGCCGATCCGCACCCGACCCGACGTCGCCGGCCGACGATGGCCGGCCGTCGGCTGCGAGCGCGGCGGTGCTGCCGCAGCGCGTCCCCGCGGAACCGGACGTGCCCGTCGTGCCGGAGCCGCCAGCCGTGGAGCCACCCGCCGAAACTCCAGAACTCGCCCGCATCGCCACTCACCTGCGCCGGGACGACGAGCCGGCCCCCCTGCGCGAGCGCCCCGAGGGGTTCGATGTCAACGCCATCCTGGACGCCGTCCGGGAGGTGGCCGGTGTCCGCGACGCGGCCCTGCGCCGTACGCCGGCGGGAGCGCACAGTCTGCGACTGGACCTGGCCGACGGCGCCGATCCGGCCGAGGTGAGCCGGCAGGTGGCCCGGCTGCTCCAGGAGCGGATGGGGTTGGCCGCGGCCCCGCAGAACGTGCCCGGTCTGCCCAGCACGCCACCTCCACCGGTTCGCCGTCGCGCGGCGGAGCCCGCCGAGCGGCGTACCCCGGAGACTCGAAACGCGGCTTCGCGCGATGGCGGCGAGGTTCGGTCGGCCGAGTCGCCGACGGTCGTCCGTCCGTCCGGTGGTCGGGTCGAGTCCTCGCCGTCCGGCCCGGAGCAGCGGACCGGCACGGATCCGACGCGCCGCCGCCGGTCGAACGCTCCGCACCGGGGGCGCGCCACGGTGGAGGAACCCGGGTCGGTCTCGTCCGCGCCGACCGGCGGCGCGACCGGTAGCCCGGCGACGCTGGGCACGTCGTACTCCGGTGGTCAGGTGACCACGACGGAGTCGGCGCCGTCCCGGCCGCTGGAGACCGGCGGTACGCCGGGGCCCCGAGTGGTGATCGACCACGTGCAGGTCAGCACCTTCGGCCTGGACGCGAACGTGGAGGTCCGGCTGCTGGCCGGGGGCGAGAGCGCCTCCGGGTACGCCACCGGGCCGGCGGTTGACGGCTACGTGTTGCGGCTCTGCGCGGTGGCGGCGGCGGCCGCGGTGGACGAGTTGCTGCGCGGTGCCGAGAACGCCGAGCGGGGGCGCTGTTTCGTCGAACACGCGGCGGTGGTGCCGTTCGGCAATTGCGAGGTGGCCACCGTGGTGGCGCTGCTGGTCTGTGAGGGCTGGGTCGAGCAGCTCGCCGGGTCGGCCCTGGTCGCGGGTGATCCGCGTCAGGCGGTGGTCCGGGCGACGCTGGCGGCGGTCAACCGTCGGCTGGAGGCGCTGCTGTCCTGAGTGGTTCGAGGCAGACTGGAGCGATGAGACGCGCCACCCTCTGGCCGGACCACCTGCTCCCCGACGACCGCGTTCCGCCGCCGTGGCCGGGCCGGAAAGTCCGCCTGGACGGCCGGGTCACGTACGTCCGGGACACCCCGGCCACCGCCGTTGGCGCGGAGCCGGCGCTGTACGTGCACGGGTTGGGCGGGTCGTCGCAGAACTGGACCGACCTGGCCGGGCTGCTCGCCGACCGGCTGGACGGTCAGGCCATCGACCTGCCCGGCTTCGGCCGTAGCGAGCCGGGCCCGAGCTACACGATTCCGGCCTTCGCGGATCTGGTCGTCCGCTGGATCGAGCAAACCGGTCGAGGGCCGGTGCACCTGTTCGGCAACTCGCTGGGTGGCGCGGTCGCGGTCCAGGTCGCCGGGCTCCGGCCGGATCTGGTCCGCACCCTCACCCTGATCTCCCCGGCGCTGCCGTTCCTGGATTTCCGGCGCTCGTTGCAGGGGCGGATGCTGCCGGTGCTCGCCATTCCCCGGGGTGAGCGGCTGGTCGCCCGGCACCTCACCCAGCTCGCTCCCGAGGTGATGGCCCAGCAAGTGCTGGAGGCGTGCGTCGCCGACCTCAGCCGGATCTGCGATCAGCGCCGGGCCGAGGCACTGGAGGAGATCCGGGTGCGGTACGAGGCCGAGCACTACGCCGCCGCGTACGTCCGGACGTTCCGTGGGCTGGTCTCCAGCTTCCTGCGGGCGTACCTGCCGGGACCGGGGTCGCTGTGGCGCCTCGCCGAGGCGGTACGCGCACCGACCCTGGTGGTGGGCGGTCTGCAGGACCGTCTCGTCGACGTGCGGGTCGCGCCGCAGACCGCCCGGGTCATTCCGGACAGCCGATTGATGATGCTCCAGGGCGTCGGCCATGTGGCGCAGTTGGAGGTTCCCCGGCTGGTTGCCCGCGCGGTGGTCGGCCTGCTCGCCGAAACGGAGGACGCCGCGGGGCGGTCTGATCTGGCAGGCTGACGTGGATGCCCAGCTCAGCCCGCCATCCTGCTCGCCGTCGGCGACGTTTCGCACTGTTCGCCCAACTGGTGGCGGTGGTGGTGGCCGTCGGCGCGGCGGTGACCGTGATCGCCGAAGGGCCGGGTGGGCATCCCGGTGCTGACCGGTTGGCCGCCGAGGAGATCGGCGCGCCGCCGCTGGTGGCCGGGCCGCTGCCGCCCGGCCCCTCGCCGTCTGCCGCGGTTCCGTCCAGCCCGCCCCCGGTGTTGCGGGTGCCCGGCGCGGTTCCGAGCGCCGGCACGGGCGGGTTCGGCTACGACGCCCGTTCCGGCCCGGTGCTCGGTCGGGCGGGTGAGCTGCGGCGTTACCGGGTCGCGGTGGAGTCGGGCAGTGCTGAGGACGTCACCGAGTTCGCCCAGGCGGTTGAAGCGGCGCTCGCCGGGCCGGGCAGTTGGGTCGACAGCGGTAGGTTGCGGCTACAGCAGGTGCCGGGGGCTGCGCCTCGGGACTTCACCGTCTACCTGGCCACTGCCCGCACCGCGGGTCGGATGTGCGCGAAGGGTGGGGTGGACATCCGGATCAACGGTCGTCCGTACACGTCCTGTCGGGCGCCCGGCCAGGTGATCATCAACCTGGATCGGTGGCGGTTGTCAGTGCCGCACTTCGTCTCGGCCGGTGTGCCGTTGGCGGTCTACCGGACGTACGTGGTCAACCACGAGGTGGGTCACCAGCTCGGGCATCGGCACGAGCGCTGCCCCGGTGCGGGCCGCCCGGCACCCGTGATGATGCAGCAGACGCTCTTCCTCAACGGTTGCCGGGTCAACCCGTGGCCGTACCTGAACGGGCGTCGATACACCGGTCCCGCCCTGTGAGTTGATCGGCCTGACACGCTGACCATTGACCCCTCCATCAGGCGTCTTGCGGTAATAGCGATAAAAATGGAGAAATGCCCGAATAATCTGGCAGGCTTGATCCCATGACGCCGTCGTCCCCTTACGGCCCGCCCCGGCCGCCCGAGCCCCGGTCGGCGTTGCGGGGCGTGCGTCCCGCGTTCGTCCGGATGCACCGGCGTCGTCGTCGCAGCATGCTGCTCGGCCTGCTCGTGCTCGCGGCCGCCATCGGGGTGACGGTGAGCCGGGGCGGCGAGCCGTCGTCCGAGCCTCCGGCCACCACCCAGGGCGGGATGGGCCACGGAGGTGGGGTGGCCGCGCACCCGGCGCCCACCGGCTATCCGTCGGTCGGAGCGGGACGCTTCACGGCAGCCGACGGCGAGACGCCCGTGCACGGTGCGGACGGGCCGCTGCACCGATACCGGGTCGTCGTCGAACGAGGCGCCGGCCAGGACGCCGACGTGTTCGCCGCCAGTGTGGACGAGGTGCTGGCCGACCCGCGCAGTTGGATCGCGTCCGATGAGCTGCGGGTGCAACGGGTGGCCGACGCCGGGGCCGCCGACTTCACCATCTACCTGGCCACCCCGGTCACGTCCGAGCGGATGTGCGCCGAGGGCGGGTTGACCACCGAGCGCTACACCTCCTGTCGGCTGCCCGGTCAGGTCATCATCAACCTGGCCCGCTGGATGGAGGCGGTCCCCGACTACGGCGCTTCGCTGGACACCTACCGCACCTACGTCATCAATCACGAGGTGGGCCACGAGTTCGGTGAGGAGCACGAGGCGTGCCCCGGCCCGGGGGAGCCCGCCCCGGTGATGCAGCAGCAGACGTACGGGCTGCAGGGCTGCGTCGCCAACGCCTGGCCGTACCTCGACGGCCGTCGCTACGCGGGGGACATCGTCCCCTGATCTGCCGGCTCGTCGGTTATTCCCGCTCCCGCATACCGGACCACGTGTCGTCCCTCATGGCCGAGGAGGGCTCCCGCGAGCAACAATGGCGCGGTTCACACCGCCGATCCCGGGGAGTCCACCGTGTCGTTGCCCCCGCTCGTCGAGCCCGCCGCCGAGCTGACCGTAGACGAGATCCGCCGCTACTCACGTCACTTGATCATCCCGGACGTCGGGGTGACCGGCCAGAAGCGGCTGAAGAACGCCCGGGTGCTCTGCGTCGGCGCCGGTGGCCTCGGGTCGCCCGCCCTGTTGTACCTCGCCGCGGCCGGGGTCGGCACGCTCGGCATCATCGACTTCGACACCGTCGACGAGTCGAACCTCCAGCGCCAGGTCATCCACGGCGTCTCCGACATCGGCCGTTCCAAGGCCGAGTCCGCCGCCGCGTCGATCCGCGAGATCAACCCTCTGGTCAACGTGGAGATCCACAACACCGCGCTGGACCGCGAGAACGTCCGCGAGATCTTCGCCCAGTACGACCTGATCGTCGACGGCACCGACAACTTCGCCACCCGCTACATGGTGAACGACGCGGCGGTGCTGCTGGGTAAGCCGTACGTCTGGGGCTCGATCTACCGCTTCGACGGCCAGGCGTCGGTGTTCTGGGCCGAGCACGGCCCCTGCTACCGCTGCCTCTACCCGGAGCCGCCGCCGCCCGGCATGGTCCCCTCCTGCGCCGAGGGTGGCGTGCTCGGGGTGCTCTGCGCGTCGATCGGTTCGATCCAGGTGAACGAGGCGATCAAGCTGCTCACCGGCATCGGTGAGCCGCTGGTCGGTCGCCTGATGGTCTACGACGCCCTGGAAATGGAATACCGCAAGATCAAGGTCCGCAAGGACCCGAACTGCGCGCTCTGCGGCGACAACCCGACGGTCACCGACCTGCTGGAAGACTACGAGGACTTCTGCGGCGCGGTCTCCGAGGAGGCCCAGGAGGCGACGCTCGACTCGACCATCACCGCCCTGGAGCTCAAGGAGTGGCAGGACGCCGGCAAGGACATCTTCCTCGTCGACGTACGCGAGCCGGCCGAGTACGAGATCGTCCAGATCCCCGGCGCCACCCTGATCCCCAAGGGCGACATCATCTCCGGTGAGGCCCTCGCGAAGCTGCCGCAGGACCGGCAGATCGTGCTGCACTGCAAGTCCGGCGTCCGCTCGGCGGAGGCGCTCGCCGCGCTCAAGGCAGCCGGATTCAAGGATGCCGTGCACGTGCAGGGCGGCGTGCTCTCCTGGATCAAGCAGATCGACCCGTCGCTGCCCGCGTACTGACGATCGAGCCGGGGCGGCCGCGTAGCCGCCCCGGCAAATCGACGCAGATGACGCCGAGCGGCCGTCCGGCCGGAGCGACGCAGCCATTCCGGGCTGGCCGATTCTCTGAGGCGGCATCGCGTCTGCGCAGGTAGCGTCTCCGCCGTGGTCGACTTGGAAGCCGCGATCGGGTTCGTCGTGGCGCATGGGGATGCGGTGGAACGCGCCCGCCTCTCCTGGCTCCGCAACGGCACCGCCGTGCCCGCCGAGTTGCTGGAGACGGCCGAGGTCGGCCAGTCACCAGACGGCGGTTGGCCGGCCACCTGGGGCGGCGAGGTCGCCTCGATCGACGCCACCTGCTTCCGGCTCGTGGAGTTGGACGACCTGGGCGGGCTCGGCCGTCCCGCCGCCCGCCGCGCCCTGGACTGGCTGGCGTCCCGGCAGCAGGCCGACGGCGGTTGGGAAGAGGACGCGTCGCTGGCCGACTCGGCACCGGAGTGGGCCCGTCCCGGCGACCCGGAGGCCGGGTTCCTCGTGTCGGCCAACGCCGGCTTCTGGCTCACCGTCGCTGGCCTGGACGCCCGGGCCTCGGGTCCGCTCGACCATCGGGTCGGTGGGGCGTACGCCGGGGTGGTGCAGGCGGCGGCCCACTCGCTCGCCGCGCGGCTGCGCCCGGACGGTAGCTGGCCGTCGTACCTCGCCGCCGGCTGGCTGAGCGCGGCCGTGCTGCACCGGCAGGAGATGTTCCAGGAGTCCGCCCGGATCCAGGTGGTGCTCGCCGAGCGGATGCCGAAGATGTCCCCCGGGGACGTGGCGTGGCTGGCGGCCACGTTGCGCCGCGCCGGCGTCGACCCACAGGACTGGATCATGGTGCGGGCGCTGCGCCGGCTGACCGAGACCCAGCGCAGCGACGGCGGCTGGGAGAGCGACGACGGCCACCAGTTCGACGTGCACGCCACGCTGGCCGCGATCCGGGCGGCCCGGCCCGCGCCGCCCGGCTGAGCCGCCCCGCCGCTAGCGCACGTGCCCGTCGCCGGTGACGACGTACTTGGTGCTGGTCAGCTCGGGCAGGCCCATCGGACCGCGAGCGTGCAGCTTCTGGGTGGAGATGCCGATCTCCGCACCGAAGCCGAACTCGCCCCCGTCGGTGAACCGGGTCGACGCGTTCACCATCACCGCCGCTGCATCCACCCTCGCGACGAAGTCGCGGGCCGCGCTCGCCGAGTCGGTGACTATCGCCTCGGTGTGCCCGGTGCCGAAGCGGCGGATGTGCGCGACCGCCGCGTCCAGCGAGTCGACCACCGCCACCGAGATGTCGGCGGACAGGTACTCGGTGGCGTAGTCCTCCTCCGTCGCCGGGACCACGGCGGCGGAGTAGGCGGCCACCTCGGGTGAGCCGTGCACCGTCACCCCCGCCTCGGCGAACGCGGCCAGCACCGGCGGCAGGAACGCGTCGGCGATGCCCGCGTGCACCAGCAGCGACTCGGCCGTGTTGCAGGTGGACAGGCGTTGCGTCTTGGCGTTCAGCGTCACCGCGACGGCCTTCGCCAGGTCGGCGGCGGCGTCGACGTAGACGTGGCAGTTGCCCACCCCGGTCTCGATCACCGGCACTGTCGACTCCTCGACCACGGTACGGATCAGCGACGCGCCACCGCGCGGAATGAGCACGTCGACGAGACCCCGGGCGCGCATCAGCTCCTTGACCGAGTCGCGGGAGCTGGCATCGAGCAACTGCACCGCGTCGGCGGGCAGACCCGCCCCGGCGACCGCGTCGCGCAGCACCGCTACCAGCGCGGCGTTCGAGTGCGCGGCCGACGACGACCCGCGCAGCAGCGCCGCGTTGCCGGACTTCAGGCAGATCCCGGCGGCATCCACCGTCACGTTGGGCCGCGCCTCGTAGATGATGCCGACCACCCCGAACGGCACCCGGATCTGGCGTAGCTCCAGGCCGTTGGGCAGGGTGGACCCGCGGACCACCTCGCCGACCGGGTCGGGCAACGCGGCCATCTCACGCAACGCGTCGGCGATGCCGGCCACCCGACCCGCGTCGAGCGCGAGCCGGTCCAGCACGGCCGCGCTCAGCCCGGCCTCACGGCCGGCCGCCAGGTCCGTCTCGTTCGCGGTCAGGATCTCCGGGGTACGTGCCACCAGCGCGTCGGCCATCGCCACCAGCGCGGCGTCCTTGACCGTACGCGTGGCCACGGCCAACTCCGCGGCGGCGTCCCTCGCCCGTCGCGCCTGCTCGGTCACGCTCATGCCGGCACTCCGCTGCGCTCCGTGCCGGCCTGAGGCACCAAAGCCCTGAGCCGATGATTCGCTCGCTGGACGCTCACTCATTGTTGACTCCTTAGAGCAGCACCAGGTCGTCGCGGTGGACGACCTCTCGTTCGTACGCCGGGCCGAGCGCCGCGGCGAGTTCGGACGTGGAGCGGCCGAGCAGCCCGGGTAGCTCCACCGCGTCGTAGTTGACCAGCCCTCGGGCGACCGGTGCGCCGGCGGTGTCCACCAGGTCCACCGGGTCGCCGGCCGTGAACGTGCCGTCCACGGCGGTGATGCCGGCCGGGAGCAGCGACTTGCGCCGCCCGACGACGGCGGCGACAGCGCCCGGGTCGAGGTGCAGCCGCCCCCGGGGCGAGGTGGCGTGGGCCAGCCAGAACAGCCGGGCCGTCGGCCGTCGCCGCTGCGGGTGGAAGAGCGTGCCGACCGGTTCGCCGGCCAGCGCCGGCGTGGCCAGGTCGGCGGCGGTGAGCACCACCGGGATGCCGAAGCCGGTGGCGATCCGGGCGGCCTCGACCTTGGTCACCATGCCACCGGTGCCGACGCCGGACCGACCGGCCCCGCCGATGGTGATGCCGGCGAGGTCCGCGTCGTCGCGCACCTCGGCGATCCGCGTCGAGCGTGGGTTGGTGGGGTCGCCGGTCCAGAGCGCGTCCACGTCGGAGAGGAGCACCAGCAGGTCGGCGTGCACCAGCGCGGCCACCAGGGCGGCCAGCCGATCGTTGTCGCCGAACCGGATCTCCTGGGTGGCCACCGTGTCGTTCTCGTTGACGATCGGCACCGCCCGCAGGTCGAGCAGCTTGCGCAGCGTCCGGTACGCGTTGCGGTAGTGCGCTCGCCGGGTCACGTCGTCGACGGTGAGCAGCACCTGCCCGACGGTGCGGCCGTGCCGGGCGAAGCTGGCCGCGTACCGGCCGATCAGTAGCCCCTGCCCGACGCTGGCGGCGGCCTGCTGGGTGGCCAGGTCGCGCGGGCGTCGGGACAGCCCGAGCGGGGCGAGCCCGGCGGCGATGGCGCCGGAGGAGACCAGCACCACCTCGCGCCCTTCGGCGGTGAGTCGACCGAGGGTGTCGACCAGCGTGTCGACGCGCTCGTCGGCCAACCCGCCGGTGGCGGTGGTCAACGAGGAGGATCCGATCTTGACGACGACCCGCCGGGCCGTCGTGACTGCGTCGCGCACCCGACCATTCTGCGTGGTCACTGCCGCACCGCCCGGCGGCGTTCCCATATGGTGGCGGATTGTGACTCCAGACGAGTACGTCGAGGCGGTGCTCGACCTGGTCGAGCGGATCCCGGAGGGCCGGGTCATGTCGTACGGCGGGGTGGCCGACGCGCTGTCCGAGCGCTCGGGGCGTGCCTCGGCCCGGTTGGTCGGCAACATCATGGCCCGGCACGGGGGCTCGGTGCCCTGGCATCGGGTGGTGACCGCGAGTGGGCGACTGCCGCCGGGGCACGAGCGGGAGGCGCGGGCCCGACTGCGGGCCGAGGGAGTGCCGCTGCGCGGCGAGGGAGTGGACATCGCGGCGGCGGGCTGGTCGCCGGACGAGGTTCGGTGACCATCGTCGAGCGGGTGCGGTCGGTGGCGCGGATCGCGAGCGGTGCGGTGCCCCTTCCGGGTTAGGGACGGGGCACCGCGAGGTGGATCAGAGCTTGAACGGGAGATCGACGCTGTTGTCGTCCCTTTTCAGATCGGGCCACTCGCGGTCCTGGGCGTCGTGGTGGGCGACCCAGAATCCGCGGATGTGCGCGTCGGGCCCGGGCTCACCCGGCACCAGTTGCACGAACGTGTAGCGCCGCGACCCACCGGCCGGTACTCCGGGTAGCAGGCACGACCGGTTGGCAGTCTCGGCCGCGTGCTTCGGGTCGCACTTCGACCAGTCCCCGCCCGCCGCCTCGAAGCCGAAGCCACGGATAGAGATTTGGGGCGCGTCGAGCGGCCCGGCGTTGGTGACCGTGAGGACGGTGGTGAGTTTGCGCCGGGTGTCGGTACCGGGGACGTCGACCAGTTCGTGGGTCATGCGCAACCTCAGGTCGGTGAGTCGGGGGTCCTTGCCGAATGCCGTGGGGCCGTCGGTCTGACCGAATCGGTTCCCGTCCCACTGGTACGTCCGCACCTGCTCTCGGCGCAGGTAGACCGGTGTGCCACAGCACGGCACGATGTCGGCCACGCGCACCTCGACCGATCCGTTCCGGTGGACTTCCACGGCGCGAATGTCGTCGAACCCGTCACCGGTCCGGACCACCCTGCCGACAGTCACGATTCGACCGTCCAGATCCCGGTCGAAGGCCACCACCTGCTTTGCCGACGCCTCGCCGTACCGGCAGGCGACGACGGCGAGGGTCTCGACGGCGCCGTCGTCGTCCAGGTCGCCGTAACTGAACGGGGCGTCCGCCAACATCGACACGAAGGTGTCCGTCGTGTTGGTCTTGAGCCGAACCTTCGAGGTGGTGCAGCCGCCCTCCGCCATCCCCGACGGCCAACTCGGTAGGTCGACCCGGGTGGCGAGCAGTTGGGCCCGACTGATCCGCCCGTCCGGGGCGTTCGGAGTGCTCGTGGTCGCCGACGGCGACGTGGGCGGTGTGGGCGTCGGTGCCGAGGTCGACGGGGCGGTGGGTTGGACGGACTCCGCCGGCACCGGCCTGTTCTGGTCACCGCGCAGTGCGGCGTTGGCGACGACGGGGGCCACCACCAGAATGACCGCCGCGGCGGCCACGGCCACGGCTGTCATCCGCCGGCGTCGGCGCAGGAGGTGTCGGGCCTGGTCGGGGCCGGGGCCGGCGATCTGGGTGACCACATCATTGCGGTACGCGGTGAGCCGCTCGCGCAGTCGCGGGTCGAGGTCAGACATCGCACACCCCCTCGGTGTTCTCGTCGAGCAGCCCGGCCAGGGCCGTCCGGCCTCGGTGCAACCAGGACTTCACGGTGCCCTCGGCCACCCCTTCCTGAGCGGCGATCTGACTGACGGAGAGGTCGGCGAGGTAGTGCAGGATGACCGCTCGGCGATGGTTGGCGGGTAACTGCGCCAGCGCCGCGTCGATCGCCACCCGGTCGGGGGTCGGGCCGGCCACCTCCGCCTCGGTGCGTCGTTGCCGCAGCAGATGGTTGCGGGCGGTACGCAAGCGTCGCCAGCGGCTCCGGGCCAGGTTCCAGGCGACCTGCCGGACCCAGGCCACCGGGTCGTCGTACCGGACCAGGCGGTCCCAGCGGGCCAACGCTCGGTAGAACGCCTCCTGGGCGAGGTCCTGCGCGTGCCCCAGATCCCCGGTGTACGCGCACAACTGAGCGGTCACGCTGCTGAAATGCGCGTAGTAGAAGTCGTCGAAGGTGATCGTCGCCGCGACCACTCCGCCGGCCGGCCGTGCCGCCGGTGGCTCATTGGCGCGGGCTCCCATCGTTGCTGTCACTGCCCCTCCCCGTTACCGCCAGGCTGGTCAGCCCTGGGCACCGGTAACACTCCGACACGGTGACGGCGGTTGCGGGCCTGTACTGCCGTCAACCTGACTGTTCGGCTGTGCGTACCAGGGCCGGCAGGTTGGTCAGCCCTCGAAATAACGTGAGTAACATTCGGGCCCATGAAAACGCCGCCGGGCGCCGGCTCGTCAGCCACCGGCTCGCTGCCCCGGTCGGTGCACGCCGGCTACGCGCTCGGTTCACTGGCGACCGGAGCGTTCGGCACCGTGCCCGGTCTGCTGCTGCTGCCGTACCTGACCGACACCCTGGGCGTGGCCGCCGGGCTGGCCGCCCTGCTGGTGTTGCTGCCGAAAGCCTGGGACGTGCTGGTCAACCCGGTCGCCGGGCGGATCTCCGACCGCACCCGGTCACGGTGGGGGGCTCGCCGGCCGTACCTGCTCGTCGCCGGCCTCGCGCTCGCCGTCCTGTTCGCGTCGATCTTCGCCGCGCCCTTCGGTAACGGTCCGGCCGCCGTGGCGTATGTGGCGTTCGCGTTCCTCGCCACCGCCACCGCGTTCGCCTTCTTCCAGGTGCCGTACGTGGCGATGCCGGCGGAGCTGACCGGCGACTACGCCGAGCGCACCCGGCTGATGACCTGGCGGATCGCGGTGCTGGCGCTGGCCATCCTGGTCTCCGGAGCGGTCGCGCCGCTGGTGGTGAGCGCCGGTGGTGACGGCGTGGCCGGGCACCGCTGGATGGGCCTGTTCGTGGCGGTGCTGATCGCCCTCGGCGCCCTCGGCGCGTTCCTGGGCACCCGGTCCGCGCCGACCGGAACGGTGGGCGCGAGCGAGCCGACGCTGCGCGCCCAACTCGCCGTGGCCGGTGCCAACCGCCCGTTCCGGGCACTGCTGATCTGCTTCGTGGTGCAGTCCGCCGGGGTGGCGACGATCCTGGCCGGGGTCAACTACTTCGCCGGGCAGATCCTGCGCGACGAGGAGAGCGGGCCGACCCTGCTCTTCGTCTGCTTCGTCGGGCCGGCGCTGCTGGTGATGCCGATCTGGAGCCGGATCGGTGCCCGGCTGGGCAAGCGCACCGCGCTGGTCGTCGCCTCACTCATCCTCGCCGTCGGCGCGTTCGCCCTGGTCGCCGCCCCGGTGCTGCCGGCGGTGGCCGTCTATCTCGTGGTCGCGCTGATCGGCGTGGGGTACGCCGGGCAGCAGGTCTTCGCGCTGGCCATGTTGCCGGACTGCATCGCGCACGAGACGGCGCGCACCGGTCGACGGCAGGCGGGCGTCTTCACCGGGCTGTGGACCGCCGGGGAGACCTTCGGCCTGGCGCTCGGCCCGGGCATCTACGGACTGGTGCTCCAGCTCTCCGGCTACGTGTCCTCCGACACCGGCTCGGCGGCGGCCCAGTCCGACACGGCGAGGCTGGGTGTCCTCCTCGGCTTCACGCTGATCCCGGCCCTGCTGATCGCCCCTCCGATCCTTCTGCTCCGCCAGTACACCCTCACCGCCCACAGCGACCTGGCGGATCGTGGGGTTGTGCTGGGGGACGAACCTCGTTGACCGTCACGAGAAGGGCACCGTAACTCCATGATCGACGAGAACAGGGTTGAGGCTGGGGCGCTTTCCGCTACCGGGGTTCCGGCGGAACGGGTTCTGGAAGAGGTGCGGGAGCTGCGGGCGAGTGACGCGCCCACCCACGGGGGACGGCTGTTCGCGTACGTCTACGACCCGGCGGTGCCCGGCCTGGACGAGCTGGCCGCCGCCGCCCACCGGGAGAGCGCGCACGTCAACGGGTTGGACCCGACCGCGTTCCCGTCCCTGCTGGCCATGGAGAACGCGCTCGTCGGCGCCGCCGGCCGGGTGCTTGGCGCCGGCCCGGGCACCACCGCCCCGGACGTCGTCGGCAGCGTCACCAGCGGCGGCACCGAGTCGCTGATCCTCGCCGTCAAGACAGCCCGGGACGCGCACCCGGAGATCGCCGCACCCCGGATCGTGGTGCCGTCCAGCGCGCACGCCGCGTTCGCCAAGGCGGCGCACTACCTGCGGGTGGCGCTGGACGTCGTGCCCGTCTCCCCGGAGACGCTGCGTCCCGACCCGGCCGCGATGGCAGCCGCGATCCGCCCGGAGACGGTGCTGGTCGCCTGCTCCGCGCCGTCGTACGCCCACGGGGTGGTGGACCCGGTCGCGGAGATCGCGGCCGCCGCGGCCGAGGCCGGGGTGCGCTGCCACGTGGACGCCTGCTTCGGCGGCTGGACCCTGCCGTACCTGCGCCGGCTCGGGGAGCCGGTGCCGCCGTTCGACTTCGCGGTGCCCGGGGTCACCTCCATCTCGGTCGACCTGCACAAGTACGCGTACGCGCCGAAGGGGGTGTCCGTGCTGCTGCACCGCGACGCCACGCTGCGCGCCCCGCAGTACTTCGCGTACGCCGACTGGCCCGGCTACACCATGATCAATCCAGTGATCGCGTCCACCCGCTCGGGCGGCCCGATCGCCGCCGCGTACGCCACGTTGCGGCACCTCGGAGACGAGGGCTACCTGCGGCTGACCGCCACCACCCGGGACGCGGTAACCGGGCTGGCCGACGCGGTCCGCGCCGTCGACGGGCTACGGCTGATGGCCGAGCCGGAGTCGACAGTCGTCTGCTTCACCGCCACCGAGGGTGGCCCCGACCTGTTCGTCCTGGTCGACGAGCTGACCGCGCGCGGCTGGCACACCCAACCCCAACTGTCGTACGACGGCCTGCCCGCCAGCGTGCACCTCACGGTGACCGCCGCGGTCGCGCCCCGGGTCGCCGAGTTCGGACCGGACCTGACCGACGCGGTGGCCGCAGCCCAGGCGGCCGGTCCGGTCGCCCTTCCGCCTGAACTGACGGCGCTGGCGACGTCGCTGACCCCGGACGCGCTGACCCCGGAGCTGGTCGCCGGCCTGGCCGCTGGGCTGGGCATGGGCGGCGAGCCCGATGGTGCGCCGCTGCCGGAGCGGATGGCGGTGGTGAACACGCTGCTCGACGCCGCGCCGCCGGCCCTGCGGGAGCGGCTGCTGGTCGAGTTCGTC
Organism: Micromonospora noduli; assembly: GCF_003264475.1. Classification (NCBI taxonomy): domain Bacteria; kingdom Bacillati; phylum Actinomycetota; class Actinomycetes; order Micromonosporales; family Micromonosporaceae; genus Micromonospora; species Micromonospora noduli. The sequence goes on along the minus strand of NZ_PYAC01000007.1, from coordinate 78,078 downwards.
GGGCTGCTGCAACGTCCCACCTGGTGACCGGAGCGCCGGCCGCTACGTACGCCCCCGTGGCGTACGTAGCGGCCGGCGACCGGATGCTCAGCGGTAGGTCATCCGCACCTGGTTGTCGGCGTCGTTGACGTCCAACAGGAAGTCGAATCCGGCGTCCATCGCCCAGACCCGCACGTCGGCCTTTCCGGTGCCCAGCGCGACCCCCTTGGCCACCCGGAAACTGAGGTCCAGCCGCACCTCCGCCCCCGCCGCCAGCCGACCGAGGGTGCAGGTCACCGGCTCGCTGGTGTCCTGGGGCTCGCCCCCGCACGGGGCCCATCCGTCGACGTCCGGCCGCACCGCCGCGGGTACGCCCAGCCGCAGGTCCACGTGGGCGACCGGCTTGGTGCCCCGGTTGCGAACCCGCACGGTGGCCGTACCGGTTCGGGAGCCGTCGTCCGCCGTGGTCAGCACGAGGTCGGTGGCGGTGACCGAGACGTCCGCCGAGTGCGGATTCTGACCGAAGGCCGTCGGCCCGGAGACCTGGGCGAAGCCGTCGCCGTTCCAGCGGTAGCCCCGCCACTGCCGCTGTGACCACTCGGCGGGCCAACCGCCCCCGGGAGCGATGTCACCGACCTGCACGCGGACCGTGCCGTCGCCCACGACGTCCAGCGCGAACAGCCACTGCGGCTTGTCGATGGTGGTCGCGACCACCCGGCCGACCGTCGTCACCTTTCCTTCCTTGTCGCGGTCGAAGGCGACCACCTGCATCGGCCCGCGGGTGCCGAGCACGCACTGCACGAGCGCCACCGTCTCCACAGCGCCGTCGCCGTCGAGGTCGCCGTGGTCGAGCGCCAAGAGCCAGTTCGCGTCCTCCCTGGCATCGGCGGTGAGCCGCGTCTGCGACGTCGGGCAGCCTGGTCCGGCCCGCCATGCCGGCAGGGTCACCGGCACCCCCAGCAGCTGGGCCCGGCTGAACCGGCCGTCCGGCACGCTTGTGGCCGGGCTGGCACTGGTCCCGGCAGGGCTGGGGGTCGGGCTCGTCGGCATCGGCGTCGGCGTCGGTGACTCCGAGATGTTCGGCGTCGGGTCGACCGGACCGGGCCGGTGGTCCGGGCCGCTCAACGCCGCGTATCCGACGGCTGACCCGCCGAACAGGGCGAGCGCCGTCGTGGCGCTGGCAGCCAGCCGGCGTCGGCCGCGGCCTCGTACGGTCCGTCGAACGGCGGCGGGTCCCGGCGCCTCGACCTCCGCCAGCGCGGTACGGCGGTAACGGGCGAACTCTTCGGCGAGGTCAAGGGTCTCCTGCTCAGACATCCCGCACCTCCTCATTGGTGTCGCGTAGGTGGGTGGCGAGTGCGGTGCGGCCCCGGTGCAGCCAGGACTTGACAGTCCCTTCGGCGACCTGTTCCTGGGCGGCGATCTCCGCGACCGTCAGGTCGGCGAGGTAGTGCAGTACGACGGCCCGCCGCTGCTTCGGCGGCAACTTCGCCAACGCGGCGTCGAGGGCGACCCGGTCCGGGCTCGGCTCCGCAACGTGTGTCTCCCGCTGCCGCAGCAGCCACAGCTGGGCGGTCCGCAGCCGCCGCCAACGGTTGTGGCCGAGGTTCCAGGCGACCCGACGGACCCAGGCCAGGGGGTCCTGGTACGCGGCGAGCCGGTCCCAGCGGGCGTATGCCCGACAGAACGCCTCCTGAACCAGTTCCTGCGCCTGCCCCCGGTCGCCCGTGTACGCGGTCAACTGCACCACCAGGCCACGGAAGTGGGCGTGGTAGAAGTCGTCGAAGACCAGCTCTGTGGACGCGGAGGTTGCGATTCCCGGTGGGTCCGGCGGGCGTCCACCCACCCGCACATCTCGTGTCACAAGCACTCGTCCTCCCCGTGGCGACTGCCGGCGCTGTGTTCGCCAGCACCGGTCACACAAGCGAGCGCGCCGGCAGGTTGCGCGTCAATCGCTGCCGATCCTTGTCGGCTCCGAGACAGTTGGTGGGCCGCTCGCGCCGATCACCGCCGGACCGCACGGACGCCGTCTGTGATTCACTGTCGGTGAGGAGAGGGGGCGGTCGTGCAGGTGCCGGCAGTGCTCGGTGAGCCGATCCGGTTCGTGCTGAACTGGGGGCGCCGCTACTCGCTCTGGGTTTTCAACTTCGGTCTGGCCTGCTGTGCCATCGAGTTCATCGCCACCAGCATGGGTCGGCACGATTTCATCCGACTCGGCGTGATCCCGTTCGCCCACGGCCCCCGCCAGGCCGACCTGATGGTGGTCTCCGGCACGGTGACCGACAAGATGGCCCCGGCGATCAAGCGGCTCTACGACCAGATGCCCGAGCCGAAGTACGTCATCTCGTTCGGCGCCTGCTCCAACTGTGGCGGCCCCTACTGGGATTCGTACTCGGTGACCAAGGGCGTCGACCAGCTCATCCCGGTCGACGTGTACGTGCCCGGCTGCCCGCCCCGGCCGGAGGCGCTGCTGCACGGCATCCTGCGCCTGCAAGAGAAGATCGCCGCCGAGCAGTCCGGCATCGGGGGTGTGCCGCAACGGGACGTGCTGGCCGCACCGCTGGACGCCCCGCCCCGCGAGGCCGCCGCGCCACGCTCGGTCGACTCGCTCACCGCCCCGCCGGTACGCCCACCCACCGCCAGCTGAGGGCGGTGGGCCGCCACCCGGAGTTGATCCGGGCGGCGGCCGTCCGCTGGTTGGTCAGCTGGTCGGCAGGGCCAGGTTGAACGTGACGGTGTTGTCGCTCGGGTCGACGTCGGAGATCGTTCCCATCCAGTAGTGGGTGGCCAGCTCCACGGTGATCGTGGCCGACTCGTCCGCCGGGTCGGTCGGCCGGCTGATGAACAGCGCCACGTCGCGCTCCTCACCCTGCATCAGCAGCCCGCCCGGCACGAAAGCCTGCGGGCCGTACACCGGACCGTCATGGGGATCGGTGAAGAGGATCATCGACCCGGCGGGCAGCTGCGTGGCGGTGAGCGAGTGGCCGAGTTGCGGGGCGTCACCGCCGTACCGGACCCGAAGCGGCACCCGCCGGGTGTTCTCGGGGCCGTCGGTCACCGGGCCGGCCAGCTCGACCGACGCGTCCGCCTGAGTGTCCTGCACGTACGTCTGGGGGCGGGTCAGCTTGCCGTCGAGGGAGCGGAACTGCGCGCTGAACGGAACGGTGCCCAACGATCCGGTCTCGTACGAGTAGGCGGTGACCAGGCCGCCCGCTGCGATCATCGGGTAGCTGCGAGGGGTGGTCAGCACCTGGAATTCGACAGTTGCCCTGCGGGACTCACCCGGGGCCAGGTCGTTGCCGTTCGGCAGGGCGCAGGTGCGGACCAACCGCCCCTCCTCCACGCCGTCCGATTCGCAGCGTGACTCCACGCCCCCGGAGAAGGAGCCGGCCACCGCCTCACGGACCCGGAAGTAGAAGCCCTGCGTGCTGTCGCTGTTGTTGGTGATGGTCACCCGAAGGCTGCCCCGGTAGCCGCGTTCGGTCGGCTCGAGCACCAGCCGGCTCAGCGAGAACGTGGGAGCGTCGGCGGCGGTCGACGGTGCGGCCGCGGCCGGTCCGGCCCCGCCGATAGTCGCCGTCAGGCCGAGCAGCGCGGCGGTGAGTAGGGTCCCCGTTTTGTGGAGCATCTGTATCTGGTCCTCCGTGGTCGGCGCCCGGCGAGGGACCTGTCGCCCGCGCTTGGCAGCGACGCGATCGACCGACGCGACCGTGGTGTCCGGGCCCCCGCGCCGTGACCCAGACAGCATGATCGATGGATGGGCCCGTTCGCCACCCCGTTGTGGACCCGCCGCACTAGCCTGCGCACTATGAGCAGCTCAGCGGACCAGCGGTCCACCCACATCGTCGACGTGCTCACCGAGGAGTTCGGCGCGTCGATGGCGATCGACCCGGCCGCCTTCCGCCGCAAGTTCCGCAAGATGGCGGCTTCGCCGTTCGCCTTCTACCGGGGCAGCGCCGCGCTGTTCTACGCCGACCAGCTCGGCGACTTCGCCGACGACCGGTTCTCCGACGAGCAGACCAGCCGGGTGTGGATCCACGGTGACCTGCACGCGGAGAACTTCGGCACCTACATGAACGCCTCGGGGCAGCTGGTGTTCAACGTCAATGACTTCGACGAGGCGTACGTCGGGCCGTTCACCTGGGACCTGCGTCGGCTCGCGGCCAGCGTGGCCCTGCTCGGCTACGGCAAGGCGCTCTCCGACACGGCGATCGGGGAGCTGGTGGCCGGGTTCGCCCGGTCGTACCTGACCGAGCTGCGGGCCATCGCCGCCGGTGGTGACGACGCGATCGGTTCGATCACCCTGGACAACGCCGACGGGGTGCTGCGCCGGGTGCTCCAACGGGCCCGGCTCAACACCCGCGTGGACCTGCTCGCCGCGCAGACCACCATCGACAACTACGAGCGACGTTTCTCCCTCGGCGACGGGGTCTTCGAAATCGACGACGCCACCCGGGACCTGGTCAGCGCCGCCTTCCAGGACTACCTGGGCACCCTGCCAAGCGCCTCGACGCAGCTGCGCCCGGTGGCGGCGCGGATCAAGGACGTGGTGCTGCGCAAGGGGGTGGGCATCGGCTCGGCCGGGCTGCCGTCGTACAACCTGCTGCTGGAGGGGCACACCCAGGCGCTGGAGAACGACGTCGTCATCTACATGAAGCAGGCGCAGGTGCCGGCCGTGGCGCGGTACGTCACCGATGAGTCGGTCCGCGGCTACTTCCAGCACCAGGGGCACCGGACCGCCGAGTCGCAGCGGGCGTTGCAGGCGCACGCCGACCCGTGGCTGGGCTTCACCGAGCTGAACGGGGCCGGTCAGCTGGTCGCCGAGGTCTCCCCGTACGCCGCCGATCTGGACTGGTCGGACGTGAACGAGCCGGAGGAGCTGACCGGGGTTCTCGTCGACCTCGGCCGGGCGGTGGCCCGGATGCACTCGGTCGCCGACGACGAATCCAGTCACGACCTGGTGGACTATTCCACCGAGGAGGCGATCGTCGCGGCGGTGGACGCCGACGAGCCGGGATTCGTCGCCCACCTGGTGGATTTCGCGCACGCGTACGGGGTGCGCGCCCGCCAGGACCATCAGCTCTTCGTCGACCTGTTCCGCAACGGTCGACTGCCGGGCATCTGATCGGGCGGGGCGTCGCTCAGGACGCGAACTCCAGCACCACCTTGATGTCGTCCGGCCCGGGGGTGTACGCGTCGGCGTACCGGTTCACCGGCACCCGCCGGGTGATCAGCGACTCGAGCCAGACCTGGTCGGCGCGGGCGAGCGCCTCCGCGGCCAGGGTCCAGTGTCGCCGGTTGGCGTTCACCGAGCCGAACACCACGTTGTTCTCCAGCACGAGCGCCCGGTTGAGCGCCCCGGCGTCGAAGTCGATGGTCCGGCCACCGCTGGACACCCCCGCCAGGCAGACGATTCCGGTCGGGGCCGCCTTGCACATGACGTCGAGGACCACAGTGGGAGCGCCGGTGCACTCGATCACCACGTCCGGCTCGAAGGGCAGGTCGTTTACCGGCACCGTGTGGTAGGTGGCGCCGAGCCCGGCGACCAGCTCCGGCTTCGGCCCCTCGGTGTTCCGGTCCAGCACGTGGACGGTGAGCCCACGCTGGGTGCCGAGCAACGCGGCCAGCAGACCGATCGGCCCGGCACCGGTCACCAGCACAGTCTGCGGCTGCCACTCGGCCCGGTGCCCGATCCGCTCGATGTGGTCCCAGGCCTTCGCCACCACACTTGTCGGCTCCAGCAGCACGCCGACCTGGGCCAGTGCCGGGTCGAGCGCGACCGCGAACTGCGGCTCGACCCGCCAGCGGTCGCGGGCGAACCCGGCCAGTCCCTTGATGCCGTGTTCGGTGTACTGGCCGTTGCGGCACATGTCCCACTCGCCGACCGCGCAGTTCGGGCAGGGCACCGGATCGGGATGCCTGACGATCCCGGCCACCAGGTCGCCAGGTTGCAGGGTGCCGCTCGGGTCCTCGATCACCCGGCCCAGCGACTCGTGCCCGATGACCAGGCGGTCGGCGCCCGGCGGCGCCTCGCCGTACTCCCCGGCGATGATCTCGTGGTCGGTGCCGCAGATCCCCACCGCCAGCGCCTCGACCAGGACAGAGCCCTCCTCGGCAGCCGGCTCCGGCTGATCCTCGACGAGGTTCAGCGAATTGGCGACCCCTGGTCTCACTGTCACAGCGCGCACGCCCTCATCTTTCCCCGCCGAGGCGTGCGCCGCGCCGAAAGCCGGCAGATCGCTGGGCATCGGCGGCGGCCAGGTGCGGGCCCGGGCGGCACTAGGATCAGCGGCATGACTCCCGAAGAGGTCGGCGCTCGACTGGTCGCGCTGCTCGCGCCGGTTGAGGCGACCCCGTCGGTCTCCGGCGGGCAACGTTTCGCCCGGGCCACAGTCGATGTGCCGCCCGCGAGTTGGCTGACCGCGGTTTCCGCCGCCCGTGACGACGCCGAGCTGGCCTGCGACTTCTTCGACTGGCTCTCCGCCGTCGACGAGTTGGCCGAGGGCTTCGACGTGGTGGCGCACCTCTGGTCGACGCGACTGCGTCACGGCCTGCTGCTGCGTACCCGGTTGCCGCGCGGCGCGCCCACTGTCGCCTCGGTGGTCGACGTCTACCCCGGTGCCGCCTGGCACGAGCGGGAGACGCACGAGATGTTCGGCATCGACTTCGCCGGGCATGGGGAACTGCTGCCGCTGCTTCTGCCGCCAGAGTTCGAGGGTCACCCGCTGCGTAAGGAGTTCGTGCTGGCCTCCCGGGTGGCGAAGCCCTGGCCGGGTGCGAAAGAGCCGGGCGAGTCCGAGGCCGGCGGCGGGCGCCGACCGATCCGCCCGCCTGGCGTTCCCGCTCCGGGCGAGTGGGGGCCCACGCCCACCCCGGCCGGCGCCGGTGGGGTGGGGGAGGGCCCGCGTGGCGGCACCCCGGCCAGACCGGCGCGTGAGCGTCCGGCACGGCCCGCCCCGGGGGCCCGTCCGGCGCGTACTCCCCGGCCGGCCGGCGCCACCGACGGCCCGGCTCCAGTCGACCAGCCCGCGCCCGACGCAGGCTTGGCCGACCAGCCCGCGCCCGGAGCGACCGCGCCTGCCAAACCCGACGCCGGTCCGGCTGCCGAAACCGTGCCCGGCGCAGGCCCGGCTGCCGAAACCGTGCCCGGCGCAGGCCCGGCCGACCAGCCCGCGCCCGGCGCGCCCGCACCTGGCGAGCCTGGCGAGGGCGCTGCCGCATCGGGTGGCGAGCCGATCGCGGACCCGCCGGGCCGCGATGGCCGGGGCGACCACGACGGGGGTACGGCCTGATGCCGCTCTGGGTGGAGTTGGTGATCCGGATCGGCGGCGTGGTGGTCGCGTTCCTCACCCTGCCGTTGCTTGTCGGCCAGGCCGAGCACAAGGTGATGGCGCACATGCAGGGCCGGCTCGGCCCGATGTACGCGGGCGGCTTCCACGGTTGGGCGCAACTCGTGGCCGACGGGGTCAAGTTCGTGCAGAAGGAGGACATCACCCCGCGCGAGGCGGACCGGGCGGTGTTCCGGTTGGCGCCGGCGGTGGCCCTGGTGCCCTACCTGCTGGTGTTGCTCGTCATTCCGCTCGGCCCGAACGACCTGGTCGGGCAACCGTTGGACATCGGCCTCTTCTTCGTGCTGGCAGTGGTCGGCGTCGGGGTGGTGGCGGTGCTGATGTCGGCGTGGGCGTCGGCCAACAAGTACAGCCTGCTGGGCGGTTTGCGCGGGGCGGCCCAGTTGCTCGGTTACGAGCTGCCGCTGGTGCTGGCCGCCGCGTCGGTGGCGATGGCGGCCGGCACGCTCAGCCTGTCGGGCATCGTCGAGGCGTGGCAGCCGTGGTGGCTGCTCTGGCAGGCACCCGCGATGATCATCTTTTTCGTTGCCGGACTGGCCGAGATCCGTCGGCCACCGTTCGACATGCCGGTGGCCGACTCGGAGCTGGTCTTCGGCTACATGACCGAGTACACCGGTCTGCGGTTCGCGTTCTTCCTGCTCGCCGAGTACGTCGGCATCGTGGTGATCGCCGCGCTGACCACTGTGCTGTTCCTGGGTGGTTGGCAGGGCCCGTTCGCCGACGACCAGCTGGGCTGGCTGTGGACGCTGCTCAAGATCTTCGCGGTTTCCTTCGTGATCATCTGGCTTCGGGTCTCCTACCCCCGGCTACGCGAGGACCAACTCCAACGCCTCTGCTGGCTGGTCCTCGTACCCGCATCCCTGGCCCAACTGGTCCTCACCGCAGCCGTCCGCATCGCCCTGTAGAACCCCGCACGACCGCGCATCGGGCGGTGAGGAACTTTGCATGATCGTGCTCGATCCTGGTTGTAGTGGTCTCGGCGATCTGGGAGGCCCCTGAATCCAGGATCGAGCACGATCTTGCGGCGGGTCAGCGCCCGTCAGCGCAGGGGCGTGTGTGCGGGGTCGACGGGCTCGGCTGGGGGTGGGGGTGGGGTGCCGTCGCCGAAGGGACGGCCACCGAGCGCTTCCCGACCGTGTGGCGTGAGCCAGTTGGACAGGTCGGGGCCGAGCGGAACGATCCCGGTCGGGTTGATGTCGCGGTGCACCTCGTAGTAGTGCCGCTTGATGTGGTCAAAGTCGATGGTGTCGCCGAAACCGGGAGTCTGGAACAGGTCCCGGGCGTACGCCCACAGCACAGGCATCTCGCTCAGCTTCTGCCGGTTGCACTTGAAGTGGCCGTGGTAGACCGGATCGAAGCGGACCAGCGTGGTGAACAGTCGCACGTCGGCCTCGGTGATGGTGTCGCCGACCAGGTAGCGCTGGTCGGTCAACCGCTCGGTGAGCCAGTCCAGTCGGTCGAAGAGCTGGTGGTACGCCTTGTCGTACGCCTCCTGGCTGCCCGCGAACCCGCACCGGTAGACGCCGTTGTTGACGTCCCGGAACACCATGGCGTTGACCTCGTCGATCTGCTCCCGCAGGTGCTCGGGGTAGAGCTGCGGGGCGCCCTCGCGGTGGTACGCCCTCCACTGCGTGGACAGGTCCAGGCTCATCTGCGCGTAGTCGTTGGTCACCACCTGCCCGGTCGGCACGTCCACGATCGCCGGCACGGTGATGCCGCGCTCGTAGCCGGGGAAGCGCTTGAAGTACGCCTCCTGGATGCGCTCGATGCCGAGCACCGGGTCCCGGCCGTCCGGGTCGAGGTCGAAGGTCCAGCTCCGAGCGTCGTGGGTCGGGCCGGCCACCGCCATCGAGATGGCGTCCTCCAGACCGAGCAACCGCCGCACGATGATCAGTCGGTTGGCCCACGGGCAGGCCCGGCTGACCGCCAGCCGGTACCGGCCCGGTTCGACCGGATAGCCGTCGCGCCCGTCCTCGGTGATCCGGGTGGCGATGTACCGCTGGTCGCGGGTGAACTCGCCGCCCGGCTCGACGTACTTGCCGCCTTTTTCCTCGCCCACGTCGCCCTCCCGGTCTGGTCAGTGTCTCTACCCAATCCTCGCGGATCTACGGCCCACCGTGGTCCCGGATACCCTGCCGGCATGACGGATGTGGAGGCGGCGGCCCGGCGGTTCATCGCCGATGTGTGGAATGCCCGCCAGGAGGAGTCGGCGTACGAGCTGGTCGCCGAGGAGTGCCCGGGGCTGGGCGGCACCGGACCGGAGGCGACGTTGGCCTGGCATCGTGAGCGCCGGGCGGCCTTCCCGGACCTCCGCTACAAGATCGTCGACGTGGTCGCGGCCGGCGAGCGGGTGGCCGTGCACTGGCGGGCCGCCGGCACCCACGCCGGGCAGTTCGGGCCGGTGCCGCCGACCGGGCAGGTGGTCAGCTACTCGGGGGCGACGTTCCTGCGTTTCGACGCGGCGGGCCGGATCGTCGAGGTGTGGAGCTGCAACGAGCTGTTCCAGTTGCTGCAACAACTCGGCGTCGAGATGCTCCCACCGGCCGTCGTCAGCGGACCCGGGGCGTGATCCGGCTGATCGGCAGATTGATCGGAAAGGGCTCGCCGGTATCGACGAACTTTGTCCACCGCCCGGTCTCGGTGTAGACCTCGTTCACCGCGTCGATCCGGTAGGTCACGACCTCCAGCGCGCCTTCGGTCTCGATCCGCCAGTAGAAGGGGATGCCGGCCTGGGCGTACAGCGCCGGCTTCAACACCCGGTCGATCGAGCGGGTGCTCGGTGAGACGATCTCGATGGCAAGGACCACCTCATGCGGCTCGTACTTCGACGGCTCGCGGGCGGCGGCGACCGACGTGGTCACCAGAACGTCGGGGATGAACGAGCGGGTGCGGTTGATACGTACCGCTACCCCCTGGGTGACGTCGTAGTCGTCGGGGCAGTCGGCGTGCAGCTCGGCCATCAGTAGCCCAGCGATGATTTGATGCTTGCGGGTGGGGGAGGGGGACATCAGCAGCACTCCATCGAGCAGTTCCCGGCGGCGGCCATCCTCGGGCAGCGCGTCCAGATCGTCAGTCGTCCACCCGCTCTCGGGCGGGTAGTCGCTCTGCAGCGCGGCGGTCATGGCAGGTCCTTCCAGGTGCGCTCGTTCTCCCCGCGACCACGGTACCGCCGTCGACCTGTGGGTGGTGGTCGCGCGCGCCGTGGCCACAGGGCAGGATGGTCGACATGAGCGACCCCGGCGAGCGCGGTGACACCAGCGGACGCGGCCTTCCCGGCGCGGGCCTGGTGAAAGGGCTGGCGGTCACCCTCAAGACGATGACCAGCCGTTCGACCACCCAGCAGTACCCGGACACGGCCCCCGACCTGCCGCCCCGCTCGCGCGGCGTGATCGCCCTGTCCGAGGAGAACTGCACGGTCTGCATGCTCTGCGCCCGCGAGTGTCCGGACTGGTGCATCTACATCGACTCGCACAAGGAGGAGGTGGTGGTGCCCGGCGCCGCCCGCCCCCGCCAGCGCAACGTGCTCGACAAGTTCGACATCGACTTCTCGCTCTGCATGTACTGCGGCATCTGCATCGAGGTCTGCCCGTTCGACGCGCTCTACTGGTCGCCGGAGTTCGAGTACGCCGAGTACGACATCAAGGACCTGCTGCACGACAAGGACCACCTCGGTCAGTGGATGGCCACCGTTCCGCCGCCGCCCGCGCACGACCCGAACGGCGAGCCGGCCAAGGAGGAGACCTCCGCCGCGCGCAAGGCGGCCGCCGCACGTCCCGCTCCGCCAGCGGTACGCCCCGACGCCGACCAGGACCCGGCGTCGTGAGCGCCCGAGCGGGAAGGGCGCCCCGGTGACCGGGGCGGACGTGCTGCTGCTCGCCCTCGGCGCGGTGGCGGTCGGTGCCGGCGTGCTGGTGGTGACCACGAAACACCTGGTCCGGGCCGGGCTCTACCTGGTGGTGTGCCTGGGCGCGTTGGCCGGTGACTTCCTGGTGCTCAGCGCCGAGCTGGTGGCCTGGGTGCAGGTGCTGATCTACGTAGGCGCGGTGGTGGTCCTGCTGCTGTTCGCGGTGATGCTGACCCGGGCCCCGATCGGCGCCTCCGACGACCTGGACCGGCCCGGCTGGCCGGCCGCGCTGATCGGTGGCGGCGCCGGGCTGGGGCTGACCGCCCTGCTGGTCGACGCGTACCGCTGGAGCACCGTGACGCTGCCCAGCGCCGGCACCGCCGAACGGCTGGGCGAGCAGATCTTCCAATCCTGGGTGCTGCCGTTCGAGGTGCTCTCGGTGCTGCTGCTCTCCGCGCTGGTGGGCGCGATCGTGCTGTCCCGCCCGGACATCGGCCGAGCCGCCCCGCAACGCGACAGCACGGCAGGCGACCTGGTCGACAGCGAGCCCGGGGGGCGCCGGTGAGGCCGGTCATCCCGTACGTCACCGCCGCGCTGCTGTTCGGCCTCGGCGTGTACGGCGTACTGCGCCGCCGCAACGCGGTGCTGGTGCTGATGTCGGTCGAGTTGATGCTCAACGCGGTCAACCTGATCCTGGTCACCGCTGACACCACCGCCCGCGCCGTGCTCCCGCACTCGGGGCAGGTCTTCGCGCTGTTCGTCATCGTCCTCGCCGCCGCCGAGATCGGGGTGGGGCTGGCGATCGTCCTTCAGCTCTACCGGCTGCGGGCGACCGTCGCGGTGGATGACGTGCCGCTGACCGAGTCGCCGGACCCCGTCGGTGGGCGCGAGCCGGCCGTCGAGGATTCGGAGGCGGGCCGGTGACCGGGCTGCTCGGGGCGCTGCTGCCCGCCGTACCGCTGGTCGCCGGGCTGCTCGGTCTGCTGCTGCCGCCGGCCCCTCGGCGCGACGGCGCGACCGGCGGCGACCGGGCCCGGACGGCCGCCGTGACGCTCGGCGTCGCCGGTGCGGCCGGCGCGCTGGCGCTGGCCGTCGCGCTGCTGCTCACTGTCGACGGGCCGACGGAGACGTCGGCCACCTGGGTGGACTTCGGCGGGCTGGCGGTGACCCTCGGCGTACGGCTGGACGGTGCCGCAGCGCTGGTCGCGGTGGCGGTCACCGCTGTCGCCCTGGCCGTGCAGGTCTATTCGATCGGCTACCTGCGGCGCGGCCCGCACGACGACGTCGACGTGGACCACCGCTACCCGCCCTACGCCGCCCAGATCAGCCTCTTCACCGGTGCCATGCTGCTGGTGGTGGTCGCCGGTGACCTGATCATGCTGTTGGTCGGCTGGGAGGTGATGGGCCTCTGCTCGTACCTCCTGATCGCCCACGACCGTCGACTGGCCGGCGCCCCCGCCGCCGCCATGAAGGCGTTCCTGGTGACCCGGGTCGGTGACGTCGGGTTCCTGCTCGGCATCGCGCTGCTGGGCGTGTCGACGGGCAGCTTCCGGATCGCCGACGTGCTCGCCCACGACCACTCCGGCGCGACGTTGACCGCTGCGGGCCTGCTGCTGCTCGCCGGTGTGGCCGGCAAGAGCGCGCAGTTCCCGCTGCACACCTGGCTGCCGGACGCGATGGCCGGTCCGACCCCGATCTCCGCGCTGATCCACGCCGCGACGATGGTCGCCGCCGGGGTGTACGCGGTGGCCCGGCTCTACCCGCTTTTCACCGCCGCGCCGGTGACGCTGACCGTGCTGGGCGTGCTCGGCGCGATCACGCTGCTGCTCGGCGCGCTCGCCGCCACCGCCCAGGACGACATCAAACGCGTGCTGGCCTGGTCGACAGTGTCCCAACTGGGTTACATGACCGGCGCGCTGGCGGTCGGTTCACCGTCGGCCGCACTGTTCCACCTGCTCACCCATGCCGCCTTCAAGGCGTTGCTGTTCCTCGCCGCCGGCGCGGTGATCCACGCCGTCGGCACCACCCTCATGTCGGAGATGGGCGGGTTGCGGCGCAGCATGCCGGTGACGTTCTGGTGCACTGTGGTGGGCCTGGGCGCGCTGGCCGGGGTGCCGCCGTTGGCCGGTTTCTGGAGCAAGGACGGCGTACTGACGGTCGCCGAGTCGGCCGCGCTGGAGGGCACCGGCCCGGCCCCGTCCTGGGTGGGCTGGATCGTCTGGATCGCCGGGCTGGTCGGCGTGGCGATCACCGCCTGGTACGCAGGTCGGCTGCTGCTGCGCGCCTTCTTCGGCACCCCGCGCCTGCCCCTGGTCCAGCCGCACGATCCGCCGGCCGTGCTGCGCTGGCCGGTGCTGCTGCTGGCCGTGCCGGCCGCGCTGCTCGGTCTGGCCGGGTTCGTCGGGGCGTTCGCCGACCGCCTGCGGTTCCCCACCGTCCCGGTGGCGGGCTCCGAGGACGGCCTGGTCCACCTGGGGCCGGGGGTGCTGCTGCCGCTCGCGTTCCTGCTGCTCGGCGCCGCGCTGGTGACGCTGGGCTGGCGGCGCGACAAGGCCGCCGACCCGGCCGGAGCGCTGGGTCCGCTGCGGCCGGTCTTCGCCCGCGCGTTCCGGCTCGACGACGTCCAGCGCACCCTCGTGGTACGCCCCGTCCGCGCGCTGGCCCGCGCCGCGCGCACGAGTGACGAGGTGGTGGTGGACGGCGCGGTCGAGGGCAGCGGGCGAGCCGCGTCCGGTCTGGGCGCAGGGCTGGCCGTGCTGCACCGCGCGGCGCTGCCCCGGGCCGCCGCCGGCGTGCTGGCCGGCGCGCTGCTGATCGGCCTGGCCGCCGCCCTAATCGGAGGCATCCAGTGAGCGCGAGGATTGAGCCGGGTTTGCGAACCCCGCAGCCGCGAACAGAGGCGGTCCAATGACGTTCGGGCAGGGGTTGCTGGTAGCGGTGCTGGCGGTGCCGGCGTTGGGTGCGGTAGCGGTGGCGGCGACGCCCCGGGACCGGGCGGCCCGGCTGGTCGGCACTGTCGCGGCGGCGTTGACCCTGCTGGCCGCGGTGCCGCTGGTGTTCGGCGGTCGCGGCTGGGTCGCCTGGTCGGCGGACGCGCCGGCAGTGCGCCCGTGGCACCAACTGGACCTGCCCTGGGTGCCCGGTCTGGAGTTGCGCTTCCACCTCGGCGTCGACGGCATCTCCTGGCCGCTGGTGGTGTTGACCGCGCTGCTCACGTTGCTCTGCTGCGCGTACACGATGTGGCGGGTTCCGGACGGCGGCAGCGGCCGGGCGCTTGTCGCGCTGCTGCTGGTGGTCGAGGTGGGCATCCTGGGCACCTTCCTCGCCCTGGACCTGGTGTTGTTCTTCCTCTTCTTCGAGGTCGTCCTGCTGCCGATGTACGCGATCATCGCCGGCTGGGGTGGCGCGGACCGGCGTCGGGCGGCCCGGAAGTTCGCCCTCTACACGCTGTTCGGCTCGGTGCTGCTGCTGGTCGGCGTCTACGTCGTGGTCGCCGCCGCCGGCACCGCCGACCTGGTGACGTTGACCGGTGGCGCGGGGATGTCCCGGGGCACCCAGTTGGCCGCGTTCACGCTGCTCGCGTTGGCGTTCGCGGTGAAGAGCCCGCTGTGGCCGTTGCACTCCTGGCTGCCCGACGCGCACACCCAGGCACCCACCGTGGGCAGTGTCGTGTTGGCCGGTGTGCTGCTCAAGATGGGCACGTACGGCCTGATAAGGGTCGCGGTGGGAGTGGCGCCGGAGGGCGCCCGTTGGGCGGCGCCGGTGCTCGGCGTGCTCGCCGTCGCCGCGATCCTGATCGGTTCGCTGGTCTGCCTGGCCCAGTCGGACGTGAAGCGGCTCATCGCGTACTCCAGCGTGGGGCACATGGGCTTCGTGCTGCTGGGCGTCGCCACGCTGACCGCCACCGGCATCCAGGCGGCGTTGATCGGCAACGTCGCCCACGGGGTGATCACCGGCCTGCTGTTCTTCCTGGCCGGGGCGGTGAAGGACCGTACCGGCACGGGCACCCTCAATGAGCTGTCCGGGCTGCGGGAGACCGCGCCCCGGTTGGCGGGTCTGCTCGCGTTCGCGGCGATCGCGTCGCTGGGCCTGCCCGGGCTTGCCGGCTTCTGGGGCGAGGCGTTCGCGGTGATCGCCGCCGTGCAGGTGGGCGGCCCGCTCTGGACCACCCTCGGGGTGCTGGCGGCGGTCGGTGGGGCGCTCACCGCCGCGTACTTCCTGCGGTTGCTGCGCCAGGTCACCCACAATCGGCCGAGCCCCGCCGTCGGTCGGGTCGGCCCCGGCCTGGCCGGTGCGGAGTTGACCGCCTGGGTGCCGCTCGTGCTGCTCGCGTTGGCCATCGGGCTGGCGCCGACGCTGGTCCTCGGCGTCGCCGAGGCCCCCGTCGACGCCCTGATCGGTGTGGTTTCCCGGTGAGCGCGAGGAGTGCAGCGAAGCGGAGCCCCGCAGTCGCGAACGAAGGCAGGCTCAGATGAACGTCGTGCAGAGCGTGGACAGCGTCGCGCTGCTGCCGGCCTACCTGGCCGCCGGCACGGCCGTGCTCGTGCTCATCACCGATCTGCTCGTGGCCCGGCCACGGGCCACCATCGCCGTGGCCGCGCTCGGCGCGCTCGGCACCGCCGTCGGCTCCGCGCTGGTCGGGGCGGGTGCCGAGCGGCGGACGTTCTGCGTGGGCACCGACTGCTCCTGGATCTTCGGCGGCCGCGCGGCAGTGGTCGCCGTGGTGATCGCGCTGCTCACAGTGGGCGTGCTCGGGCTGTCGGTGCCCGCGCTGCGGGCCGGGCGGTCACCCGTCGGGGAGTACGCCTTCCTGCTGGCCTGCTCGATGACCGGCGGCGTGGTGCTCGGCGCGGCCGGCGACCTGATCACGCTGATCGTCGCCCTGGAGACGCTGACCCTGCCGCTGTACGTGCTGGTCGGCCTGCGCCGGGGGAGCCTCGCGAGCGCCGAGGCGGCGGTGACCTTCTTCGTGGTCAGCGTGGTGGCGACCACGCTGACCCTGCTCGGCGCGGCGCTGCTGTACGCGGTGACCGGTGGGCTGCACCTGGACCGGCTCGGCGCGTTGCTCGCCGAGCAGCCGGAGCTGCGGGACCTGCCGTTGACCACCGCCGCGGTTGCGGTGCTGCTGGTCGGCCTGGCCTTCAAGGTGGCGGCGGTGCCGTTCCACGCCTGGGCGCCGGCCACCTACGACGGCGCGCCGCTGCCGGTGGCCGCGTACCTGTCCACCGCGTCGAAGCTGGGCGGCCTGGTCGCCCTGCTCGCCGTGGTGCAACGGGCGCTGCCGGCGGACCAGACCGGTCCGGTGCTCGCCGTGCTCGCCGTGCTCACCATGACCGTCGGCAACCTGGTCGCCCTGCGTCAGCGGCGGACCGTCCGGCTGCTCGCCTGGTCGTCCGTCGCGCAGGCCGGGTACATCCTCGCCCCGCTGGGAGCGTTGGCGCTGGCCGCCGGACGCACGGACGAGGCACGCTCCGCCGCGTACGCGGCCGCCATCGCGTACGCCGTGTTCTTCGTGGTGTTGGAGCTGGCCGCGTTCGCCGGAGTGACAGCACTGCGGCCGGTGGGTGCGGACGGCGGCACGCTGGACGACCTGCGCGGGGCAGCCCGGCGGCATCCGTGGCGAGCTGCGGCGTTCGGTCTCGCGTTGGTGGGTCTGGCTGGTCTGCCGCCGGGGCTGGCCGGCCTGTTCGCGAAGGTGACAGTGGTCCGGGCGCTCCTGGACGGTGGCGCGGCCTGGCTGGCGCTGGTGGTGGCGCTGAACGCCGTGATCGGGCTCGCCTACTACCTGCGGGTGACCGCCGCGCTCTGGGCGCCGCCCGCGACGCCCGGCCCGGCCGCGGCGCTCGCCGGTGGCGGGGCGTCGGGCGTACCCGTGGTGGGTGTGGTGGCGGTGGTGCTGGCGGTGGCGACGGTGGCCGCCGTGGTGCTCGGCCTCGCCCCGCAGCTGGTGCTTGACCTGGCCGGCCGCTGACCCACCTGGGCCCCGTCTCAGTCAACTCTCAGCGTTGAGACGGATGGTTGGTGGGTACCGGGTTGTTACACCGGTCAGCGGATCCCGGCGATCCGTGCACCGAAGGAGACATCGTGCACCACAACCGTCTGAAGACCGCAGCGCTGCTCGGCCTGCTCAGCGCCCTGATCCTGGCGGTGGGCTACTGGTTCGGCGGCAGCGGCGGCCTGGTCATCGCCGTCCTCGTGTCTCTGGTCATGAACGGCGTCACCTACTTCTACTCCGACAAGCTCGCACTACGCTCGATGGGGGCGCAACCGGTCACCGAGGCGCAGTTCCCCGAGCTGTACCGGATGGTCCGGGAGTTGGCCACCGACGCCCGGCAGCCGATGCCTCGGCTCTACGTCAGCCCCACCTCGCAGCCCAACGCGTTCGCCACCGGTCGCAACCCGCAGCACGCGGCCGTCTGCGTCACGCAGGGCATCACCGAGATCCTCGACTACCGTGAACTGCGCGGCGTGATCGGGCACGAGCTGTCCCACGTCTACAACCGGGACATCCTGATCTCCAGCGTGGCGGCCGGCCTGGCCAGCATCATCACCCTGCTGGCGAACCTCGCCTTCTTCATCCCGCTGGGCGGCGGGGACGACGAGGACCGACCCAACCCGGCTGTGCTGCTGCTCACCCTGATCCTGGGCCCGATCGCGGCCACGGTGATCCAGTTGGCGATCAGCCGGAGCCGCGAGTTCCAGGCGGACGCCTCCGGCGCCGAGCTGAGCCGCGACCCGCTGGCCCTGGCCAGCGCGCTCCGCAAGATCGACGCGGTGGCCCGACGCCGGCCGTTGCCGGCCCAGGGCCAGCTCACCAGCACCGCCCACCTCATGATCGCCAACCCCTTCCGGGGCGGCGGCATGGCAGCGCTCTTCTCCACCCACCCGAAGATGGAGGACCGCGTCGCCCGGCTGGAGCAGATGGCCCGCAACTCGGGGCCGGTGCAGTTCCAGCGGTGACCCGCTGATCCACCGCCTCCGCCCGTACCCGGCCGCGCCGGGTACGGGCGGATCGCTGTGTCGGAGGCTATTCCGCTGTCCTGCTGCCAGGCGGCGGCGTTAGGGTCATAACGGCTCACGCTCATTACATCCTCGGGAGGTTCACGGTGACCGCGCTGCGTCAGTACCTGGGTGTCTGGCGGATCCCCGGCGCGCCCATGCTGCTGATCACCGGCATCATCGGGCGGCTCGGAATCGGCATGACCCCGCTGGCGCTGCTCCTGGTCGTCGAACAGGTGACCGGGCGCTACTCGCTGGCCGCCATCGCCGGCGGCATCTACGCCCTCGCCGGGGCCGCGCTCAGCCCGGTGGCCGGACGGATCGCCGACCGGGTCGGCCCCAGCCCCGTCCTGCTGCTCACCGCCGTGGCCCACCCGCTGGCGCTCATCGGGCTGCTGCTGGCCAGCCGCTCCGGCGACGACGCGCTCCCCGTCATCTACCTCACCGCAGGCGTGGCCGGCGCCACCTACCCGCCGCTCAGCGCCGCCATCCGAGGCGCCTGGAACGACCTGACCGGCCCCAACTCCGGCCGATACCACCTCCGCAACACCGCGCTGGCCGCCGAGACCACACTGTTCGAAATCGTCTTCGTCCTCGGCCCACTGCTCGTCGCCGGGTTCGTCCTCGTCGCCGACGCGGCGGCCGCGCTGATCGGTGCGGCCGTGGTCACCCTGGTCGGCACCACCGCCGTGGCCCTCGGCCGGGTCATGCGCGGCTGGCGTCCGCACCCGCAGGAACACCACGCCCGCGGGCTCGGCCCACTACGGGTCCCCGGCTTCCCAGCCCTGCTGATCTGCGTCGCCGGCCTGGGCATCGCATTCGGGGCCGCCGGTGTGATCGTGCCGGCATTCGCGAGCGACCACGCCACCGGCGACCCGGAAAGCCTCGCCGGCGTCCTGCTCGCGGTCTGGGGGGTCGGCAGTGCCATCGGTGGGCTTTTGTTCGGCGTCCGCAAGCCAGCACCGAACATGACCCGACAGTTCGCCCTGCTGCTCGCTGCGCTGGCCGCCACCTTCGCCGTGTTCGCGGTGATGCCCACCCCGCTCGCGCTGGGTGTCGCGCTGGTCGTCGGCGGGGCCACCATCGCGCCCGCGCTGACCCTGGAGAACACCCTGGTCGGCCGGATCGCCCCAACCGGCATGTTGAACGAGGCGTACACCTGGGTGGTCACCGTCGCTGTGGCGTCGAGCGCCGCCGGCGGCTCGGTGGCCGGCGTGATCGTGGACCACGCCGGCGGCGTCCGCTGGGCGTTCCTGTTCGCCGGGGCGGCGGTCGCCGTCGGGGCCGCGGTCGCCGCACTACCCGCCGGGCCCATCGCCCGTGCGGAAACCACTGCGGTACGCGCCGAACACCCCGTCCCCGTCTGACCGCCGTGCCGTGGTTGGTGTTCTTGATCGACTCGGGTTTCTGAATGTCGCGGTGTCCCGGTCGCCCGGATGCCCCGACTTTCAGGAACCCGAGTCGATCTCAGCCCGTCGCGCTGCGCCCGGTGGACCGGATCGCTGGAGACAGCCGTCAGCGGTAGTTGTTGAACTGGAGGGCGACGCCGAAGTCCTCGCCCTTGAGCAGCGAGATGACCGCCTGGAGGTCGTCCCTCTTCTTGCCGGTAACCCGCAGCTGGTCGCCCTGGATCTGCGCCTGCACGCCCTTGGGGCCCTCTTCGCGAATCTTCTTGCTGATCGCCTTGGCCTTGTCCGTCTCGATGCCCTGGATCACCTTGCAGTCGATCTTGAAGATCTTGCCCGACGGGCGCGGCTCCCCAGCATCCAGCGACTTCAGCGAGATGTTCCGCTTGACGAGCTTCTCCTTGAACACGTCCAGTGCGGCGCGGACGCGCTCCTCGGTCTCCGCCTGAAGGCCGATCGCCTCCTCGCCTGACCAGGAGATCTCAGCGCCGGTGCCGCGGAAGTCGAATCGCGTCGCAAGCTCCTTCTCCGCCTGCCGGAGGGCGTTGTCGACCTCCTGACGGTCAACCTTGCTCACGATGTCGAACGACGGGTTCGCTGCCATGTTTCTGCTCCTGCTGTCCGGCGGTCTGGGCCTGCCGTCGGCCGCCGACCAGCGGCACGACCCCCTGACCGTACCCGGTTGCGTAGGCACCGGGGGGAGCCGCTATCCTTGCTTCCGCCGCCGCGTTACGACGCGGTGGGGTGCCCTGGCGGGTTGCCCGAGCGGCCAATGGGAGCGGACTGTAAATCCGTCGCGAAAGCTTCAGAGGTTCGAATCCTCTACCCGCCACCAGGTGCGGACACGGCCCCTGACCAGCAGAGATGCTGGTCAGGGGCCGTTGTCGTTTGTCTGGCCGAGTCCGGCTGGGTCCAGCCGTTGACGACTGGTTGTGGGCAGATGGTGGGCAGGTCGATCTTGCCTCTCAGTGCTCCTCTGGGGGCTGCGAACGCCCGTGCTCCGGGAGTTGCCGGCCTGGCTTGATCGCACCTGGAGCACTGGCTGAGGCTGCCGCGGGCTTAGCTGCTGCTTAGGTAGCCCGGGGGCAAGCCAGTCCCGGGGTTGGACTGGCGCGGCAGTCGGAAGCCCTCGCCCTCGATCAGGTCGACCTGCCGGCTTCCGTGCCGCCTGGCCTTGGTCGTGCTGCGTCTGGATCAGTGGAGTTCGGGGCGGCGGTCCGGCGGCAGTCGGTGGCTCTCCGCCCCGGCGCCGGAGGCGGCCGGGGCGGCTTGCCGCCGGCCGGCTCACCGCCCGCGCCGCGCGAAGCGCGGCGCCTTGATCCAAAACAGAGGAAATCGGCAATGAAACCATTCGGCCCCCCGGATGCCGCACGGCTTTGCCGCCAGGGACTCGAACCCTGAACATCTCCGGCCTGTTCCTGATCAACTTAATCGGGCGTATCGGCTGCCTGGCTGGGCCG
This sequence comes from Micromonospora noduli, assembly GCF_003264475.1. Lineage (NCBI taxonomy): Bacteria > Bacillati > Actinomycetota > Actinomycetes > Micromonosporales > Micromonosporaceae > Micromonospora > Micromonospora noduli. The sequence continues at coordinate 57,041 of NZ_PYAC01000007.1, read as the reverse complement.
GTTCTGCCCTTACAACGGTTGTCAGTCCGTGTTGGTATCCGTTTGTGCCGGATTTGTGAGCGTGGATCGTGGGCACAGCTGGCTCCGCATTTGTTTGGTAGATCGACCCGAGCTGGTAGGTGTCGTCGTACTCCTGAGCACGCAACGTCGGCCAGTACGTGATCTGCGGCTTCGTGCGGTCGAGCATCTTGGCATCAATCCCTCGTCAGCTCGCGCGACATCGTCGATGACGTAGAGGTAGAAGTTCTCGGGCTCGTGACGGCCGCCCGAACCTGTCGATCCTCCAACGGGACCGGGGCGCTTCGAGCCGACCCGCCGAAGGCCTTCACATCGATCTGTCGCAGTGGGCTGCTGACGTCGTGAGGAGCGCCGTGAGATGGACATCTTCGGGCACCCGGCCGTTGCGGCGTTCGATCTCGGACGGCACCTTCGCTCCGTGGCCCCTGGATATGAAATGCCGGCAGCGCGGTCGTAGCCTGGCGCCGAACGCGGCCAACAGGCAGGATGGCGACTGTCGCGGTCTGGCTCCTCGCGGGTCGGTTGCTGTACTTCACTGCTGTACGAATCGCTCAGTAATCCTCCTGTGCGAGTAGCGCCCCGAGCGATGCGGGTGATCCTGAGCCACTGAACGTCCGTCCACAGGCAAGGAACGGAACCTTGAGGATCTTCATCTCTTGGAGCGGCGAACCTAGTCGTTCAATCGCCAGGGCTATTCGCGATTGGCTTAGAGTAGTCGTCCAGCATTCGGATCCATGGATGTCCGACCAAGAGATTGCAAGCGGCGTCAGGTGGAATGATTCGCTCGCCGACGCGCTGGAGCAAAGCGACTTCGGGCTCGTCTGCGTTACGCGCAAGAATCAATCTGCGCCGTGGCTCATGTTCGAATCCGGAGCATTAGCAAAGCACTTGAAGACGGCTCGCCTCGTTCCTCTGTGCATAGACCTTGCGCCAACCGAAATCACGTCTCCTTTGCAAGCCTTCCAGGCACGAACTCTAGACCGCGAGGGAATCCGCAGGTTGGTTCAAGATCTTAGCGCTCTAGCAAAGCAGCCCGTGCCCCGAGAAAGTGTCGATATGCTTTTCGAGGCCATGTGGCCGAAGCTTGAGCCAGAGATTGCAGCGGCAAACAATGCAGAAGGTTCACTCGAAAGGCCAAAGCGGTCGACCGACGACATGCTCGTCGAGCTAGTTACCAGAATGCGCGACATCGAGCGTTCTCTGGAAAACGAACGCAAGGGCGTCGATGCGCAGGATATAGCGCACTTGGCGGACATTGCCACCGTCCTGAACGAGGCGTCGCACCGAATGAGCCATCTTGAAGACACTGCCTACATGCTCAAACGAGCTGCAGATACGTTTATGAGATTTCGCGGTGATGGTGACGCCCTGAGCGGGTGAGCAAATTACGACAGCTCCGGACGAAGATCAGACACGGCTACGGTGACCATAGGTCACAGCTTGAGATCACGCTCCTGGCCATACGGGCGAAAGAGGTCGCCAGTCAGGCGGGCTTAGGATGGCCGACACGCCGAGTGACCAGCTAACGTAAAGATCGACGCGCAAGAGTCCCGGCACATCCGGTAGTGTCTTTGCGCCGCACCGGGGACAGGTGTGGCCTAGCCGGGGAACGGCCCGGATTGGGGGGGAAATGGCAAAACGCGCCTTCATTAGCTTCGACTACGATTACGACAAATTTCTCAAGGATGCCTTGGTGGGTCAAGCAAAGAATTCAGACTCGCCCTTCGAGATCCACGACTGGTCCATAAAGGTCGCCTCGTCGGATTGGCAAAAGAAGGCAAGGGCGCGTATTCGCGCGAGCGACGTCGTGCCGGTCATCTGCGGCCTTTACACTGACCTCGCCGTGGGAGTTTCGAAAGAGATCGAGATCGCGCGCGCTGAAGGCATTCCGTACTTTCTCCTGCAGGGCTACAAAAGCGGCAACGGCAAGAGGCCCGCGAGCGCCAAGTCCACCGACAAAATCTATACCTGGACGTGGGATAACCTAAAGGCACTTATCGGTGGGGCCCGTTGACAGAGCTGCAACCTCCAACCGATCCGGTCGTCGTGGATCTTTACAAAATGGCAGTTGAGATGGCGGACCGCGTGTCGGTACGGCGAGCCACCTCGAACGCCTTTTTTCTGACTGCGCAGACAACATTAGTCGCAGTTTTCGGCATCGCGATGCCCTCTCTTGAGAAGGCATCGTTATTCGTGGTGGTTGCCATCGCTGGCGCCGGTATGATTCTGTCAGCATCATGGTGGCTTCAACTGCGCAGCTACCGGGATTTGAATACGGCAAAATTCGCCGTCATAAACTCCATGGAGGATCGGCTCCCCATCCGAATATTCGCCGAGGAGTGGGAAATCCTCAAGCAGGACCCGATCAGGAAATGGCGACCGCGATACGCAGAATTAGGGGCAATTGAACGAACGGTTCCGTGGATATTTGCCTGCATTTACCTGCTTTTTGTAGTCGGGAGAATTGACGGATGAGATCCTATCTAAGTGCTGACGCGGCTCTGATTCGTTCCCAGGTTGCCGACAAAGACCTGATACCGTCGGATTCCGACGGCCTGTTCCTCATTTACGCGCTCCTTCTGCGTTCTAAGGGTGCAGACGTTACGTCGGCCGACGTTCATGACGCTTGGGCTGTCTGGATAACGATGAGGAACGAGAAACATGCTGCGCTAGTCCCCTTCAACGATCTTGACAAAGAGACTAAGAAAGAAGATGGCCCGTTCGTCCAGGCCATTCGACGCGCGGCGGGATTGAAAGATGGTGGAACCGGACGATGAGTTCGGCCGTATGAAGTAGGCACTGGAAGCATTCGCTCATAGAGGTGAGGCGCTTGGGCCCTCGATCACTCACTCCACCTGCCGGTCTGCCGTCGAACCGTGCTCCATGAAGCGGGCCAGGGCTCGGTCGTCAAGAAGCCGGCGGACTGTGTTGCGGCCACCTCTGGGCTGGGGTGAGGGCCTTGCTGCCGCATTCATGGACGGCTTAGTCGCAACCATGCCGGATCTGTGTCACCTTTGCCGGGCAGTGATCAGTAGGTTGTGTTCACCCAGAACGTGAGAGGGCATCCATGTACAACCTACTTGTGGGCTTCCCTGACGGGACGGCTTTCGGAGGCCGCGTGGTGGAGCACACCGACGAGGCGATCCGCGCCTACGTTGCTCCGGGTGGGCGCGTAGAGCCGTCACGGTTAGTGAACCTGCCGACCTTGGTAATGCCCGAACTCGGTGACGGTGAGCCACAGATTGCTCGCGTTGGACGCATCGAAAACCTCGTGTTGTCTGGCAGCGACTATCGGTTTCGGTTCGTGCCCAACCCCGCGGTCCCGGAGATCGCGATCACACAGATTGAGGCAGCAGCGCAGCACCTGGGGATTACTGATTGGGAGTTCGTCCGGACGCATTGGGCGGTGAAGGACGTGGACCTCTATCGCGTTCTCAACGAGACAGTTACGGGTGCCACTCCTGCGCCTAGGGCGTTCCGGCTCCCGATCGAGGCCCCGCGCGAGGCTGACCTTGTCGCCGTAATGATGCCATTTGACGCACGGTTCGACCCTGTATACGAGGCGTTAGATGCGGCTGCTGCGGACGCTGGTCTGCGGTGCCACCGTGCCGATAACATCTGGGTTCACGACCACATCATGGATGATCTCATCAGCCTCATCTGGCGCGCGCGGGCGGTGATCTCCGACTTCACCAATAAGAACGCCAACGTCTTCTACGAGACGGGGATTGCGCATACCCTTGGGCGTGATGTCATCCAGATCACCCAGTCGGTCGAAGATGTTCCCTTTGACCTGCGTTCCATTCGGTCTGTGCCTTATCTGGCCAATGGTGAGGGCTTTCTGCGCCTAAGGGAGCAGGTCGCGGACAGACTGCGAGACCTCGTTGCCCGCTCCAGGGTCTTGTGACCGCGAGGCCCAACGGCCGGGGCGGCCTTAGGTTGGCGCCTGCATAGCGGCGTCGCCGGCGGTCCGCTCGCGCGTCAGGCAGGCGTTGACGGACTCGCGAGCAGGGTCGGCAAAGGCCGCCTTGCGTGAGGCGGGGTGGGGATACAGCCTGTGCACCCTGGGCAGGCCCCTGGCCTGCCGGCAGCGCCGGCCCGATGGGTCCCAGAGGTGATTGGGTCAGGGGCGGCCCGCAGGGTTGTTGTTCAGCGACGTGAAGCGCCCTTGACCTTGGAGGGGCGGCCCCGCAGACTGCGCGCCGCATCCCCACGATGGCCGGCGGTGGCTCGCCCTATGGCGCGACGATCGCCGCGCCCAGCTGGCTGCCGGCCCACCGCCCCATCGACCAATGGCCTGTCGTCTGCGGTGGCCCTCCCGGCCCCCTCTCCGCGCCAGCCGCCGGGCATAGGCGCGACAGCCGCAGAGCGACAGCGGCAGCGGCCGTCGCGCGCCCAGGCGGCGGCGCGTGAGGCCCGTTCCAGGGCCGCCTTGAGGACGTATCGAGGTTGCGAACAGGGGCTACTGGCTCGGCCGAAGCAACCTGTAGGTTCTGACGACTGCTTCGACAGTTCCACGTGATCGATCGATGCTCTGCCATTCGATTAGGGCCGTACCCACCTCGACAGCGAAGAGGGCTGCAAGCTCCGAGTCTGCGGCGACTTCCCGCTGTGCGGTCGTGGACGGACCGGCTGTGGTTTCTTGGCCTGCCGGTAAGCGGCGACTTGCATGGGTGCCGCGACCGTGTTCGGTGGTGACGTAGCCATCGGCCCGCAAGGCAGCTATGGCCTGGCGGACTGTGCCGCGGGCTGCCCGGAATTCGGCGGTGAGGGTGCTCTCGGTTGGCAAGAGGGCGCCCGGCGGGATTGCGCCGGTCTCGATGCGCTCCCTTAGCTCATCAGCGATGGCGCGGTAGCGGGGCTGTCCGTAGTGCGGGGTGGGCACCTGCTCACCGTACCTGGCACTTGTCTTACCAAGTGCCAACCAAGTGACCTATTTCGACGTCTAGACAACTCATCCACTTGTAGATACGTTTCTTGTTGTGCGGCTGAGGTGACGGCTCGTGTCAGGGGTGGTCCCGCGCCGGCTCTGGTCGCACCTGATGCGCGGCGTCCTGTCGGACCGGTTGCGGTAGCCGCGCGGACAAGTTGGCTCGGCGATACCCGACCCGTCCGGCGTCGGACGGTGCGCCGTGCCTTCATTCGGGCCGGTGGCCGGCTGCATTCCCCCGTGGCTGGCCACCGGTCCCCGCCTACCTGTGGAGGTGCGATGTCCGGCTCTCACCGTCGGCACCATTGGCTCTCGTCCTGGTGGTCTCGGAGACGCCCGTCTGCCCGGGGTGCCAACAGCGACGTTCCGTCGAGTCAGCGCGTGACTTCTACGACCTTCTCCCCGCGGTGGTCGACGGGCGCCACCCATGAGTTGCCGGTGCTCCGGTATGGGCCCTTGATGACGCGGGCCCAGCTTCACCGAGGCAACGGCGGGCGGTGGCCGCGATGAGTCGTACGAACAAGCCGGCCGCCGTCACGAGCCATCCGGACTGGTGCGCCCTGGATCGCTGCGGTTACCTGGTGCCGCCCGTGATGACGCACATGGCCCGCCGTCATCGCGGCCCGATGCAGCGGTCTGGCGACAGTCGGTCGGGAGGACTCGTCGTCACGTACCTCATCAGTGACGCACTGGGCAGTCCCATGGTCGGTGTTCACGTGACGTGCAGGGCCGGGAACGCCTGGGCGGAGTTGTCCGTGCCGCAGGCAGCCCAACTGGTAGAGCACCTTCGCGGATCGCTGGCACAGGCCACCGGGCAGCAGGGGGCCGGCGATGAGTGAGGGCGCCGCCATTCCAGAGGGCCGGTCGCCGTCGTCGATCGCGCCGTTCGTGTGCCCGGTCTGGTGTCGAGGCTGCGGACCGAACGACCCGATGCACCGCGGGCTTCTCTCCACCATTGGGCGGGAGCGGACTGGATGGGTCACCGTCCAACTGGTCGTCGACCGGTTCGCTCGCCGGGACCTGGCCGTAAAGCTCGACGCGACCCGTTACGGCGCGACGCAGACCGTGCTCCTGTCGCCCGCTCAGGTGGACCGGCTCATTGACGAGCTGGTCTACGCCCAGCTGGAGATGCTGACACCGGCAGATGGCGGCGAGCGGGCCGGAGAGATGGGGTGAACGCCAACACCCGTCGGGACTCAGCCGTTCCTCGTACCCCTGGCCTGCGCTCCGCGCGGCCACCGCGCCCAGCGGTAGCCGTACCGCCGGTTCCTGAGCGGCCGGCCGGCGGGACCACCTGGCAGACGTTGGAACGTCTAGGGGGTACGGTGACCGGTGTGCATGGCCGGGACTGGCGCCCTCGCTACCTGCAACTCGCGGAGGAGTTGCGGGCGAAGATCGTGAGCGGTGAGCTTGCCCCCGGCACTCTGATGCCCAGCGAGACTGAGTTGGCAGACACCTCGGGCCTGTCGCGCACAAGCGTCCGCAACGCCATCCGGCAGCTCCGCGAATGGGGCCTGGTTCGCGCGGAGCAGGGGCGCGGCACCTACGTGCGGGCACCTCGTCAGCGGGTACGCCGTCGCAACACCGAGCGGTACCAGTGGGAGAAGGATCGCGTCCTGCTCGACGAGGACGAGCGGCTGAAGACTGGCGCCACCGAGCACGACACCGGCCTGACCGTCGACGACCTGAAGTTCCACGCCGAGTACTCCCGGGTGGAGGCAGATGCGGAGATGGCAGCGGCATTACAGGTCGAGCTGGGTACTTCGCTGCTGCGCCGGGTCTACTGGACGTCCTCGCGGCACGAGAACGCGCCCTTGACCGTGTCCTACTCCTACCTGCCGTACGACCTGGTGGCTGCGAACCCGGACCTGCTCGACGCAGGCAAGGAACCGTGGCCGGGCGGCACGCAACATCAGCTCTACACGCTCGGCATCGAGCTGGACCGGATCGACGACGAAATCCGGGCCCGCCCACCGTCGCCCGATGAGGCTGAGCTGCTGGACATCGACCCCGGGGTCTCCGTGCTTACCGTGCGGAAGACCTCGATCGACACCACGGGACGCGTCGTCGAGGTCGCCGACGTGGTGATGCCGGGCGACCGCACCGAGCTTGTCTACTCCCACAAACTCCAGCGGTGGAAAACTTGACGCAGCTCGTCTCGGTCATCACCCCGGTCCACGCGCCCAGCATCGAGCACCTGCCTGGCGCCTACGAGTCGTTGGCCAAGCAGGAGATGCCGGCCGGCTGGGACTGGGAGTGGTTGGTCCAGGAGGACGGGCAGACCGGCGCCCTGGTCGACGCGCTGCCTGGCGATCCCCGGATCAGTCTGGGCACCGGCCGTCCCGGCGGGCCTGGTGTTGCTCGTACCCTGGCTCTTTCCCGCGTCTCCGGGCAACTCATCAAGGTGCTGGACGCCGACGACCAGTTGACCCCTGGCGCGCTCGCTCGGGACATCGCCGCGTTCGACGCGCACCCGCAGATCGGCTGGACCACCTCGCGGGTACTCGACCTGCTGCCCGACGGGTCGACCGCCGGATGGGACAAGGACCCGTCCGGCGGGGTCATTGACCGCGGTTCGGTTCTGTCGTTCTGGCAGGCCAACGACTACCGGGCATCGGTGCACCCGGCGACCCTGTGCCTGCGGCGGGATCTCGTCTTCGCCCTAGGCGGCTGGATGGCCCTGCCGGCCTCCGAGGACACCGGCCTCCTGCTAGCCGCCAACGCGGTCAGCGCGGGCTACTTCACCCGGGAGTACGGCCTGCTCTACCGCAAGTGGCCTGGCCAGGTCACCAGCCAGACCGCGCACCGGGAACCGGCCGAGTACCAAGCACGGATGAGGATCATCGAGGCCCGAGCCAAGGCCCTGGCCTCGATGTTCCCGAACGGCTTCGCTGGTAGCGCTACGGCGTAGCCTCGTGCCCCGGCATCCCATGGGTACGCCGCCGCTCCTTCATCTCCGCCTCGAAGATGTGCCGGCGACCGCCGGCCAGCTTCTCTCGTGCGTCCCGGTCGATCTCCTGGAACGCGGCGTAGTAGCCGTCGTCGAACTCCTCCACGATCTGGAACGTCCACCGGCCGGGTAGTACGTTGCGCCCCAACAGCTCGTGTTCGACCCGATCAGCGACCTCGTCGTGTTCGGCGTGGCGCAGGAGCTTGACGACCCGATCAAGAGTCAGGTCCGCGCCGCCGACCAGTTGATGCGCCGAGTAGAGATGTCCGCGCACGCGGTGGATCGTCTCCAGGGCCTTACTCAGCTCGCCCAGTGCCTCAACGGTCGAGTCGTCCAAACCGTCTGGCCTGGTATGGGCCTCGTCAACGGCACTCGCCTGCTCCTCAGCTGCCATGCTGGCCTGGTACCCCGAGTATGTCCTGCTTATCCCTTTCGGCCATCAGCAGAGGGCGGAGCCCCGGAGGCTCCGCCCTCTGCTGGGATCCCCGCTAGACCAGTTGCGGCGCGACCCCAATGATCAACAGGATCGTGACGAGGATCTGGATCACCACAACCTGTGGTGCCCGCAGGGACACATTGAACTGAACCACAAAACTTCTCCTTGAGTGGTGTTGAATCAGGCGGCCGGCTTGACCTCCATGTGCAGACGTTCTGAGGATGACGGCTCGCTCCCGTCGACCCCATTCAAGAACGACACTGCTGCCGATCATAGTAGCCACATTCATGCTGCCCGTAAAGTGTCTCGCCCACTGAGGACTAACCCGGGCCTTGAGGGTGGATAGTGTCCGCGAAGCGACAGTCGGGAACGGCCTAAGTCGTCGCCAACGCGTTCACTGAAGGCGTTGTGCGGATCGTCCGAACGACGTTTGCGCTGCTCACGGCGCTAGAGGTGTGCGAGAGAGGCCTGCGGCATTAGATTTAAATTTGGCTGAATTATAGTGATGGAATTCAGATGTAGACCCAGAACTAGCCATAGGCGATTGCTTTCGGGGTTAAGATTCGATCATTTAGATTCGGAGGACGCGGTTCGGTCGACAGGAGTCGGAGAGTCAGATCGCCGGCAGATTTCGTGACTCTTGTTCTCGTCGCAAGTCCGGAACGTTGTGGTTCTAATCTATCTAGACTCAACATTCGCGGTATGGAATACTCGCAGAGGCAAGCTTGGAGGTTCAAGACCACTCTGAGCTGCTCAAAGACCCCCGCGTGGCTGTGTCAATGGATCAGGCGGCCGGCGGGTTGATGGCCCCTCCGCTCGCTCCGGAGGGGCCATCACTGTTTACCCCTGCCCTCGGCCGAACCTCAGGCTGATCGTTTGAGCCTGCCTCAGGTCGGCCCGCCGCTCGGGGCTGAAAACGGTCGTTGTCAGAGCCGTGCGACCCCTTCAGTGACCAGGCGTCCCCTGGGCTGGGCAGCCAACTGGCTGGTCCGAAAATGAGGGTTCTCAGAGCTGCGGTCGCGGTACGGCGGGTGGCGCTCAGCGACGCTTCTACGTCGGCGAACTGGTAGGGCGCGCGGCCCTCTGAAGGTCGGCCAATCAATCATCGTGTGGTTGTTGACTTGTCTGCCAAGTGCCGTCTACGTTGACTTACAACTTGGCAGACAAGTTAACAAGTGGAGGTTGAGCGATGGCTCTGCGAGGCGGCACGAGGTTCGCGGTGCGGTGTGAGGACGTGTTCCCGGCGGGGTGCGCGTTGGTGCCCGAGTCTCTGGGCGAGGTCGAGGACTACGACGAGAAGACCGGTCGGCGTAGCCCGGCGAAAGACAAGCTGACCGGCCAGCGGGTGTGGCAGGTCCGGGTGATGGACCTGGATCCGGAGCTGGGGAAGCGGTCGCGGGAGACGACGGTGAAGATCTCGGCGGACTATCAGCCGGTGCCGCCGACGGGTGGCCTGTTCGAGGCGGTGGAGTTCGACGGTATGACCGTCACGCCGTACGTGGGCAACAACGGTCGGATGGCGTATTCGCTGCGGGCGACCGGGATGCGTGCCCCGGCGGGCGTGGCGACGAAGGCGGCGCAGTAGCCGCATCTGGTAGGGGCGGGGCTGTCAGGTCTTGGCGGACGGCAGCCCCGCCCTCTGTCTCTTTCCCCTGCTCTCTCGAGAGAGGTAGTGACATGTCCAAGCGTATGCCTGCCGTCCTGCGGCGGCCCACAGTGGCGGGTACGCGATGATGCGCCGGCCGCGTGGCGAGGTCGTAATGACCACCGCCGGGGATCTGATGGTGATCCGGCCGCGCCGGCTTGAGCTGCCGGTCTGGCTGATCGCCGTCGGCCTGGTGCTGCGGTGGCTGTGGCGGGGCCTGTGGTGGTGCCTTCGTCACCCGGTCGCCGTCGGCCTGGTCATGGCCGGGGTGACCCTCTTCCGCGAGTTCGGTCGGGCCGGCGTGATCGTGCCCGTGGTCCTGGCCGCTGCCGTGTCGGCATTGTGGCGGTGGCGGCACGAGTCGTCCTGGTGGACCTGGTGCGCCGGTCCCATCCTCGGCCGCTTCCGTCAGCTCTTCGTCTACCGGCGGGCCTGGCGCGAGGCAATGACGCTGTGCGGGCTGGCCAAGGTGTACGACCACCGCACGGTCCTGCCGGAGCTGCTGCGGGTCCGCTCGGACCAGGCGCTCGACGTGCTGACCATCCGCATGGTCCGCGGTCAGACACCCGAGGAATTCCAGAAGGCAACGGCGAACCTCGCGTACGCCTTCGGCCGGCGGCACGCCCGGGTCTACTCCGAGCGCCCCGATGACCCGCCGATCCGTTCGGGCTACTGGGCGCTGGTCCTGGGCGCGGTGGACCGGCTGCGGTTCCGGGACCGGCCGTCGGTGGTCTACCTGGTGGTGGTCCGCACGGATGCGCTGCGCACCCTGGTCGACCCGTTCGACGTCCCCTCGGTGCCCGACTTCACCGCTCTACCGCTGGCGCGACGGGAAGACCTGCGGCACTGGTGCCTGCACCTGCTCGCCACGCACGTCCTCATCGGCGGCGCCACCCGCTCCGGGAAGGGCTCGGTCCTGTGGTCGCTGGTCCGCGTCCTGGCCGGCGGGATCTCCTCCGGGCTGGTCCGGCTCTGGGTGATCGACCCCAAGGGCGGCATGGAGTTCGCCATGGGCCGGCCGCTGTTCGCCCGGTTCGCCTGCAAGTCGTTCGAGGCCATGGCCGACCTGCTCGACGAGGCCGTCACCGTGATGCGGGAACGCCAGACCCGCCTTGCCGGCGCGGTGCGAGTCCACACTCCGACCCTGGCTGACCCCCTGGTCGTGGTCGTCATCGACGAGATGGCGGCACTGACCGCGTACCTCCAGGACGTCGACCTACGCAAGCGCATCGCCGGCTCGATCGGGCTGCTGCTGTCGCAGGGTGCCGGCGTCGGCGTCCTGGTGGTGGCCGCGTTGCAGGACCCCCGCAAGGAGGTCCTGCCGTTCCGGGACCTGTTCCCGACCCGGATCGCGCTCGGCCTGACCGAGGCCGCTCAGGTCGACCTCGTGTTGGGCGACGGTGCCCGCAACCGGGGTGCCCTCGCCGACCAGATGCCGCGCTGGGCCAAGGGCGTCGGCTACGTGATCCTCGACGGCACCCCGGAACCGGCCCGGGTCCGCTTCTCCTACATCTCCGACGACCACATCCGCGAGCTGGCCGCCGAATATCCGGCGCCGGCCGACGCGGCGGACATCCTCGCCCAGGTCGGCCGCGAAACCGCCACCGAACCGGCCCGGCCGCCTCTGCCCCGGCAACGTCGCGGACCACTGCTGCCTGACTCGCTGCTGAACATCCTCGACCGGGACACCGACGGGGGTGAGCCGCGGTGACCGCCCCGACCGACGGCCGAACCTTCTACCGGCTCCGCGCCCCCGGCACCGACGGCGCCACCAGCACGGCCGTGTCCGTGCGCGTCGACCCCACCCGGCCCGATGCGTACCCGGTCTATCTCGCCGTCGGCGGCGGCCGACGCCGCATGTACCTGACCCCCGACGAGGCGTGGGCGCTGTGGCGCTGCCTCTCCGAAGCGGTGGCCACCCTCGGCGAGCCACCCGACCACATCCGTACCCGCGTCGCCCCGGCCCGGAGGTAACCGATGTCCCTCAAGAGCTTCTTCCTCGGCACCCACCGCCTCAAGCCCCTGCACATCGAACTCAACGGCTCCCCGGACCGGCTCGCCGGTGCCCTGCACGGCCTGGCGCACATGGTCAACCGCCGTCGCGACCTCAACGGCCAGCAGATCTGCATCACCCTGACCGTCCGCGACAACGGCAGCGGCCGATGATCCGCGAACGCGCCGAGTCCGGCGTTCGGGTGCTGATCCTGCTCGTCGTCGGCACCATGGCCGGCGCCGCCGCCTTCACCCACGTCCACGACCTGACCGTTGCCCACGGGCAGCCCGACTGGATCGGCTGGGCCAACGCCGTGGCGGTCGAGCTGATGGCGATCTACCTCGGCCTGGAGATCCGTGCCCGCCGTCGCACCGGTCGACCCGTCGGCCTGGTCGGCGTCCTCCTGATCGCGTTCGCGCTGCTCTCCCTCGCCGCCCAGGTCGCCGAAGCCGAACCGTCCGTCTGGGGCTGGATCGTCGCGGCGGTGCCGTCGCTGGCCTTCCTCGCCCTGGTGAAGGTCGTCCTGTCCAGCGAACCCGCCACCCCGCCGGCAATGGAGCCCGATCAGCCGCAGGGCGATTGGTACGACGAGCCGCAGCCTGTCGAACCCGCGCCGCCGGCTCCGGTGATGCCGCCGGCATCAGCCGCGGTGCTGCCTCCGATCAAGGCCATCCAGCCCAACCGGCCCCAGGTCGTCGGGATCATCCGATGACGGCTCCCACCCTCCCCGGCCTCGAACCCGCCCCGACCCCGGTTGCTCCTCGGCCGGGGTCGCGGGCGGCCCGCATGGCGCTACCCCGCTCGATCGACGTCCTCAAGGACATCGCCATCGAGTACGGCGTCTGCGTCCGCCCGCTCGCCATGCGCCGCACCGACCTCGACACCGGCCTGACCGAAGTCATCGACCTGCCCTGCGGCGCGACCCGCGAGGACAAGTGCCCGCCATGCGCCAAGAAGAACCGCCGGCTGCGGCAAGCCCAGATCCGCGAGGGCTGGCATCGCGACGACGAGCCATTACCCGGCCCGGAACCCGCAACCGAAGCGCAGAAGTCTCTGATCCTGTTCCGCGCCCACCTGGAGTTCTCCCGCGACGAGGCGGTGAGGGCGGCCCAGTGGGATCAGGTGACCGACCTCGACGAGGCAATCCGCGAGGTAGAGGAAGCCATCACCGCTGAGGGCCTGCGCGGGCGCGTCGGACCACCCCACGCCAGCGACGACGAGGACCAGGACGACGAGCCCGGCCCACGGCGCAAGCGCTCCACCAAGCGGCGCCAGGATGCCCCCGAACTGCCTCGGCGCAAGGTCGAACGGCGCACCGTCGGCAAGACCTACACCGCCCCGGACGGCTCCACCTACCAACCGTCGATGTGGCTGACCCTCACCCTCGACTCGTACGGCCCGGTCCGCCCCGACGGCACCCCGATCAACCCGGCCAGGTACGACTACCGCCGCGCCGCCTGGGACGCCGTGCACTTCCCCCGGCTGCTTGACCGGTTCTGGCAGAACCTCCGACGGTGCGAGGGCTGGAACGTCCAGTACGCCGGCTGCGTCGAGCCGCAACGCCGTCTCGCCCCACACGCCCACTTCGCCATCCGGGGCACCATCCCTCGGAACGTGCTCCGCACCGTGGCGGCAGCCACCTATCACCAGGTGTGGTGGCCCTCGGTCGACGTCCAGCGCTACACCCTCGACCGGCTCCCGATCTGGGACGAGCAGGCGGCGACATGGGTAGACCCGGACACCCGCGAGCCGCTAACCACCTGGACGGTAGCCCTCGACACCATCGACGACGACCCGGACGCCGAGCCTGTGCACGTCGTCCGCTTCGGCGCCCAGGTCGACGCCCGCGGAGTCATGCCCGGCACCGAGGACGCCGAACGGACCATCCGGTACGTCACGAAATACATCACCAAGAACACCGGCGACTGCCACAAGGCGACCACCGACCGGCAACGCAAGCACCTCGACCGGCTCTGGCAGCAACTCCAGGTCACCCCATGCACCGACCGCTGCGCCAACTGGCTGCTCTACGGCGTCCAACCGAAGAAGGCACACGCCAAGCTCAAGCCCGGCCGCTGCAAGGGCAAGGTCCACCAGCGCGACACCCTCGGCATCGGCGGCCGGCGCATCCTCATCTCCCGCGACTGGTCCGGCAAGACCCTCGCCGACCACAAGCACGACGCGCGGGCCTGGGTCCGGGCACTTCTCGGCGTGACCACCGACGGCATGCAGCTGGTCGACGACCAGGGCGACACCACCGAACGGGTCCGGCATGCCTGGGAACTCGCCCGACCCGACGACCCCGACGTCGGCCCGATGACCCACCGGCTCATGCGGTCGATCAGCGAACGCGCCCGCTGGCGATCCGAACTACTCGCCGCCAAAGACCGGGCCGCGCAGGAGTCCGCAGATCTTTCGGCAACTCAGCACAGCGCACAGCACGACGGGGAGGAAACGCAGTGAACGAGGAGTTGTTGACCGTGCCGGAAGTGCTCGCCGAGCTGCGCGTACCGCGCTCGACCTGGTTCTACTGGCGGCAGACCGGCAAGGGACCACGGGTGATCAAGCTCCCGAACGGGCAGCTGCGGGTCCGCCGGTCGGCGCTCGGTCGGTGGCTCGGCGACCTGGAGCAGGACGCCGCATGAAGAGCTACGAGGTCCAGATCTGGGAGATCGGCAAGCGCGCCGACCGGAAGGCTCGGCCGTGGCGGGTCCGCTGGGCGGTGAGCGGCCAACGCTTCGAGGACATGTTCCGTACCAAAGCCCTGGCGCACTCGTTCCGCGCCGAGCTGGTCCAGGCGGCCAACGCGGGGGAGCCCTTCGACCCGGCCACCGGCCGCCCGGTCTCCGAGGCCAGAACCAAGAACCCCACCACCTGGTACGCGCACAGCCGCGCGTACGTCGAGATGAAATGGCCCCGGGCAGCGGCCAAGACCCGGCGCTCGGTCGTCGAAGCGCTGACCTCGATCACGGTGACCCTGACCCGGCCGAGCAAGCGGGGCCGACCGACCGACGCCCTGCTCCGTGAGGCGCTGTACCTCTACGGTCTCAACCCGCGCCGCTGGTCCGAGGAGATCCCCGGCGATCACGCGGCAGCGCTGGCCTGGCTAGAAACCGCGTCGGTCCCGGTCGTCGAGCTGGACTCGCCCGCGGTGGTCCGCCGCGTCCTCGACAGCCTCTGCGTACGCCTCGACGGCAAGTCCGCGGCTGCCTCCACCGTCCAGCGGAAGCGGGCCACCTTCTACAACGTCCTCGGGTACGCCGTCGAGCTGGAACTGATCGCCTCCAACCCGGTCGACCGGGTCCAGTGGACCGCTCCTGAGGTCGCGCAGTCCATCGACCGGCGAGTGGTGGCGAACCCGGCCCAGGTCGCCACGCTGCTGGAGGCGGTGAAATCTCTCGGCAAACGCGCCGACAAGGTCACCGCGTTCTTCGGCTGCCTCTACTACGCGGGGATGCGTCCCTCGGAAGCCGCAGACCTACGGCGGGAAGACTGCGACCTTGCCGGCCGGTGCGCAGACTGCGGGGCCGACTTCGACGACCTGGCGGCGGTCAAGCCTTCCCGGTCCTGCAAGCACGAGAAGATCGAACATCGCTGGGGCCGCTTGGTGCTCGCCGGCACCTCGCCGCGCGCCGGCTCGCACTGGACCGATGACGGCGGCTCCCACGAGCGGCGCGGACTCAAGCACCGGGGGAGGGCTGAGACTCGGACGGTCCCGATCCCGCCTCGGCTCGTCGAACTGCTGTGCGCCCACGTCGAGAATCACGGGGTCGGCCCGGACGGTCGGTTCTTTCGGGGCCTGCACGGTGGGCCGCTGTCGGAGTCGGTCTACGACCGGTGGTGGAAGCTCGCCCGCGAGAAGGCGCTGACCGAATCGCAGGTCGGCTCGCCGCTCGTCCGCCGGCCGTACGACCTGCGGCACGCGGCGGCCTCACTCTGGCTGAATGCGGGCGTCCCACCGACCGAGGTAGCCCGGCGCCTGGGCCACGGCGTAGCCGTCCTGCTCCGCGTCTATGCCAACTGCATAGACGGGGGAGACGACACGATGAACGACAAGATCGGCGATGCGTTGGGATGACCGGCTGGGTGGATGCTTTGTGGCACAGTCGAACCGTGCGCAAATCTCGTCCGCTAGTCATCGGCGGGGTATCGATCGCCCTCGCTGGCGGCTCGTCGGTGGCGATGGCGCTTGCGGCACCGGCAGCTACTTCGGGATCGTTTCAGCTCTGGATGGTGGCCTTGGCGGGTGTCCTCGGCGCGCTGAGTGGACAGGCTGCGAGTCGGGGGCTGGCGGTACGCGAGCCCTTTAAAAAAACCCGTGAGGTACACGATTTACCGGGTGATGCGCAGCCTCCGCAGAGAAGGTGCTTCCTGGCGTGGGGCGTCGGCACGTAGTGGGCGGCTCCGGATGGTGTCGGGGCTTGAGTGGCGAAGCCGCAGGCAGGGAACGCCGGTTTGGAAGAGCGTGCTCAACCGGTCGTGATGCCCGGAATGCCTGCGGTTGGTGGCCAGCCCGGGCGATAGGAACTGGAGGATCAGTTGCTTCTTTGGGACCATGAGATGCAGCCCTTGCGGGAAGGGTTGCAGAACATTCAGCCACCGGAGCGGCTGGCCCTCGCGATGGCGGTGATTGAGCGGACGTGCGATGGGATGGGTCAGATCGAGACAAAGGAAGTCCGCGACTACCTGGATCGCGGAATGACTGCCGGACGTGAAGCAGTGTCCGCTGGCCGGGACAAGATCGAGCTTTCCGAAGAGACGCTCGACGAGTATGAGGGTGTCCTGGACCTCGCAGACGAGCCGGGTACCTCGCACATGTTGTCGGCTCTATTGGCCTGCGCCGACGCGCCCGAGGGCCTAACGGGCGAGGTTCTCTACGGTGTCCTCTCCTTCTGTTACGAGGGGCTTCTCGATCGGGAGGAACTGCCGGAATGGACTGTGGAAGCCGAGCGAGCGAACGACAGGTGCGTTGAGACGATTGCCTTTCAGAGGAGACTGGTCCACGAGGCACTGGTGCGTGGCGGGGGACAACGCCGCGGCTGAGCGGGGCGGATCTCGTCGTCGGGCAGTCGCCAGACCGTCCAGCCTCCTAAGGCCGGGCAAGGTCGACTGCCCTACCGGCCGGACGTGACCGGGACTGACGTGGTTTGGACCGTCATTGATGTGCTGGCTGGCGGACTGCCTGTTCTCCAAGAACCGTCGAAGGTTAGATGTGCAAAGTTAGACCTGGCCGGATCGATCAGAACCCTGGGCGCGTGGGCGGCATCTGCGGTCGGGACGGCAAACCTGCCATAACCAGCTTGGTTCTTATTACCAGGACCAAGAGCGGGCGAAGCCGGTCGATCATGAGGTATGTCGCGGGGGTACTCCCGGCTGTAGGGGGCATGGGCAGATAGTGGGCGGTTGGGCGGCCAGTCTGCCTCTGTTCGGAAGAAATGGCAGGTCGTCGGGCTGCGCGAACCATCATCGCCGACGCCCTGTAAATCCGTCGCGAAAGCTTCAGAGGTTCGAATCCTCTACCCGCCACCAGGTGCAGATGCGGCCCCTGACCAGCAGAGATGCTGATCAGGGGCCGTTGTCCTTTGTCTGGCCGCCAACTCATCCGCGGCGGCGGCGACACCATGAACGACAAGATCGGCCACGCACTCGATGAGCGACCTTCTTTCAGCTGCTGATCTTGGCCGTGGTGTCGAAGACGAGATGGTGAGCTTCGGCGATGACGTCTGCGTCGACGTCAGCTGTCGTTGTGCTGGTGTACGGGTGCTCTCAAGCCAACGTCGCAGGTCGTCACCCTCGTTGCCCTTGGTTGGCGAGATGCCGGCGAGAGGATCGCGAGGGTCGGACCGTCCACACCTGCGATCAGGCAGTCGCATGGGGCCGAGATCGCGCCGGCCGCCGTGCTCGGTCTGACCGCTCCACAGGAGTGCGGTCGTGTTCCGGGCGTTGCGGTGATCCGGTCGGTTGGGTCTGCCGCCAGGTTGGCGCTCGAGCTCGTGGCGGAGTTGACCTACGCCGGAGCGCGCTCCATCTGTCGCCGCCGATGTCAAGTGCGATGTTAGCTGCGCATCCACTGCTCGTGATCAGCGCCCATGTTGCTGTCCGCCCACTGAAATGAACCCGACGAGGGGCTGGCGGGATGGCGAGGAGCCGGTATGGTGGTCGATGGCCGGATTGGAGGCGCGGGTTCGTCGCCGGCTGTTGAGGTGTTGCTGACGGTGACCGTCGGAGAATGTGACGAGTGCCTACAGCTGGCCCCGAATTGCGGTGAAGGTCGTATTCAACGCTGCGTGAAGCGGTGAACCACCCCGCAAGCTTGTGATCTGGTCCGGTGCGTTGGGGGCCGTAGGCCGAACGGCGAGAAGTAACAGACGGTGGGGCCAGTAGGGCGACCACCACTTCTCTGGCTGCCCGCGCTGTGGCACGATCGTGGAACCTCCATCAACGCTGTACATCTCCCGACAGGAGCGATCATGTCTGGTCGAAGGCTAGGCCGACTCGGTGGGTCTCTCCTCCTTGTTCTCGCTGCCGCCGCCATCGTTGCCTTCCCCGCCGGCCTCTTCGACGGCAGTGCCAGCGGAGCTCAGGCCATCGATCTCATCTGGACTGTCGTTCCGGAGAACACTGTCTTCGGCAGTGGTCGCTGACTGGTTCAGCTCATCCCCACTCAAGGGCGGTAACCGCAGGCGCCGTAGGGAGCGGTATGGCTCCGCGTGATCGATCGCGACGCCGTTCGGCGGATCGTGCCTGGTTCATCACCGCGCCGCTGGTGTTCTTCGCAGCGATCTGTTCCATGGTCACAGGGCTGGTGTCCTCCCAGCCCTTCGGTGAATGGCTTCTCGCGCTCCTGTTGTTGGTCGCCATGGCCGCCGTGGGCATGCCGGTCCTCAACTTTGTCGTCCGGCGGCAGTCGTTCGGCATGACCCTGACCGAGATTCCGCTGGTACTAGCGCTCTTTCTGCTGCCACCGCTGACCGTCGTCGCCATCTACACGGTGGCGTCCATGCTCACGCAGACGCGGCACCGGTTCGCGCCCGTCAAGTTCTGGTTCAACGTGGCCAAGGCGGCCGCCGGGACCTCTCTCGCCGTCCTCCTCCTTCAGGCGCTACCGCCCTCGAAGGAGGTGGACGACCCCGGTACCTGGCTGAGTCTTTTCGCGGCCGTGACCGCGGTGATCCTCGTCAGCCTTGCGGGCATCGTCGGCGTGCATACCCTCCTACAGGGCTGGCCGGCGGGACGGGACTCTCTTCGCACCGCACGCCCCGCCCTGCTCACTGCGGCGATCAACGTCTCGCTCGGTTTGATCATTCTGATCGCCGTCACGACCACCTGGTGGTCGTTGGTGCTGCTGATTGCACTCGGTGTGGCCCTGGTTCTGGTCTACCGCTCCTACGCGGAGTTCTTCCGGCAACACCGGACGCTGGCCGCGATGTACGACCTGACCCGCGCAATCGGGGAGCGCGGTCAGGACGGGACGCTCGTCGATGCTCTCCTGGGTCGGGTCAGGGCCCTGATGCAGGCCGAGTACGCGACTCTGTGGCTGCCCGCCCTGGGCCGCCATCCTGAGGTGTTACTCACCGCCAGGGTTGACGATCCGGGTCTGCTCGACGTCGTACGGACGCCGGCTTCCCTCCGCCAGCGAGCCGCTGGTGAGGGGCGGACCATCGCGGTGGGGCGCGCCTTCGACGAAGAGTCGAACGAGCGCCAGGCCCTGAGTCACGGCAAGATCAAGGATGTCATCGTCGTGCCGCTCCGGTCCGGCCAGGCGGTCATCGGCACCCTGGAGGTCGCCAACCGCCTCAGCGACGTCGGCCATTTCACCCGTGGTGACATCCCCATCTTCGAGACCGTGGCAGCGCACGCGGCCGTGGCCCTGGAGAATTCGCGGCTGGTCGACCGGCTCCGGCACGACGCGCACCACGACACGTTGACCCGACTGCCCAACCGGCGGCGGATCACCGGAGCGTTGGACGAGTCGGTCAAGATCCGCGCACCGGGCGAGGTGGTGGCGCTGCTGCTCTTCGACGTCGACGGGCTGCGCCAGGTCAACGAGTCCCTGGGGCACGCGGCCGGGGACAAGGTCCTCACCGAGGTCGCCAATCGGTTGCGGGCCAGCGCGCCGTCGTCGGCTCTGGTTGGCCGTGCAGGCGGGGACGAGTTCCTGGTGACGCTGCGGTTGGAGAGCGCTGAGGCGGCGCTCGAGTTGGCCGCCCAACTGCGCGACCAGATCCGCGACGAGATGGTCTTCGACGCGCTCACCCTCGACGTGGACACCGCCGTCGGGGTGGCCGTACACCCGGATCATGGCAGCGACGCGGCGACCCTGCTGCTCCGGGTCGACCTCGCCGCCACCGCGGCCAAGTCGGTGCCGGGCAGCGTGCAGCTGTTCAATCCCGCGCTGGAGTCCCGTTCGCTGCGCCGGTTGGGTCTGGCCGGCGACCTGCGCCGAGCACTGGACCAGGACGAGCTGGAGGTCTACTTCCAGCCCAAGGTGACCCTGCGGGACCGGCGCCTGGTGGGTGTGGAGTGTCTGGCCCGCTGGGAGCACCCGGCGCACGGCACGGTAGCGCCCGAGGACTTCGTGGCGGTGGCCGAGCACACCGGCCAGTTGAGCCGGCTCACCGAGGTGGTCCTCCGGGAGGGCCTTCGGCGCAGCCGGGACTGGGCGCTGGCCGACCAACCGCTGCCCATCGCGGTCAACCTCTCGGCTCGTACGCTCATCGACCAGCACTTCCCGGACCGGGTCCAGGAGTTGTTGACCGAGTACAAGGTGCCGGCGCAGCGCCTCACGCTGGAGATCACCGAGTCGGGGGTGCTGGACGGCACGGACCGGCCGATCCCCACCCTGCAACGGCTGCGGGATCTCGGCGTACGGCTGTCGGTGGACGACTTCGGCACGGGTGACTCGTCCCTGGCGCACCTGCGCCGGCTGCCGGTGCACGAGGTGAAGGTGGACCGCTCCTTCGTGCAGGGCATGGCGACCGACCCGGGGGACCTGGCGATCGTCAACGCGGTGGTCACCCTCTCCCAGCAGTTCGGTCTGGCGGTGGTGGCCGAGGGGGTGGAGAGCGAGCTGACCCTGGAGCTTCTCCAGGACATCGGCTGTGAGATCGGGCAGGGCTTCCTGTTCAGCAGGCCGCTGCCGTACGAGCGGCTGGCTGCCTGGTTCGGTGCCCAGGTCGAGCCGGAGACGGTCGCCAACGGGGAGCTTCCGCGCCTGCGTGTCGTGCCCTGAGCAGGGCGCGGACGATCACCGGGGATCCGATTTCACCTGTCGAGCCGGGCCGTGTACTCTTACTCCTGCGCGCCCCACGGGGAGATCGCGCAGGCCCCCTTAGCTCAGTCGGCAGAGCGTCTCCATGGTAAGGAGAAGGTCTACGGTTCGATTCCGTAAGGGGGCTCGAGGGTTCAGCTGGACCCATCGCAGCGGTGTAGCTCAGATGGTAGAGCAAGCGGCTCATAATCGCTGTGTCGCCGGTTCAAGTCCGGCCACCGCTACTCTCGTCTTCCGGGCTCGTTGCCGGTGGTCGTAAGAAAATGGGCGCTTCTGGCGCCCACTTTGCATGTCCGCGCTGTCAGCGTCTAGGCTGGCGCGTCGTAGTTGTTTCCGTTAGCGAGGAAGGCACTCCGCCGTGGCGAAGGCTACCGATGTCCGGCCGAAGATCACTTTGGCGTGTGTGGAGTGCAAGGAGCGCAACTACATCACGCGCAAGAACCGGCGCAACGACCCCGACCGCATCGAGCTGAAGAAGTTCTGCCCGCGTGACGGTCGGCACACGGTCCACCGCGAGACCCGCTGACTGCTGGCCGGCCTCAGGGCCGGCCGTTGTCGAAGCTTTCCGATCGCCGATCTGACCGGTTTGGTGCGGCTCCGCCGCCGCCTACCGATCAGGTCGGCGATTGGGCTTTCCGTGTAGGTTCGCGGCATGCCTCTGGACCCTTCCTTCGTCGGCCGGACGTATCCGCCGACCGCCCCCTACCAGGTGGGCCGAGAAAAGATCCGCGAGTTCGCCAGTGCCATCGGCGCCACCGACCCGGCTCACCACGACCCGGAGGCCGCGCGGGCGCTGGGCCACCCCGACGTGGTGGCCCCGCCGACGTTTCCGGTGATCGTGACGATGGCCGCGAGCAGCCAGATCATCGAGGACCCGGCCCTGGGTGTCGACTACAGCCGCCTGGTGCACGGCGACCAGCGGTTCGCGTACACCCGGCCGGTGGTCGCCGGCGACGAGCTGGTCTGCACCAACACCATCGAGGACGTCAGCACCAGGGGTGGGCACGGCTTCCTGACCACGCGTACCGACGTGAGCACCGTCGGCGGGGAACCCGTGGTCGCGGTCTGGGCCAGGTATGTCATTCGCGGGGAGGCGTGAGATGGAGTTGCCAGCACAGAGGTTTCAGGTGACCCGCGCGGACCTGGTCCGCTACGCCGGCGCCTCGGGTGACTTCAACCCGATCCACTGGAGCGACCGGGTGGCCACGAAGGTGGGCCTGCCCGGGGTGATCGCCCACGGCATGTTCACCATGGCGCTGGTCGGGCGGGCGGTCACCGGGTGGGCCGGGTCGCCGGACGCGGTGGTCGAGTACGGCGTGCGTTTCACCCGTCCGGTGGTGGTCCCCGACGACGACCAGGGGACCGAGATCGAGGTGACCGCGCGGGTCCGCGAGGTGACCGAGGACGGTCTCACCAGACTCGAGGTGACCGCCACCTGCCTGGGTGAGAAGGTGCTGTCACAGGCGCGGGCAACCATCCGGACGGCACGCTGAACCGGGCCCGCCACGCGTGGCGGAGAGACCGGTTGGGAAAGTCGGGCGGCTACCCGTACACTGGTCCGCCGTGGGGCAAGTGACCCCTGCTCGGTCGTCTGTGGCCGCGTGGGGCGAGTGTTGCCACATAGGGGTGTAGCTCAATTGGCAGAGCAGCGGTCTCCAAAACCGCAGGCTGCAGGTTCAAGTCCTGTCACCCCTGCGCCTCAGGCCTGACCGTTCCCGTGGGTCGCGCCGCCAGCTTGGCGGCGTCCGGCCCGTGGTGGTGGCATCGGCGGGGTGGCTCCGAGGCAATCGGGGCCCTCCGGGTGATCCACCGGCCGCGGCCCGTCGCGGGACGGTTGGGTCCGGCCGGCGTGACCAGCGCCGCGTACGCCACTCGGCGTGCGACCCCAGATTCCGCGACGGAGGGCGAAGTGGCCGACAACAAGCGGCGCGACGACGACGGCGACGATCGTCTGGACGACGAGGTCGTCGACGACGTGGCCGACGACGACGCCTCCGGCGCGGACGAGCCGGTTTCCCGGGGGGGCACCGCCACGCGGTCCCGTGCCCGGGCGGAGTCGGCGGACAGCCGGCCGACCACGCGGTCGGAAACGGGTCGGGTGGGCGTCTTCGGCCGCATCGCCCGGTTCTTCCGCGAGGTCGTAGCTGAACTGCGTAAGGTCATCTGGCCGACCCGCAAGGAGTTGCTGACCTACACCGCCGTGGTGGTGGCGTTCGTCGCGGTGATGCTGACGATCGTGGGTGTGCTGGACTTCGGCTTCGCCAAGGTCGTGTTGTTTGTCTTTGGCAACTCGGACTGACCGGCTGCCTCCAGCCATAGTGACGGAAGTGAGCGAGCGTGCCTGAGTACGACGAGACCGCCGGACCGGTGGACGAGCAGTCCACGGTCGCGACGGCGGCTGGTGACGAGTCGGTCGAGGCCGCCAGCGAGCCGGAGTTCCCTACGACCGAGCCCGCACCGGACGAGGACTACGACCCCGTCGCGGAGCTGAGGCAGAAGCTTCGCTACGCGCCGGGCGACTGGTACGTGGTGCACTCGTACGCCGGCTACGAGAACAAGGTCAAGACCAACCTCGAGACCCGGATCACGAGCCTCGACATGGAGGACTTCATCTACCAGGTCGAGGTGCCGACCCGGGAAGAGGTCGAGGTCAAGAACGGTAAGCGTTCGCAGATCCAGGCCAAGGTCTTCCCGGGCTACATCCTGGTCCGGATGGAGTTGACCGCCGAGTCCTACTCCTGTGTCCGGAACACCCCGGGTGTGACCGGCTTCGTCGGCGCGACCGACCGGGCGGACCGGCCCGCTCCGCTCTCGCTCGACGAGGTGCTGAAGTGGCTGGCGCCGGCGGTCGAGACCGAGCAGAAGAAGGCGAAGCCGGAGATCAAGGTCCTCGACTTCGAGGTGGGCGACTCCGTCACCGTCACCGACGGCGCGTTCGCGTCGCTGCCGGCCACGATCAGCGAGATCAACGCCGACCAGCAGAAGCTCAAGGTGCTGGTGTCGATCTTCGGTCGTGAGACTCCGGTGGAGCTCAACTTCAACCAGGTCGCCAAGATCTGATTGGTCGTCGGCGGCGGGCCCGGCCCGCCGCCGACGTCGGCGTACGCGCTCTCGCTCGACCTCGGCGGACGAGTGGGCTGCGGCCTGCGCTACTCTTGAATGTCGCCGCTGTCGCACCGCGCTGACCGTGCGCGCCCGAGGGCGGCGACAGCCGCATTTTCCCAGCTCCAAGCCCCAGGAAGTGACATGCCTCCGAAGAAGAAGCTCGTCAAGACGTTCACGCTTCAGTTGCCGGCGGGCCAGGCCACGCCGGCGCCGCCGGTCGGCCCCGCGCTCGGCCAGCACGGCGTGAACATCATGGAGTTCTGCAAGTCCTACAACGCGCAGACCGAGTCTCAGCGGGGCGACATCGTCCCCGCCGAGATCAGCGTGTTCGAGGACCGGTCCTTCACGTTCGTGCTGAAGACCCCGCCCGCTGCCCGGCTGCTGATCAAGGCTGCCGGTGTGCAGAAGGGTTCGGGTGTTCCGCAGTCCGAGAAGGTCGGCTCGGTCAGCCGCGCCCAGCTGCGTGAGATCGCCGAGAAGAAGATGGCCGACCTCAACGCCAACGACATCGCCCAGGCCGAGAAGATCATCGCCGGCACCGCCCGGTCGATGGGCATCACCGTCAACGACTGACGTCGGCCCCGGCCTTCGACCCAAACCGTGGGAGGGCTCGCGCCGAGCGGCCCGCCAGAGACCACAGGAGTAATAAGCAATGCAGCGCAGCAAGAGCTACCGCAAGGCCGCCGATGTCATCGACCGGTCGAAGCTCTACACCCCCACCGAGGCCGTGAAGCTGGCCAAGGAGACCACCAACGTCAAGTTCGACGCCACGGTCGAGGTCGCCATGCGCCTCGGCGTCGACCCCCGCAAGGCGGACCAGATGGTCCGCGGCGTGGTCAACCTGCCGCACGGCACCGGTAAGACCGCCCGCGTGATCGTGTTCGCCAGCGGCGCGAAGGCCGAAGAGGCCGCCGCCGCGGGTGCGGACGAGGTGGGCACCGATGAGCTGGTCGCCCGCATCCAGGGTGGTTGGCTCGACTTCGACGCGGCGATCGCCACGCCGGACCAGATGGCCAAGATCGGCCGGATCGCGCGGATCCTGGGCCCGCGCGGTCTCATGCCGAACCCGAAGACCGGCACGGTGACCATGGACGTCACCAAGGCGGTGCAGGACATCAAGGGCGGCAAGATCACCTTCCGGGTGGACAAGCACTCCAACCTGCACCTGATCATCGGCAAGGCCTCCTTCACGGAGACCCAGCTGGTGGACAACTACGCTGCGGTGCTCGACGAGGTGCTGCGTGCCAAGCCGTCCGCGGCCAAGGGCAAGTACCTGCGCAAGGTCATCCTGACCACCACGATGGGCCCGGGCGTCCCGGTCGACCCGAACCTGGTGAAGAACCTTCGGGAGGACCAGGCCGACGCCTGAGTCGACAGATCGCTCCGCCGGGGCGCCGCCACGACAGTGGCGGCGCCCCGGCGCGTTCCCGGTGTGGCAGGCTCGACGCCATGCGGCTGGAGAACGTCTGGTTGCGGTACCACCGGCGGGGGCCGTGGGTGCTGCAGGGCATCGACGTGCGGATCGGTCCCGGCGAGGTGGCGATCGTGCTGGGCCGCAACGGGGTGGGCAAGTCGACACTGCTCCAGGTGGCCGCGGGGGTCCTCCGCCCGGGCCGGGGCCGGGTCACCGACCGGCCGGCACGGGTGGGTTGGGTGCCGGAGCGTTTCCCCGCGGACCAACCGTTCACGGTGACCCGCTATCTGACCGGGATGGCCCGGGTGGCGGGGCTGGGCAGGGCTGCGGCCGACGAGGCGGTGACCTCCTGGACGGACCGGCTCGGGCTGGCCGCCTTCCGCTCGGTCCGGTTGCCGGAGCTGTCCAAGGGCACCGCGCAGAAGGTCGGCCTCGCCCAGGCGCTGCTGCGCCCACCGGGCCTGCTGGTGCTCGACGAGCCGTGGGAGGGGCTGGACGCCGCCACCCGTGAGTTGGTGCCCGAGCTGATCGCCGAGGTGCTCGCCGCCGACGGGTCCGTCCTGGTCAGCGACCACCGCGGCGAGACGGTCCGGCTTCCGGCCGCGCGCCGCTGGTTGGTGGCCGACGGCTCGCTCTCCGAGGAGACGTCGTCGACGGACGAGACGATCGCGGTGGTCGAGGTCGCGGTGCCGGCCGCGCGGGTCGCCGGCACCGTCGCCCGGTTGCGCGCCGAGGGCCACCAGGTGCTGCGGGTACGCTTCGACGCCTCCACCGCCGTATCCCAGGCCCTACCCGTCGAGCCGCCCCGGTCGGCCGGTGCCGCCCGACCCGCCGAGCCGCCGCTCGGGATGGCCGGGGAGTTGACAGCGGAGCAGCCGGAGGCCGCTGACGACGCTGTCGAGTCGGCAGCGGGGGAGACCCGGTGAGCGCCCTGGTCCGGATGCGGCTGGCTGGTTTCCTGCGAACCGGCCGGGCGTTGGCGCCGTTGCTCGCCGGCCTGATCACGCTCGGCACCCTGTACGGCGGTGGCCGGGCCCAGCCCGCGGAGGCGTACGGGGTCTCCGCGGTCGTGCTCTTCCCGGTGCTCGCCTGGCAGACCAAGATCCTGTTGGACGTCGAGCCGGACGTGCAACGTCGGCTGGCGCAGGTGACGGTCGGGGTGGCGCGGGAGCGGTCGGCCGGGCTGCTCGCCGCCGCGGTGGCGGCGCTGGTGACGGTGGCCGTCGCGCTGCTCTTTCCGTGGCTGGTCGGCGGGGTGTCCGGCCCGGTCGACCCGGGGGACCGGTCGATTCCGGTCGGGCTCGCCCTGGGATTGTGGGCACACCTGCTGGTCGTACCCGCTGCGGTTGCTCTTGGGGCGCTGGCCAGCCGGGCGTCGGTGGGTGGCGCCGGGTACGGCGTCGCGGTGCTGGCCCTCGGCGGGGTCGGCGCGGTGGTGTTCGGCCTGACCGGCTCGGTGGCTCCCTGGCTGGCACCGCCGATCATGGCGGCCGCTCGCACCACCGCCGGCGACGCGGCCGCGCTGACCCTGCTGGGGCTGAGCGGGTGGGCGCTGGCCTGGAGCGCCGCTGTCGTCGGCGGCTACCTGTGGCGCCGGCGGGCCCAGGGCTGACCGGCACCGGTACGGGTGACGTGGCTCACCGGGCGCGATTTGGTGCTGCTGGTCGGGGCGCGTACTCTTCAACCGTCATCCGTGTTCTCATGGATGAGGAACCACCCAGAGACCGCTGGTCACCGTGCTTCGGTACGGTCGAAGGTCCCGCGACAACGGGCGACCCGCGTAGGGCGGCAAGCGTAACTCGGCAGTGAGCATGGTCCGCCGACCATGACGATCCGCCGGCCCTCGCCCCGTGCGCCCTGCGCCGGGGCTTTTTCGTTGTCGCGCTGCCTCCGCCCCCGTTCCGGCTTCGGCCGAGACGGGGACCAGCCTCGAGTAACGAGAGAGGAGGGACATGGCGGACAAGCCGATCCGGGCCGACAAGGCCACGGCCGTCGCTGAGCTGACCGAGAGCTTCCGCAGCTCGGGTGCCACCGTGCTGACCGAGTACCGCGGTCTGACGGTTTCCCAGCTCACCCAGCTTCGGCGCTCGCTCGGCGCCGATACCAGCTACACGGTCGCGAAGAACACGCTGGCCAAGCGTGCTGCGACGGACGCGGGCATCACCGGCCTCGACGAGCTGTTCACCGGTCCTACCGCGCTGACTTTCGTTTCGGGCGACGTCGTCGAGGCGGCGAAGGGGCTTCGCGACTTCGCGAAGGCCAACCCGAAGCTCGTCATCAAGGGCGGTGTCTTCGAGGGCAAGGCCATCACCGCGGCCGAGGTCACGAAGCTCGCCGACCTGGAGTCCCGCGAGGTGCTGCTGGCCAAGCTGGCCGGCGCGATGAAGGGCAACCTGAGCAAGGCCGCGGCCCTGTTCCAGGCCCCGCTGTCGAAGACCGCCCGTCTGGCGGCTGCACTGCAGGACAAGCGCGAGAAGGAGGGCGCCGAGGCGGCCTGAGGCCCCCACGGCGCACCAGTTCTTACTTAACAGAATCAGGAAAGGACGCCAGATATGGCGAAGCTCAGCACCGACGAGCTGCTCGACGCGTTCAAGGAGATGACGCTGATCGAGCTCTCTGAGTTCGTGAAGCAGTTCGAGACGACCTTCGAGGTCACCGCTGCCGCTCCGGTCGCGATCGCCCAGGGTGGCGGCGGCGGCGGCGCTGCGGCCGAGGCCGAGCCGGAGCAGGACGAGTTCGACGTCATCCTCGAGGCTGACGGTGGCAAGAAGATCCAGGTCATCAAGGTCGTGCGTGAGCTGACCGGCCTGGGCCTCAAGGAGGCCAAGGACGCGGTCGAGTCCGCGCCGAAGGCCATCCTGGAGAAGGTCAACAAGGAGACCGCCGACAAGGCGAAGGCCAAGCTCGAGGGTGAGGGCGCCAAGGTCACCCTCAAGTGACCTGACGTTCCACCAACGCGTACCCGGCTCGTGAGCTGGGACACCATCGCGTAGCGGCGGGCGGTGATCCGACACGGATCACCGCCCGCCGTGTTGGTGGATCTGGCTGCGACAGGTCCTGAGCTGGGCTCCAACCATGGGTACCCTTGACCCGAACGAGCGTGGCGGGTCGCCCTCCAGTGGGAAACAAGGGACAACCCGGATACCGGCCCTTGACGCGGCCCGGGGCTGCCAGGCACGCTGACACCAGCAAGACACCGCGCTTGCGACGGCCACGACGTGGGTATGACAGCGACGGCACCATCGGCCGCTGTAACCCGAGCGGCCCAGTGGGGAGTTGCGTTCTGAGCGGCCCGGCAGACCCCGGTTGACGGGGGCCGAGGCGCGCTCCGCAAACAACCTGCGGGGTGGGCTGGACAGCGGTTAGCCTCTCGGCTACACTGCTAGTTTGCGCTGCCTTCCGACTTGACCCCTGCTCGGAAATGTCCGTTTACGGATATTTCTGGTGGGGTCATTGGAGTGCACGCGTACCAGCCGTTCTGCAGCACCGGTCCTCGGAAGGACGCATCTTGGCAGCTTCCCGCCCTGCGAAGACCAGTCGTACGTCGAGCGCATTCGCTCCCCGCCGAGTTTCATTCGGCAGGATCACCGAACACCTCGAGGTCCCCAACCTCCTTGCCATTCAGAACGAGTCCTTCGACTGGCTCGTCGGCAACGAGGCTTGGCAGGGCCGGTCGGCGGACGACCCGCACGCACGATCGGGTCTCGCGGAGATCCTTGAAGAGATCAGTCCCATTGAGGACTTCTCCGGCACCATGTCGCTCTCCTTCTCAGCGCCGCGCTTCGACGAGGTCAAGGCCTCGATCGAGGAGTGCAAGGAGAAGGACCTGACCTACTGCGCTCCGCTCTTCGTGACCGCGGAGTTCACCAACAACACCACTGGCGAGATCAAGAGCCAGACGGTGTTCATGGGTGACTTCCCGATGATGACGCCCAAGGGCACCTTCGTCATCAACGGCACCGAGCGCGTCGTGGTCAGCCAGCTCGTCCGGTCTCCGGGCGTGTACTTCGACAAGCAGCCGGACAAGACCTCCGACCGCGACCTCTCCAGCGTCAAGGTCATCCCGAGTCGGGGTGCCTGGCTGGAGTTCGACATCGATAAGCGCGACACGGTCGGTGTACGTATCGACCGCAAGCGTCGGCAGGCCGTCACCGTCCTGCTCAAGGCCATCGGATGGTCGGCCGAGCGGATCCGTGAGAAGTTCGGCTGGTCCGAGCTGATGATGACCACGCTCGAGAAGGACCACATCGCCGGCGCCGACGAGGCTCTGCTCGACATCTACCGCAAGCTGCGCCCTGGCGAGCCGCCGACGCGCGAGAACGCCCAGACCCTGCTCGACAACCTCTTCTTCAACCCGAAGAGGTACGACGTCGCCAAGGTCGGGCGCTACAAGTTCAACAAGAAGCTCGAAGTTGGTGTGCCGATCACCACCGGCACGCTGACCGAGGACGACATCGTCGCCACCGTGGAGTACCTGTGCCGGCTGCACGCCGGTGAGGACGGCTACGAGGCCGACGACATCGACCACTTCGGCAACCGGCGCCTCCGTACCGTGGGCGAGCTGATCCAGAACCAGGTTCGGGTCGGCCTGTCCCGGATGGAGCGGGTCGTCCGCGAGCGGATGACCACGCAGGACGTCGAGGCGATCACCCCGCAGACCCTGATCAACATCCGCCCGGTGGTGGCGGCGATCAAGGAGTTCTTCGGGACGTCCCAGCTGTCCCAGTTCATGGACCAGACCAACCCGCTGGCGGGCCTGACCCACCGGCGTCGGCTGAGCGCGCTCGGCCCGGGTGGTCTGTCCCGGGAGCGGGCCGGCTTCGAGGTCCGCGACGTGCACCCGTCCCACTACGGCCGGATGTGCCCGATCGAGACGCCGGAAGGCCCGAACATCGGCCTGATCGGCGCGCTGTCCACCTTCGCCCGGGTCAACCCGTTCGGCTTCATCGAGACGCCGTACCGGAAGGTCGTCGAGGGTCGGGTCACCGACCAGATCGACTACCTGACTGCGGACGAGGAGGACCGGTTCGTCAAGGCCCAGGCCAACGCGCGCCTGAAGGCTGACGGCACGTTCGCCGAGGACCGGGTGCTCTGCCGTCGTAAGGGCGGCGAGACCGAGGACGTCGTCCCCGGTGCCGTCGACTACATGGACGTCTCGCCCCGGCAGATGACCTCGGTCGCGACCGCCATGATCCCGTTCCTTGAGCACGACGACGCCAACCGGGCACTGATGGGCGCGAACATGCAGCGCCAGGCGGTGCCGCTGGTCAAGGCCGAGGCGCCGCTCGTGG
The DNA here is from genome assembly GCF_003264475.1 of Micromonospora noduli. Lineage (NCBI taxonomy): Bacteria > Bacillati > Actinomycetota > Actinomycetes > Micromonosporales > Micromonosporaceae > Micromonospora > Micromonospora noduli. The sequence goes on along the minus strand of NZ_PYAC01000007.1, from coordinate 25,988 downwards.
GTACGGGCATGGAGTACCGGGCCGCGGTCGACGCTGGCGACGTGGTGGTCGCCGAGGTCGGCGGTGTGATCGAGGATCTCTGCGCCGACTACGTCACCATCCACCAGGATGACGGCCACCGCCGGACGTACCTGCTGCACAAGTTCCGCCGCTCCAACGCCGGCTCCTGCGTCAACCAGAAGCCGGTCGTCTTCGAGGGCGACCGCGTCGAGGCCGGTCAGGTCATCGCCGACGGTCCGTGCACCGACGAGGGCGAGATGGCACTCGGACGCAACCTGCTGGTGGCGTTCATGTGCTGGGAGGGCCACAACTACGAGGACGCGATCATCCTGTCGCAGCGCCTCGTGCAGCAGGACGTGCTCACCTCGATCCACATCGAGGAGCACGAGGTCGACGCCCGGGACACCAAGCTCGGTCCGGAGGAGATCACCCGCGACATCCCGAACGTCAGCGAGGAAATGCTCGCTGACCTCGACGAGCGCGGCATCATCCGGATCGGCGCCGAGGTCGTCCCCGGTGACATCCTGGTCGGCAAGGTCACGCCCAAGGGTGAGACCGAGCTGACCCCGGAGGAGCGTCTGCTCCGCGCGATCTTCGGTGAGAAGGCGCGTGAGGTTCGGGACACCTCGCTGAAGGTGCCGCACGGCGAGACCGGCACGGTCATCGGTGTGCGTACGTTCTCCCGCGAGGACGGCGACGAGTTGCCGCCGGGTGTCAACGAGCTGGTCCGGGTCTACGTCGCCCAGAAGCGCAAGATCCAGGACGGCGACAAGCTCGCCGGCCGGCACGGCAACAAGGGTGTCATCTCGAAGATCCTGCCGATCGAGGACATGCCGTTCCTTGAGGACGGCACCCCGGTCGACATCGTGCTCAACCCGCTCGGCGTGCCGAGCCGGATGAACATCGGCCAGGTGCTGGAGACCCACCTCGGTTGGGTCGCCAAGACCGGTTGGAAGGTCGAGGGTGACGACGCCGACTGGAAGCGTCAGCTGCGCTCGATCGACGCGCACGAGTCCGAGGGCGACACCAACGTGGCCACCCCGGTCTTCGACGGTGCCCGCGAGGAGGAGATCTCCGGTCTGCTCGAGTCGACCCTGCCCAACCGGGACGGCAAGCAGCTGATCGGTCGTACCGGCAAGGCGCAGCTGTTCGATGGTCGTTCCGGTGAGCCGCTGCCGGACCCGATCGCTGTCGGCTACGTCTACATCCTGAAGCTCAACCACCTGGTCGACGACAAGATCCACGCTCGTTCGACCGGCCCGTACTCGATGATCACGCAGCAGCCGCTGGGTGGTAAGGCGCAGTTCGGTGGTCAGCGTTTCGGTGAGATGGAGTGCTGGGCGATGCAGGCGTACGGCGCTGCCTACGCCCTGCAGGAGCTGCTCACGATCAAGTCCGACGACGTGCTCGGCCGAGTGAAGGTCTACGAGGCCATCGTCAAGGGCGAGAACATCCCGGAGCCGGGCATCCCGGAGTCGTTCAAGGTGCTGCTCAAGGAGCTGCAGTCGCTGTGCCTCAACGTTGAGGTGCTCTCCAGCGACGGTGTGGCCCTGGAAATGCGCGAGACCGACGACGAGGTGTTCCGGGCCGCTGAGGAGCTGGGCATCGACCTGTCCCGGCGCGAGCCGAGCTCGGTCGAAGAGGTCTGAGGTGAGCGGTCGGGGGCCGGCTTGCCGGCCCCCGACCCCACCCGAGAATTAGCAGTACAGACGACGACATAGGGGACATAGTGCTCGACGTCAACTTCTTCGACGAGCTGCGCATTGGTCTCGCCACCGCCGACGACATCCGTCAGTGGTCGCACGGCGAGGTCAAGAAGCCTGAGACGATCAACTACCGCACCCTGAAGCCGGAAAAGGACGGGCTCTTCTGCGAGAAGATCTTCGGTCCGCAGCGGGACTGGGAGTGCTACTGCGGTAAGTACAAGCGCGTCCGGTTCAAGGGCATCATCTGTGAGCGCTGCGGCGTCGAGGTGACTCGCTCCAAGGTCCGTCGTGAGCGGATGGGGCACATCGAGCTCGCCGCTCCGGTGACCCACATCTGGTACTTCAAGGGCGTTCCGAGCCGGCTGGGTTACCTGCTGGACCTCGCTCCCAAGGACCTCGAGAAGATCATCTACTTCGCCTCGTACGTCGTGACGAGCGTGGACGCGGAGTCGCGTCACCGCGACCTCTCGACGATCGAGAACGAGATCCTGGCCGAGAAGCGGCAGTCCGAGAACAGCCGCGACTCGGAGATCGAGAAGCGGGCCGCCAAGCTCGAGGCCGACCTGGCCGAGCTGGAGGCCGAGGGTGCCAAGGCGGACGTCCGGCGCAAGGTCAAGGAGGGCGGAGAGCGCGAGATGCGCCAGATCCGCGACCGGGCCCAGCGCGAGATCGACCGCCTGGACGAGGTGCTGGACACCTTCCGCAAGCTGGAGCCGAAGCAGCTGGTCACCGACGAGCTGCTCTACCGCGAGCTGCGCGACCGGTTCGGTGAGTACTTCACCGGTTCCATGGGCGCCGAGGCGATCAAGGCGCTGGTCCAGAACATGGACCTCGACGCCGAGGCCGAGAGCCTGCGGGAGACCATCCGGTCCGGCAAGGGTCAGCGGAAGATCCGGGCGCTCAAGCGACTCAAGGTCGTCGCGGCGTTCCTGAACACCCGCAACTCGCCGCTCGGCATGGTGCTGGACTGCGTCCCGGTCATCCCGCCGGACCTGCGCCCGATGGTGCAGCTCGACGGTGGCCGCTTCGCGACCTCCGACCTGAACGACCTGTACCGCCGCGTGATCAACCGGAACAACCGCCTCAAGCGGCTGATCGACCTCGGCGCGCCCGAGATCATCGTCAACAACGAGAAGCGGATGCTCCAGGAGGCCGTCGACGCGCTGTTCGACAACGGCCGTCGCGGCCGGCCGGTCACCGGCCCGGGTAACCGCCCGCTCAAGTCGCTGTCCGACATGCTCAAGGGCAAGCAGGGCCGGTTCCGCCAGAACCTGCTGGGCAAGCGCGTCGACTACTCCGGCCGTTCGGTCATCGTGGTCGGCCCGAAGCTCAAGCTGCACCAGTGCGGTCTGCCCAAGCAGATGGCGCTGGAGCTGTTCAAGCCCTTCGTGATGAAGCGGCTGGTCGACCTCAACCACGCACAGAACATCAAGTCCGCCAAGCGGATGGTCGAGCGTCAGCGCCCGGTCGTGTGGGACGTGCTGGAAGAGGTCATCGGCGAGCACCCGGTGCTGCTCAACCGGGCGCCGACCCTGCACCGCCTGGGCATCCAGGCCTTCGAGCCGCAGCTGGTCGAGGGCAAGGCGATCCAGATCCACCCGCTGGTCTGCACCGCGTTCAACGCCGACTTCGATGGTGACCAGATGGCGGTGCACGTGCCGCTGTCCGCCGAGGCTCAGGCCGAGGCGCGGATCCTGATGCTGTCGTCGAACAACATCCTCAAGCCGGCCGACGGTAAGCCGGTCACCATGCCTACCCAGGACATGGTCATCGGTCTGTACCACCTCACCCACCTCACCGCCGGTGAGAAGGGCGAGGGCCGGGCGTTCAGCTCGGACGCCGAGGCGCGGATGGCCTTCGACAACGGCGAGCTGCACCTGCAGGCGCCGGTGAAGATCCGCCTGCGTGGCGTGGTCGGTGTCGACAACGGCAACGGCTCCGAGGCGTGGAGCGCCCCGGAGGGCTGGGCCGAGGGTGACCCGCTGACCGTGGAGACCACGCTGGGTCGGGTGCTGTTCAACGAGACGTTGCCGCAGGGCTACCGCTTCGTGAACTACGAGATCCGCAAGGGTCAGCTGTCCGCGATCGTCAACGACCTCGCCGAGCGCTTCCCCAAGGTGGCGCTGGCCGCCACCCTGGACGGGCTCAAGGAGGCCGGTTTCCACTGGGCCACCTGGTCCGGCGTGACGATCGGCATGGAGGACGTCATCGCTCCGCCGCGCAAGGCGGAGATCCTGGCGAAGTACGAGAAGGACGCCGACCAGATCGACAAGCAGTACCAGCGTGGTCTGATGACCGCCGAGGAGCGTCGCGGCGAGCTCATCGAGATCTGGACCAAGGCGACCAACGAGGTCGCCAAGGAGATGGACACCGCGCTGCCGCAGGAGAACCCGCTGTGGAAGATGATCAACTCGGGTGCTCGCGGTAACCTGCTCCAGCTCCGGCAGATCGCGGCGATCCGTGGTCTGGTGGCCAACCCCAAGGGCGAGATCATCCCGCGGCCGATCAAGGCCAGCTACCGGGAGGGTCTGTCCGTGCTGGAGTACTTCATCTCCACGCACGGTGCCCGTAAGGGTCTCGCCGACACCGCGCTGCGTACCGCCGACTCGGGTTACCTGACCCGTCGTCTGGTGGACGTCTCGCAGGACGTCATCATCCGCGAAGAGGACTGCGGCACCGACCGGGCGATCCCGATGCAGATCGGCGAGAAGCTGGACGGCAAGCTCGTCGTCCACACCCACGCCGAGACCAGCGTGCACGCCCGGACCCTCGCGGACGACATCAAGGGGCCGGACGGCACCGTGGTCGCCGAGCGCGGTCAGGACATCAACTCCATCGGGGTCGACAAGATCGTCGCCGCTGGTGTGGAGACCGTCCGGGTGCGCAGCGTGCTCACCTGCGAGTCGAAGCTGGGCGTCTGCGCGGCCTGCTACGGCCGGTCGCTGCCGACCGGTAAGTCGGTCGACATCGGCGAGGCGGTCGGCATCATCGCCGCCCAGTCCATCGGTGAGCCCGGTACGCAGTTGACGATGCGTACCTTCCACACCGGTGGTGTCGCGGGTGAGGACATCACCCAGGGTCTGCCGCGTGTTCAGGAAATCTTCGAGGCTCGGGTCCCGAAGGGTAAGGCGCCCATCGCCGACACCCCCGGTCGGATCCGGATCGAGGATGGCGAGCGCTCGCGCAAGATCATCGTGGTGCCGGACGACGGCAGCGAAGAGATCGTCTACGACAAGATCTCGAAGCGGGTCAAGCTCCGTACCCACGACGGCGGTCACGTCGCGGTCGGCGAGAAGCTGACCGAGGGCACCATCGACCCGCACGAGCTGCTGCGGATCATGGGTCCGCGGGCGGTCCAGGTCCACCTGACCAGTGAGGTCCAGGAGGTCTACCGCTCGCAGGGTGTGCTCATCCACGACAAGCACATCGAGATCATCATCCGCCAGATGCTCAAGCGGGTGACGGTCATCGACTCCGGCTCGACCGAGTTCCTGCCGGGTGTGCTCGTCGACCGGGCGCTGTTCGAGTCGGAGAACCGCCGGCTCGTCTCGGAGGGCGGCGAGCCCGCCGCTGGTCGTCCGGTGCTGATGGGTATCACCAAGGCCTCGCTGGCCACCGACTCCTGGCTCTCGGCGGCCTCCTTCCAGGAGACCACCCGGGTGCTGACCGACGCTGCGATCAACTCGCGCAGCGACTCGCTGGTCGGCCTCAAGGAGAACGTGATCATCGGAAAGCTCATCCCGGCCGGTACGGGCATCAGCAAGTACCGCAACGTCCGGGTCGAGCCGACCGAGGAGGCCAAGGCCAAGGTCTACTCGATGACCGGTTACCCGGAGACCGACTACGGGTTCGGGCCGGCCAGCGGGCAGGCCGTGCCGCTGGACGACTTCGACTTCGGGTCGTACCGCTAAGCACCAGTCACACGACGAGGCCCCCGGTGAAAGCCGGGGGCCTCGTCGTGTCCGTGCCCACCCACCCCCGGGCCGGGTTCGGCATGATGGGGGGATGATGACCGCACCCGGGCAGGTGTCCGTCGCCCAGCAGGGCGTGCGCCACCCGCTGGACCCGGACCCGGCCCGAGCCACGAAGGCACGGGCGGTCTTCGCGCTGGGCCTGCTCGGCATGCTGACCGGGCTGTTCATCGGTGGCGTGGTGCCGGCCACTGTGGCCCTGCAACTGGCCCGGCAGGCGCGCCGCGAGGCGTACGCCTCGGGGGGTTTCCTGACCGGCGGCGCCTGGCTGCGACGGGGGGAGTGGATGGCCTGGACCGGCCTGGTGCTGGTCGCGGTCAGCGTGGTGGCCGCGGTGGTCATCGGGGTGGTCCGGTTGGCCGGCGCCCCGTTCGGCCACGACTACCCGGCGAACATGGACTGAGCCACCGGTGGCCGCGCCCGGCGCGGGCGGCGGTGCTCGCGGCGGTAGCCTGGCCGGTGTCCACCGTGTGGCGGTGGCGGCCTTTCGACAGGAGGACCTCGTGACGGAACCGGCGCGGCCCCCTGCGGACGAACCGGCCGGCCCGCCGGACCCGTCGGCTCCGCCATCCCCGCCGAGCGACTGGGCGCGACCCGGTCCGAACGGCGAGCCGCACCCACCGGTGTCCACCCCGGGCCCGCCGTCCCCTGCGGCGCCGCCCCCCGGTTCGGGCCCGAACGGCTGGGGCACGACCGCGACGCCCGGCTCCGACCAGCCGTACCCGGTCTCCAGCGCACCGACCTCGACGCCGCAGGGCTGGGGCCCGCCCACCTCCGGGCCGGGCGTGCCGCCCGGCTGGGGCCCGCCAGCGGCCGGACCGGGAGTGCCGTACGGCTGGGGGCCGCCCTCGTCTAGGCCGAGTATGCCGCCTGGGTGGGGTCCGTCGTCGTCTGGGCCGAGTGTGCCGCCCGGGTGGGGTCCACCCTCGTCTGGGCAGCCTGCGCCGTACGGCTGGGGTCCGCCGTCGTCCGGGCCCGGGGCGCCGCCCGGGTGGGGTCCGCCGCCGCCGGGGCACGGCCCCGGGTGGGGTGGCATGCCCGGGCGTTCGGTACCGCCGCCCACCGACGACCAACGGCGGCCGCCGAAGCGGGTGGAGGCGGTTTCGGGTACGCCGTTCGGCGTGGTGCACCTGGACGTGGCACCGGTCACCTCCGGCCTGGCCATCGGGGCGCTGGTGGCGGGCATCGCGTCACTTCTGGTCTCACTGCTGGTGATCTGCTCCGGAGTGGCTTTCAAGAACGACGGCGGGGCCTGGGCCTCCGGGGCGTTCGCCGCGCTGGGTGTGCTGGCCGGCGGGGCGGCGGTCGTCATCGGGCTGCTCGCACGGAGGCAGATCCGGCGGCCGACCGCGCCCTCCGCGGTCCAGTTCACCGGCCGCGGGTTGGCGATGGCCGGGATCAGCTGCGGCGCGGCGGGGGCTCTGCTCAGCCTGCTGGGCCTGGGTCTTGCCCTGCTCCTCGCCCTGACGTGAGGGTCTTCACCGATAGATCCGGCACCTGACGGGGGTTTTCCGCGGAAGGCTTCCGGTCACCCCGGGGGCGATGGGTGCTTCTGCGGGGAAGCCGGTACACTTGTATTCGTAGGTGCCCATCGCGGGCGACAGGGCAGGACGAGATCCGGCCGGCGGGTGTGAGACGGTCGCCGGGCCATTCCGTTTTGACCTGGGCGGTTGTGGTAGGTACTCTTTCCCCTTGTGCCCGGGCATGCCCGGGCAACTCGTGCGTGCGCTGTTTCCGGCTAACGGGCGGCGGCACGACAAGCCAAAGATCCGGGGCGGGGCGACCCGCGCGCCGGTGACAAAACCCGGTACGAACGCGAGAGCGTCGCAACGGGGCCGTGACGAGGGCGACACGCCCGACCGCGGGTGCCGGGGTCTCCGCAAGGCGACCCTGGTCGGAATGTAGGAGAGCCGGTCATCAGGCCGGCTAACGAGCAGACGGCGCGGCCGCGGATGCGGCCGAAGGGAGCGGAGAAACCCGGTGCCCACGATCCAGCAGCTGGTCCGAAAGGGCCGCCAGGCGAAGACGACCAAGACCAAGACCCCGGCGCTGAAGGGTTCCCCTCAGCGGCGCGGCGTGTGCACCCGCGTGTACACCACCACCCCGAAGAAGCCGAACTCGGCGCTGCGCAAGGTCGCTCGCGTGAAGCTCAGCAGCCAGATCGAGGTGACCGCCTACATCCCCGGCGTCGGTCACAACCTGCAGGAGCACTCGATCGTGCTCGTTCGCGGCGGCCGGGTGAAGGACCTCCCCGGCGTGCGTTACAAGATCGTTCGCGGCTCGCTGGACACCCAGGGTGTCCGCAACCGCAAGCAGGCGCGCAGCCGTTACGGCGCGAAGAAGGAGAAGAGCTGACATGCCGCGTAAGGGACCCGCTCCGCGGCGGCCACTGGTCGCTGACCCGGTGTACAACTCGCCGCTGGTCACCCAGCTCGTGAACAAGATCCTGCTCCGCGGCAAGCGTCAGCTCGCCGAGTCCATCGTGTACGCGGCCCTCGAGGGCTGCCGCGAGAAGTCCGGCACCGACCCGGTCGTCACCCTCAAGCGGGCGATGGACAACGTCAAGCCGACCCTCGAGGTGCGCAGCCGTCGTGTCGGTGGCGCCACCTACCAGGTTCCGGTCGAGGTCCGCCCGACCCGGGCGACCACCCTGGGCCTGCGCTGGCTGGTCACGTACTCCCGCGCCCGGCGCGAGAAGACCATGGTCGAGCGGCTGATGAACGAGCTGCTGGACGCGAGCAACGGCCTCGGTGCCGCCGTCAAGCGGCGCGAGGACACGCACAAGATGGCCGAGTCGAACAAGGCCTTCGCGCACTACCGCTGGTAACACCCTGGTTCCGGCGCCTTCGGGCGCCGGAACCGCCACCAGTTGAGTCGAGACGACGATAAGTAGGGATTGAAGTGGCCGCCGCAGACGCGCTCGCCAAGGTACGCAACATCGGCATCATGGCGCACATCGATGCCGGTAAGACCACGACCACCGAGCGAATCCTGTTCTACACCGGCATCACGTACAAGATCGGTGAGGTCCACGAGGGCGCTGCCGTCATGGACTGGATGGAGCAGGAGCAGGAGCGTGGTATCACCATCACCTCCGCTGCTACCAAGTGTGAGTGGAAAGACCACACGATCCAGATCATCGACACGCCTGGCCACGTCGACTTCACGGTCGAGGTCGAGCGGTCGCTGCGGGTCCTGGATGGTGCGGTCGCGGTTTACGACGGTGTCGCCGGCGTGGAACCGCAGACGGAGAACGTCTGGCGGCAGGCCGACAAGTACAACGTCCCGCGTATGTGCTTCGTCAACAAGCTCGACCGGACCGGCGCCGACTTCTTCCGCTGCGTGCAGATGATGATCGACCGGCTGAACGCCACCCCGCTGGTGCTCCAGATCCCGATCGGGCTCGAGGGTGACCACATCGGTGTCGTCGACCTGATCGGCATGCGCGCGCTCACCTGGCGCGGGGAGACCCAGAAGGGTGAGGACTACGCGGTTGAGGAGATCCCGGCCGAGCTGGCCGACTCCGCGGCCGAGTGGCGCGAGAAGCTGATGGAGACCCTGGCCGACGTCGACGACGCGGTGATGGAGAAGTACCTGGAGGGCGAGGAGATCTCCGTCGAGGAGATCAAGGCCGCCATCCGGCGTGCCACCATCGCCGGCAAGGCCAACCCGGTGCTCTGCGGCTCGGCGTTCAAGAACAAGGGCGTTCAGCCCATGCTCGACGCCGTGGTCGACTTCCTGCCGTCGCCGCTGGACGTTCCGGCGATCGAGGGTACGGCCACCGACGGCGAGACCCCGCTGCTGCGTAAGCCGTCCAACTCGGAGCCCTTCTCCGGCCTGGCCTTCAAGATCCAGACGGACAAGCACCTGGGCAAGCTCACCTACGTGCGGGTCTACTCCGGCACGCTCGATTCCGGTTCCCAGGTGGTCAACTCCACCAAGGACCGCAAGGAGCGGATCGGCAAGATCTACCAGATGCACGCCAACAAGCGGGAAGAGCGTCCGTCGGCGCAGGCCGGCGACATCATCGCCGTGCAGGGTCTCAAGCAGACCACCACCGGCGACACTCTCTCCGACCCGGCGAACCCGGTGATCCTGGAGTCGATGACCTTCCCGGAGCCGGTCATCTCGGTGGCGATCGAGCCGAAGACCAAGTCCGACCAGGAGAAGCTGGGCACGGCCATCCAGCGCCTGGCCGAGGAGGACCCGACCTTCCGCGTCCAGCTGGACGAGGAGACCGGTCAGACGGTCATCTCCGGCATGGGTGAGCTGCACCTGGACATCCTGGTCGACCGGATGCGCCGCGAGTTCAACGTCGAGGCGAACGTCGGCAAGCCGCAGGTGGCGTACCGCGAGACCATCCGCCGCAAGGTGGACAAGGTCGAGTACACCCACAAGAAGCAGACCGGTGGTTCCGGCCAGTACGCCCGCGTGATCGTGAGCGTCGAGCCGCTTCCGCTGGACAACGACTCGCCGACCTACGAGTTCGCCAACGCCGTCAGCGGCGGCCGCATCCCCCGGGAGTTCATCCCCTCGGTGGACGCCGGTGCGCAGGACGCGCTGCAGTACGGCATCCTGGCGGGCTTCCCGCTGGTCGGCGTGAAGCTGACCCTGCTTGACGGCCAGTACCACGAGGTCGACTCGTCGGAAATGGCATTCAAGATCGCCGGCTCGATGGTGATGAAGGACGCGGCCCGCAAGGCCGATCCGGCACTGCTCGAGCCGATGATGGCCGTTGAAGTCACCACTCCTGAGGAGAACATGGGTGACGTCATCGGTGACCTCAACTCCCGCCGCGGCATCATCCAGGCGATGGAGGAGCGCAGCGGCGCCCGCATCGTCCGGGCCCTGGTGCCGTTGTCGGAGATGTTCGGCTACGTCGGCGACCTGCGGTCGAAGACCCAGGGCCGGGCTAGCTACAGCATGCAGTTCGACTCCTACGCCGAGGTTCCGCAGAGCGTCGCGAAGGAGATCATCGCCAAGGCAACGGGCGAGTAGCGCTCTGAGCAGGTGATTCGTGGTTGGTCGCGGGAGGTTTCACCCGCCCGCGGCCACCACGATCGGATCGCGTGAGACCGGGCCTGTAGGCTTCATCGCCGCAGAACCCACAAAGGCTCTCCGGCCGTCAGGCCGGAAAGGCTGTCGACAGAGTCCTAAGCGCCGACCGGCGCGCCGGGCGTACGAACCAAGAAGTCCACAGGAGGACACCAGTGGCGAAGGCTAAGTTCGAGCGGACTAAGCCGCACGTCAACATCGGCACCATTGGTCACATCGACCACGGTAAGACGACGCTGACGGCGGCCATCACCAAGGTCCTGCACGACCAGTACCCGGACCTGAACCCCTACACGCCGTTCGACGAGATCGACAAGGCGCCGGAGGAGAAGGCCCGCGGCATCACGATCTCGATCGCGCACGTCGAGTACCAGACCGAGTCGCGGCACTACGCGCACGTCGACTGCCCTGGGCACGCCGACTACATCAAGAACATGATCACCGGTGCCGCGCAGATGGACGGCGCGATCCTGGTGGTCGCGGCGACCGACGGCCCGATGCCGCAGACCCGCGAGCACGTGCTGCTGGCCCGTCAGGTCGGTGTGCCGTACATCGTCGTGGCGCTCAACAAGAGCGACATGGTCGATGACGAGGAGCTCCTGGAGCTCGTCGAGCTCGAGGTCCGTGAGCTGCTCTCCTCGCAGGAGTACCCGGGTGACGACCTGCCGGTCGTTCGGGTTTCGGCGCTGAAGGCCCTCGAGGGTGACCCCGAGTGGACCGGCAAGCTGCTGGACCTGATGACCGCTGTCGACACCTCGATCCCGCAGCCGGAGCGCGAGGTTGACAAGCCGTTCCTGATGCCGGTTGAGGACGTCTTCACGATCACCGGTCGTGGCACCGTCGTCACCGGTCGCGTGGAGCGCGGCGTTCTCCTGCCGAACGAGGATGTTGAGCTCGTCGGTATCAAGGAGAAGAGCTTCAAGACCAAGGTCACCGCGATCGAGATGTTCCGGAAGACCCTGGACGACGCCCGCGCAGGCGAGAACGTCGGCCTGCTGCTGCGTGGTACCAAGCGCGACGAGGTCGAGCGCGGCATGGTCGTCGTGAAGCCGGGCTCGAACACCCCGCACACGGAGTTCGAGGCGACGGTCTACATCCTCTCCAAGGAGGAGGGTGGCCGTCACACCCCGTTCTTCCAGAACTACCGCCCGCAGTTCTACTTCCGGACCACTGACGTCACCGGTGTCGTCACCCTCCCCGAGGGCACCGAGATGGTCATGCCGGGTGACAACACGTCCATGTCGGTGAAGCTGATCCAGCCCATCGCCATGGAGGAGAACCTCAAGTTCGCGATCCGCGAGGGTGGCCGCACCGTCGGCGCCGGGTTCGTCACCAAGATTAACAAGTGAACTAGGTAACCCCGATTAGACCCGCCGCCGGTCGTGCGGCATACTAGTCAGGTTGCGTAACGACAGTTCGTCGCCTGTGTTCGGCTTCCGCTGAACCTCCGGGTGGCGAGGCAGTCGAGCGTAGGGTGGTTGGCGGCCCAGTCGCCAACCACCCTCGCACGGCGTTCAGGTCGCGGTAATGCGATCGGCGCCTTGACCCCCCGTGCGGTCAGCACCACTCCGGTACCTAGGGGCGGAGCTCGGCCCGAGGGCGCGACACGCCCGACCGCGGGGGTCGGCGAAGTGGGCCTGTGCCAGCCGGTACAGGCGCCCGCAACACAGCGGCATCGAGAGAAGGAACAGAAGCCACCATGGCGGGACAGAAGATCCGCATCCGGCTCAAGGCCTATGACCACGAGGTCGTCGACTCCTCGGCTCGGAAGATCGTCGAGACGGTGACGCGCACCGGGGCGCAGGTCGCGGGCCCGGTGCCGCTGCCCACGGAGATCAACCGTTTCTGCGTTATCCGCTCGCCGCACAAGTACAAGGACTCGCGCGAGCACTTCGAGATGCGCACGCACAAGCGGCTGATCGACATCATCGACCCGACCCCGAAGACGGTCGACTCGCTCATGCGCCTCGACCTGCCGGCTGGCGTCGACATCGAGATCAAGCTGTAGGGACCGGACAAATGGACAGGCAAGTCAAGGGGATCCTGGGCGCCAAGCTCGGCATGACCCAGGTCTGGGAGAACAACCGTGTTGTTCCCGTGACCGTGGTCGAGGCCGGCCCGTGCGTCATCAGCCAGGTTCGTAGCGCCGAGAAGGACGGTTACTCCGCGGTCCAGCTCGCGTACGGCACCATCGACCCGCGCAAGGTCAAGAAGCCGATCAGCGGGCACTACGCCAAGGCGGACGTGGCGCCGCGCCGGCACATCGTCGAGCTGCGCACCACTGACGCTGGGGAATACTCGCTCGGCCAGGAAGTCACGGTCGAGGAGTTCCCGGCCGGCGTCACCATCGACGTCACCGGCAAGACCAAGGGCAAGGGCTACGCCGGCCCGATGAAGCGGCACGGCTTCCACGGCCTGGGCGCCGGGCACGGCGTCGAGCGCAAGCACCGCTCGCCCGGTTCCATCGGCGCCTGCGCCACTCCGGGTCGTGTCTTCAAGGGCACCCGGATGGCCGGTCGTATGGGTGGCGTTCGGTACACCGTGCAGAACCTCACCGTCCAGGCGGTCGACACCGAGAACAACCTGCTGCTCGTCCGGGGTGCCATTCCTGGTCCCAAGGGCGCGCTCGTTCTGGTCCGTACCGCGGCCAAGAGCAAGGTGAAGAAGGGCGGTGCGGCCAAGTGACCACCGTTGACGTGCGCACCGTCGAAGGCACCACCAGCGGCTCCGTGGAGCTGCCGGAGGACATCTTCGACGTGCAGGCCAACGTCGCGCTGATGCACCAGGTCGTGGTGGCCCAGCTCGCGGCGGCCCGACAGGGCACGCACAAGGCCAAGACCCGCGGCGAGGTCGCCGGTGGCGGCAAGAAGCCGTACAAGCAGAAGGGCACCGGTCGCGCCCGGCAGGGCTCGATCCGCGCGCCGCAGTTCGCCGGCGGTGGCGTCGTGCACGGTCCCGTGCCGCGCGACTACAGCCAGCGGACCCCGAAGAAGATGAAGGCCGCCGCTCTGCGGGGTGCCCTCTCCGACCGGGCCCGCGCCGGGCAGGTGCACGTCGTCGAGGCGTTCGTCTCGGGCGAGAAGCCGTCGACCAAGGCGGCCCTGGCCACGCTGACCAAGCTCACCGAGGCCCGTCGGGTCCTGGTCGTGCTGAGCAGCACCGACGAGCTGAACTGGGTGTCGCTGCGCAACGAGCCGCGCGTGCACCTGATCGAGTCCGGCCAGCTGAACACGTACGACGTGCTCGTGGCCGACGACGTGGTCTTCACCAAGGACGCCCTGGACGAGTTCCTGGGCGTGCCCGCCGAGACCACCGAGGAGGGTGGCAAGTGAGCACGATCGCCGACCCGCGCGACATCATCGTGGCGCCGGTCGTCTCGGAGAAGAGCTACAGCGAGCTGAACCGGAACTGGTACACCTTCCTGGTGCACCCGGACGCGAATAAGACCGAGATCAAGATCGCTATCCAGCAGATCTTCAACGTCCGCGTCCTGACGGTCAACACGCTCAACCGCCAGGGTAAGCGCAAGCGCACCAAGACCGGCTTCGGTCAGCGCAAGGCGACCAAGCGGGCGATCGTGAAGCTGGCTGACGGTGACCGCATCGAGGCCTTCGGCGGCCCGGTCAGCTGAGGGGTGTAGACAATGGCTATCCGTAAGTACAAGCCGACGACGCCGGGCCGACGTGGCTCGAGTGTCGCTGACTTCGCCGAGATCACCCGGTCCACGCCGGAAAAGTCGCTGCTGGCTCCGTTGCCGAAGAAGGGCGGGCGTAACGCCCACGGCCGGATCACCACGCGGCACCACGGTGGCGGTCACAAGCGTCAGTACCGTCTGATCGACTTCAAGCGGGTCGACAAGGACGGCGTGCCGGCGAAGGTCGCTCACATCGAGTACGACCCGAACCGCACGGCGCGCATCGCGCTGCTGCACTACGCCGACGGCGAGAAGCGGTACATCATCGCGCCGAAGGACATGAAGCAGGGCGACCGTGTCGAGTCCGGCCCGGGCGCCGACATCAAGCCGGGTAACAACCTGCCGCTGCGCAACATCCCGGTCGGTACCACGATTCACAACGTGGAGCTGCGTCCGGGTGGCGGGGCCAAGCTGGCCCGTTCCGCCGGCGTCGGCATCCAGCTGCTCGGCCGCGAGGGCGCGTACGCGACCCTGCGTATGCCGTCCGGCGAGATCCGGCGGGTGGACGTGCGCTGCCGCGCCAGCGTCGGCGAGATCGGCAACGCCGACCAGTCGAACATCAACTGGGGTAAGGCCGGCCGGATGCGGTGGAAGGGCAAGCGCCCGACCGTCCGTGGTGTCGCCATGAACCCGGTCGACCACCCGCACGGTGGTGGTGAGGGTAAGACCTCCGGTGGTCGCCACCCGGTCAACCCGCAGGGTAAGCCCGAGGGCCGCACCCGCCGTAAGGGCCAGCCGAGTGACCGGCTGATCGTCCGCCGCCGCTACGCCACGCGTAAGCGCGGCTGAGGGAGATAAGACATGCCTCGCAGCCTGAAGAAGGGCCCGTTCGTAGACGACCACCTGCTCAAGAAGGTGGAAGTTCAGAACGACAAGGGCTCCAAGAACGTGATCAAGACCTGGTCGCGGCGCTCGACGATCATCCCCGAGATGCTGGGGCACACGATCGCCGTGCATGACGGACGCAAGCACGTCCCGGTGTTCGTGACCGAGGCGATGGTCGGGCACAAGCTCGGCGAGTTCGCGCTGACCCGCACGTTCAAGGGTCACGAGAAGGACGACCGGAAGAGCCGTCGGCGCTGACGCCGCGGGCATACGGATAGAGGGAACAAGGGGTTACAGCGATGCCAGGAAAGGGCGACGCTCCGGTGCTTCCGGGCGCGCGGGCGGTTGCGCGGCACGTGCGCATCTCGCCGATGAAGGCGCGCCGGGTGGTCAACCTCGTCCGCGGCCTGCCCGCGAAGGAGGCGCTCACGGTGCTGCAGTTCGCGCCGCAGGCTGCGAGCGAGCAGGTGTACAAGGTGCTCGCTAGCGCGATCGCCAACGCGGAGAACAACGAGCGGCTGGACCCCGACGCGCTGCTCGTCAGCGAGGCCTTCGTGGACGAGGGCCCGACGATGAAGCGGTTCCAGCCGCGGGCGCAGGGTCGGGCGTACCGAATCCGCAAGCGCACCTGCCACATCACTGTGGCGGTCGAAGCGGTCGCGCCGGCAGCGCCGAGGAAGGCCGCGGCGAAGAAGGCCGCCCCGGCCACGGAGGCCGCACCGGCCGAAGCGCAGAGCAAGACGGAGGACGCCGAGTAATGGGTCAGAAGGTTCACCCCACTGGGTTCCGGCTCGGCATCTCGACCGACTGGAAGTCCCGCTGGTTCGCGGACAAGCTCTACAAGGACTACATCGGCGAGGATGTCAAGATCCGCCGCATGATGTCCAAGGGCCTCGAGCGTGCCGGGATTTCCAAGGTCGACATCGAGCGCACCCGCGACCGGGTCCGGGTCGACATCCACACCGCCCGGCCGGGCATTGTCATCGGCCGTAAGGGTGCGGAGGCCGACCGGATCCGCGGCGAGCTTGAGAAGCTCACCGGCAAGCAGGTTCAGCTGAACATCATCGAGGTGAAGAACCCCGAGTCGGACGCTCAGCTGGTCGCGCAGGGCGTGGCCGAGCAGCTGTCCAGCCGGGTCAGCTTCCGTCGGGCGATGCGCAAGGCCATGCAGTCGGCGATGAAGAACCCGGTCTGCAAGGGCATCCGGGTTCAGGTCTCGGGTCGCCTCGGCGGCGCCGAGATGAGCCGGACCGAGTTCTACCGTGAGGGCCGGGTTCCGCTGCACACGCTGCGGGCCAACATCGAGTACGGCTTCTTCGAGGCCCGTACCACGTTCGGTCGGATCGGTGTGAAGGTCTGGATCTACAAGGGCGACGCCGTCCCGGGCCGGGAAGCTCCGGCCGAGGCCGGTCCGTCCCGCCCGCGTCGTGGTGAGCGCGGCGACCGTCCCGAGCGTCCGCGCCGTGGCCGGTCGGGTTCGTCCGGCACCACGGCTGGTGGCACCGAGGCCGGTCGGGCTGCTGCGACCACCATCGCGCAGCAGGCCGAGACGCCGAGCGGCGAGCCGGTCGACAGCGCAGCTGTCGCCGCCACTGCTGCTCCGGCAGAAACGCAGCAGGAGGGCTGACAGATGCTGATGCCGCGCAAGCCCCCGAAGGGCTTCCGCAAGCCGCACCACCCGGACCGCAGTGGCGCGTCCAAGGGTGGTAACCGGGTGGTGTTCGGCGAGTTCGGGATCCAGGCTCTCGAGCCGGCGTACGTGACGAACCGGCAGATCGAGTCGGCACGTATCGCGATGACTCGCCACATCAAGCGTGGTGGCAAGGTCTGGATCACGATCTTCCCGGACCAGGCCCTCACCAAGAAGCCTGCCGAGACCCGGATGGGTTCCGGTAAGGGTTCGCCCGAGTGGTGGGTCGCCAACGTCAAGCCGGGGCGGGTTCTCTTCGAGATGTCCTTCCCCAACGAGCAGACCGCGCGAGAGGCCATGCGTCGCGCGATCCACAAGCTCCCGATGAAGTGCCGCATTGTTACGCGCGAAGTGGGTGAATCCTGATGGCAGCGGGCGTTAAGGCGACCGAGCTGCGTGAGCTCTCCGAAGAGGAGCTGGTCACGAAGCTGCGGGAGGCCAAGGCGGAGCTGTTCAACCTCCGCGTGCAGGCCGCAACCGGGCAGCTGGACAACAACCGGCGGTTGCAGGTCATCCGTCGGGAGATCGCCCGGATCTACACGATCATGCGCGAGCGCGAGCTGGGGCTCTCGGCCGCGCCGACTGAGGTGACTGCATCATGACCGAAGACACCGCCACCGCCACCGCGCGGTCCCGCCGCAAGGTCCGTGAGGGCCTGGTGGTCAGCGACAAGATGGACAAGACCGTCGTGGTCGAGGTCGAGGACCGGGTTCGGCACGCTCTGTACGGCAAGATCATGCGCCGTACGAGCAAGCTGAAGGTGCACGACGAGCAGAACGCCGCTGGCACCGGTGACCGGGTTCTCATCATGGAGACCCGGCCGCTGAGCGCCACCAAGCGTTGGCGGATCGTGGAGATCCTGGAAAAGGCCAAGTAGCGAAGGCTCGAGCTCGCCCGGCGTTGCGTCGGGCGTAGGTTCCGCCAGGCTCCGGCCGCTACGGCGGCCGGAGAACCGGCAGACATAGGAGATAGACGTGATTCAGCAGGAGTCGCGACTGCGCGTCGCCGACAACACGGGTGCTCGGGAGATCCTGTGCATCCGGGTTCTCGGTGGCTCGGGTCGGCGCTACGCGAGCATCGGCGACGTCATCGTGGCCACGGTCAAGGACGCGATCCCGGGTGCTGGTGTGAAGAAGGGCGACGTCGTCAAGGCTGTCGTCGTTCGCACCGCCAAGGAGAAGCGGCGTCCGGACGGCTCGTACATCCGCTTCGACGAGAACGCCGCCGTCATCATCAAGGACGGCGGGGACCCGCGTGGAAC
Organism: Micromonospora noduli; assembly: GCF_003264475.1. NCBI lineage: Bacteria > Bacillati > Actinomycetota > Actinomycetes > Micromonosporales > Micromonosporaceae > Micromonospora > Micromonospora noduli. Next base: position 7,786 of record NZ_PYAC01000007.1, on the reverse strand, counting down.
CCGTATCTTCGGCCCGGTGGGCCGGGAGCTGCGGGACAAGCGGTTCATGAAGATTATTTCCCTCGCGCCGGAGGTGTTGTGACCGTGAAGGTCAAGAAGGGCGACACGGTCGTCGTCATCGCCGGCAAGGACAAGGGTGCCAAGGGCAAGGTCATTCAGGCCTACCCGCGGCAGGACAAGGTCCTGGTCGAGGGCGTGAACCGGGTCAAGAAGCACACCCGCATCAGCACCACCCAGCGTGGCGCCAAGACCGGCGGCATCGTCACTCAGGAGGCCCCGATCCACGTCTCGAACGTGCAGGTCCTGGACTCCGACGGCAAGCCGACCCGCGTCGGTTACCGGATCGACGACAACGGCCAGAAGGTCCGCATCGCGCGTAGCACCGGTAAGGACCTGTGATGACCACGGCTACCGAAAAGACCCTGCCGCGCCTCAAGGAGCGGTACCGCAACGAGATCGTGGCCCAGCTGCGTGAGCAGCGCAGCTACGGCAACCCCATGCAGGTGCCGCGGCTGGTCAAGATCGTCGTCAACATGGGTGTCGGCGAGGCTGCTCGCGACGCCAAGCTGATCGACGGCGCGGTCCGCGACCTCGCCACGATCACCGGCCAGAAGCCGCAGGTGCGGCGGGCGACCAAGTCCATCGCGCAGTTCAAGCTCCGCGAGGGCATGCCGATCGGCGCGAAGGTCACCCTTCGCGGCGACCGGATGTGGGAGTTCATGGACCGGCTGCTCTCCATCGCGCTGCCGCGTATCCGCGACTTCCGCGGCCTGGACGGGCGCAAGCTGGACGGGCACGGCAACTACACGTTCGGTCTGACCGAGCAGTCGGTGTTCCACGAGATCGACCAGGACCGGATCGATCGCCAGCGGGGCATGGACATCACGGTGGTCACGACCGCCACGACCGACGACGAGGGCCGGGCGCTGCTCAAGCTCCTGGGCTTCCCGTTCAAGGAGAACTGAGATGGCCAAGAAGGCGCTGATCATCAAGGCGGCCGCGAAGCCGAAGTTCTCGGTTCGCGCGTACACCCGCTGCCAGCGGTGCGGGCGTCCGAAGGCGGTCTACCGCAAGTTCGGGCTCTGCCGGGTCTGCATCCGGGAGATGGCTCACCGCGGTGAGCTGCCGGGCGTGTCCAAGGCTTCCTGGTAAGGGCGACCGCGTCCCGGCCGTCGGCCGGGAACTCCTGCACCGATTAGGTATTGCTCTTCGCCGTAGGCCCGGGGCTGATGCCCCGGGAACCCCGGCGAGAAAGGCTGACGAAATCCATGACGATGACCGACCCGATCGCAGACATGCTCACGCGTCTGCGTAACGCCAACCAGGCGTACCACGATCAGGTGAAGATGCCCTACTCCAAGATCAAGGCGAACATCGCCGAGGTCCTGAAGGCCGAGGGTTACATCGCCACCTGGTCGGTCGAGGAGCCCGAGGAGGGCGCCGTCGGCAAGCGACTGGTCGTCGAGCTGAAGTACGGCCAGAACCGCGAGCGGAGCCTGGCCGGCATCAAGCGCGTGTCCAAGCCCGGTCTCCGGGTGTACGCCAAGTCGGACGGGCTCCCGCGGGTGCTCGGTGGGCTGGGCGTGGCGATCATTTCGACGTCCCAGGGGCTGCTGACCGACCGGCAGGCCCGCAAGCGGAGTGTTGGCGGGGAAGTCCTCGCCTTCGTCTGGTAACGGGAGACAGGTAGAAATGTCGCGAATTGGACGTAAGTCGATCCCGGTGCCAGCCGGCGTCGACATCACGATCGACGGGCAGACCGTCAAGGTCAAGGGCCCCAAGGGCCAGCTCCAGCACACCCTCGCCGAGCCGATCACGGTCGAGCGGGCCGAGGATGGGCAGCTGAGCGTCAACCGGCCGAACGACGAGCGCAAGGCCAAGGAACTTCACGGCCTGAGCCGTACGCTGGTTGCCAACATGATCGTCGGGGTCACCGAGGGCTACCGCAAGAGCCTGGAGATCGCCGGCACCGGTTACCGGGTCACCGCCAAGGGTTCGGACCTCGAGTTCGCGCTCGGGTTCTCGCACCCGGTGGTCGTCCCCGCCCCGGCGGGCATCACCTTCACGGTGGAGCGGCCGACCCTGTTCCACGTGGCTGGCATCGACAAGCAGCAGGTCGGTGAGGTCGCCGCCAACATCCGGAAGATCCGCCCGCCGGAGCCCTACAAGGGCAAGGGCGTCAAGTACCAGGGCGAGGTCATCCGCCGCAAGGCTGGAAAGGCAGGTAAGAAGTGAGCGCCACGCTGCTCAAGCGCCGCCGCGGTGTCGCCGCCAAGCGCGCCGTTGGGCGTGCGCGTCGACACTTCCGCGTCCGCAAGAACGTCAGCGGTACGGCCGAGCGTCCGCGCCTGGTCGTCACCCGCTCGCTGCGGCACATGGTCGCCCAGGTCGTCGACGACACCAAGGGTCACACCCTGGCGTCGGCGTCGACCCTGGACGCCTCGCTGCGCGGTGCGGAGGGCGACAAGAGCGCCCTGGCTGGCAAGGTGGGCGCGCTGCTCGCCGAGCGGGCCAAGGCCGCCGGCGTCTCCAAGGTCGTCTTCGACCGCGGCGGCAACCGGTACGCGGGGCGAGTCGCCGCGCTTGCCGACGCCGCCCGCGAAGCCGGGCTCGAGTTCTAACAACCCCGTCACGAGAGAGAAGGAAGGCTGCTGATGCCAGGTCAACAGCGCCGTGGCGGCGGGTCCGGTGGCAACGAGGGTGGTCGCCGCGACAACCGCCGTGAGGGCGGCCGCGGAAACGCGCCCGTCGAGAAGACCCCGCACCTTGAGCGGGTCGTCGCGATCAACCGCGTCGCCAAGGTCGTGAAGGGCGGTCGTCGCTTCAGCTTCACCGCCCTGGTGATCGTGGGCGACGGCGACGGCACGGTCGGCGTGGGCTACGGAAAGGCCAAGGAGGTGCCCGCGGCCATCGCCAAGGGTGTCGAGGAGGCCAAGAAGCACTTCTTCAAGGTCCCGCGGATCGGTCAGTCGATCCCGCACCCGGTGACGGGTGAGGACGCCGCTGGTGTGGTGCTGCTCAAGCCGGCCTCGGCCGGTACGGGTGTCATCGCCGGTGGACCGGTGCGTGCCGTGCTGGAGTGCGCTGGGATCCACGACGTGCTCTCCAAGAGCCTCGGTTCGTCGAACCCGATCAACATCGTGCACGCCACCGTGGCGGCCCTGAAGGGGCTTGAGTCCCCCGAGCAGGTCGCGGCGCGTCGTGGTCTGCCGGTGGAGGACGTCGCGCCGGCCGCCATGCTGGCGTCGCGTGCGGGGGTGGCGCACTGATGGCACGCCTGAAGGTCACCCAGCTCCGGTCCGGTATCGGGACCAAGCACAACCAGCGTGAGTCGCTGCGTTCGCTCGGTCTCAAGCGGATCAACGACGTGGTGGTCAAGGAGGACCGGCCCGAGATCCGCGGCATGATCTTCACTGTGAGCCACCTCGTGAAGGTCGAGGAGGTCGAGTAATGACGATCAAGGTGCATCACCTGCGCCCGGCGCCCGGTTCCAAGACCGCGAAGACCCGTGTGGGTCGCGGTGAGGGTTCCAAGGGCAAGACCGCTGGTCGCGGTACCAAGGGTTCCAAGGCCCGCAAGAACATCTCGGCGGCGTTCGAGGGTGGGCAGATGCCCATCCACATGCGCCTGCCGAAGATGAAGGGCTTCAAGAACAAGTTCAAGGTGGTCTTCCAGGTGGTCAACCTGGACCGACTCGCTGAGCTGTTCCCGAATGGTGGTCAGGTCGGCCCGCTGGAGCTCGTCGAGTCCGGCGCGGTCCGCAAGGGTCACCCGGTCAAGGTCCTCGGCACCGGGGACCTCGGCGGTGTGGCGCTCCAGGTGTCCGCGCACGCGTTCAGTGCGTCGGCCAAGGAGAAGATCGCTGCTGCCGGTGGCTCCACCACCGAGCTGTAAGGCGTACGACCATGGCGCCCGTCCAGTTGAGAGCAACTGGCGGGCGCCATGGTCTGCCTGGGGCCTGAGCGCCCGGTAACATCGGAATCGATTTATGTAGTCGGGCGCATCTGCCCGGACCGGGGTGAGGCTGTTAGAGTCCCATCCCAGCCATGGATTGCGGGCACTCGCCCGTGATCCACCCCGACCCGCCAGGGATCACCGGCGGCCCGCCTCGCGCAGGAGGAAGAAGTTGCTGTCCGCCTTTCTCAGTGCGTTCCGTACGCCTGACCTGCGCAAGAAGCTGCTGTTCACAGTAGGCATCATCGCGGTCTACCGGCTGGGTGCAACGCTCCCCAGCCCGGGCGTCTCGTACGGCAACGTGCAGAAGTGCCTCGACACCATCCAGGGTGACACCACCGGGGTGGTGAACCTTCTCAACCTCTTCTCCGGCGGAGCGCTGCTACAGCTCTCGGTCTTCGCGCTGGGCATCATGCCCTACATCACCGCGTCGATCATCCTGCAGCTGCTGACCGTCGTGATCCCACGCCTTGAGCAGCTCCGCAAGGAGGGCCAGGCCGGTCAGGCGAAGATCACCCAGTACACCCGCTACCTGACCCTCGGTCTCGGTGTGCTGCAGGCCTCGGCGTTCGTGGCGCTGGCCCGCTCGGGTCAGCTGTTCCAGAACCGCTGCGACCAGTTCCCGATCATCCCCACCGGCACCGGCATCCCGGACTGGCTGACCCTGGCCATCCTGGTGATGACGATGACCGCCGGCACCGGCATGGTCATGTGGCTCGGTGAGCTGATCACCGACCGCGGCGTCGGCAACGGCATGTCCGTCCTGATCTTCACCTCGATCGCGGCGCGGCTGCCCAGCGAGGGCTGGCAGATCAAGACCAGCAAGGGCTGGGACATGTTCGCCCTGGTCATCGCGCTGGTCCTGGTGGTCATCACCGCTGTCACCTTCATCGAGCAGGCGCAGCGCCGGATCCCGGTGCAGTACGCCAAGCGGATGATCGGCCGGCGGATGTACGGCGGCACCTCGACCTACATCCCGCTCAAGGTCAACCAGGCGGGTGTGATCCCGGTCATCTTCGGCTCGTCGCTGCTCTACCTGCCGCAGTTGGCGCTGCAGTTCTTCGACCAGACGGACCCGGGCAAGACCCAGTCGTGGATCCAGAACAACCTGGTCAACCCGAGCAGCCCGATCTACATCTCGGTCTACTTCCTGCTGATCATCTTCTTCACGTACTTCTACGTCTCGATCACGTTCAACCCGACCGAGGTCGCGGACAACATGAAGAAGTACGGCGGGTTCGTGCCGGGTATCCGCCCGGGCAAGCCGACCGCCGACTACCTGGACTTCATCCTCAGCCGGATCACCCTGCCGGGCGCGCTCTACCTCGGCGTCATCTCGATCCTGCCGAACTTCTTCTTCATCTGGCTGGACAACCAGCAGTACCAGAACTTCCCGTTCGGCGGCACCGCTGTGCTCATCATGGTCGGCGTCGGTCTGGAGACCGTGAAGCAGATCGAGAGCCAACTCATGCAGCGGAACTACGAAGGGTTCCTGCGGTAGATGAGACTCGTTCTGGTTGGCCCGCCGGGCGCGGGCAAGGGCACGCAGGCCGAGTTCATCGCCGCGCACCTCTCGGTGCCGAAGATTTCGACCGGAGACATCTTCCGGTCGAACGTCACCCAGGGCACGCCGCTCGGTGTCGAGGCGAAGCGGTACATGGACGCGGGCGAGCTGGTTCCGGACGAGGTCACCATCAACATGGTCCGGGACCGGCTGGCCGAGCCCGACGCCAGCGAGGGTTTCCTGCTCGACGGCTTCCCGCGGACGACTCCGCAGGCGGCCGCTCTGGACAAGCTCCTGGCCGATCTGGGCACCGCCCTGGATCTGGTCCTGGAGCTGGTCGTCGACGACGACGAGGTGATCCGGCGGCTCTCCGGCAGGCGTACCTGCCGGGGCTGCGGCAAGATCTGGCACGTCGAGTTCGACGCCACCACCCGGCCCGGCATCTGTGACCGGTGCGGCGCCGAGCTGTTCCAGCGCGACGACGACAAGCCGGAAACGATCGCCACGCGGCTTCGTGAGTACAGCGAGAAGACCGCACCCCTGGTCGACTACTACGGCGCTCAGGGCAAGCTGGTCGGGATCGACGCCACCGGGCCGGTGGAGGACGTCACCACCCGGGCCATCGACGCGTTGCGGTCGTACGGCGGCTGAGGTCCGGCCGGGCCACGGCGGATAGAGTGCGAACAGCGGGGTACGCGTTATGTGCCCCGCTGTTCGGCAACGAAAGGTAAACGCTCCATGCGTCGTCCCCAGCTGGACATCCAGCTGAAGACCCCTGACCAGATCGAGAAGATGCGGGCCGCCGGGCTGGTGGTGGCCGAGGCGCTGCGCCGGATGCGGGAGGCTGTCGCCCCCGGTGTGAGCACCGCCGATCTGGACGCCATCGCCGAGGCGACCATCCGAGAGGCGGGCGGCGTTCCGTCGTTCAAGGGCTACCACGGTTTTCCGGCGTCGATCTGCTCCTCGGTCAACGAGCAGATCGTGCACGCCATCCCGTCGCCGAAGCAGGTGCTCCAGGCCGGTGACCTGATCTCCATCGACTGCGGCGCGGTGCTGGACGGGTGGCACGGCGACTCCGCGATCACGGTCGGGGTCGGTGACGTCGACCCGGCGCTGCTGAAGATGGCCGAGGTCGCCGAGGACGCGATGTGGGCCGGCATCGCCGCCGCGGCGCGTGGCGCGGCCAGCGGCAAGGGCCGCCTCACCGACATCTCGCACGCCGTGGAGACCGCTGTCCGCAAGGGCGGCCGGTACGGCATCGTCGACGGCTACGGCGGACACGGCATCGGCACCGAGATGCACCAGGACCCACACGTGCTCAACCACGGTCGGCCGGGCAAGGGTCCGCGACTGGTCCCCGGGATGGCCCTGGCCATCGAGCCGATGATCACCATGGCGTCCCCGCGTACGGCTGAGTTGGCCGACGGGTGGACGGTCGTCACCCGGGACGGCTCGGTGGCCGCGCACGTCGAACACTCGATGGCGCTGCTGCCGGACGGCGTCTGGGTGCTCACCGCGTTCGACGGTGGCCGGGCGCGCCTGGGGGACCTGGTGACCGCCCGCCAGCCCGCCGCCACAAAAACCCCCTGATCCCGCCTCGACCGCCCTTCCGGCCGTCGATCATGAAGTTATTGCCCCGACACGCCGATGAGGCGGGCAACAACTTCATGATCGACCGGGTGTCGGCGTTCCGGCGGGAGTGGCACGACGGTGGCATGCTTGCCGGCATGGACGGGCGCGACGGGATGCGAGCCGCGGATTCGGACCGTTCGGCGGTGGCCGACCGGTTGCGGGTCGCCCTCGACGAGGGCCGACTGGATCTGCACGAGTACGACGAGCGGTTGCAGCGGGCCTACGCGGCACGCACGTACGCCGACCTTGAGGCGCTGCTCACCGACCTGCCGCCGGTGACGCCGGCGCAGCGGTCGGGCCTGGCGCCGGTTGCCGGGTCGACGGTGAGCCTGCTGGGCGACCAGCTCGATCCGGCCCCCAGCAGGGGCGTCACCGCTCGCTGGATGGCCGAGGTGTGGTTCCCGTACCTGCGGGTGATCGCCATCGTGGTGACCATCTGGGCGGTGACGTCGGTGCTCAGCCAGGACCTGCTCTACTTCTGGCCGGCCTGGGTGGCGGGGCCGTGGGGCGCGGTGCTGGTGGTCCGCACGGTCAGCGGGCTGGCCGCGAAGGAGCCCCAACGCCAGGCCGTCAAGCGCCAACGCCGCCGAGAGCGCAAGCAGGCAAAGCGCGCCCTCAAATCGGACGACCAGCCCCCAACAACCCCCTGACCCCCGACCCCCCGACCGCACCGCCGACCCCCTGTTGATCATGAAG
>NZ_PYAC01000006.1:0-95859 GCF_003264475.1 Micromonospora noduli | reverse complement strand
GCCGGGTCGTGGACCGGGCCCGACGAGTCGTGGACCGGGCCCCGACCGAGCCGACCGCTTCGTGGCTTGGCGCGCGGCAGGCAATCGCGCTGTCGGGAACTAGGCTCGCGGGCATGACGATCGACAGTGACGGCTTCGCCGCCCCGGCCGCCCTGGTCGAGCACGCCCGCCGGTTCCAGGCCGAGGGTGGCACCCCGGCGACGCCGCGGGTCGCCGCCACAGTGCTGCTGCTGCGTCCAACCGACGCCGACTTCGAGGTGTACGTCATCCGCCGGGTCGCCGCGATGACCTTCGGCGGGATGTACGCCTTCCCCGGAGGCGGGGTGGACCGCTCCGACTCGGAGGCGCACCTGGACTGGGCCGGCCCGACGCCGGGCGAATGGGCGGACCGGCTCGGAGTGGCCCCGCAGGCCGCGCAGGCGGTGGTCTGCGCCGCCGCGCGGGAGGTCTTCGAGGAGGCCGGTGTGCTGCTCGCCGGTCCGAACCGGGAAACCGTGGTGGGCGACGTCAGCGGCGACGACTGGGAGGCGGCCCGGCAGGACCTGGAGGGACGGCGGCTGGGCTTCGCGGCGCTGCTCGCCGACCGTCAGCTCACCCTCCGCTCGGACCTGCTGCTGCCGTGGAGCCGGTGGATCACTCCCGAGTTCGAGCCGCGCCGCTTCGACACGTACTTCTTCATCGCCCTGTTGCCGGCGGGCCAGCGGACCCGCGACGTCTCCGGAGAGGCCGACCACACCCTGTGGATCCGGCCGGCGGACGCGCTGGCCCGCGCGCAGGCCGGCGAGCTGACCATGCTGCCACCGACAGTGGTCACGCTGGCCCAGGTGGCGGCGGCCGGCGACCTGGCCGGGGTGGCGCGGGCGGCGGCCGATCGAGACGCCGCCAGCCCGGTCACCCCGCGCCTGGACCTGCCCCCGGACGGCGAACCCCGCTTCGTCCTGGGCTGACCACGGGCCCTGCCGCTGCGCCGGATATGGCACCGGCGCCCACGCCGGGAGGCGGGGCGCCGGTGACCGGACGTGGTCGGCTCAGCCGAAGCGGCCGGTGATGTAGTCCTCGGTCTTCTTCACGCTCGGGTTGCTGAAGATCTTCTGGGTGTTGTCGTACTCGATCAGCCGGCCCGGGTCGCCGGTCTTCTCGATCGAGAAGAAGGCGGTCCGGTCCGAGACACGCGCTGCCTGCTGCATGTTGTGCGTCACGATGATGATCGTGAACTTGTCCTTGAGCTGGAACATCAGGTCCTCGATCGCCAGCGTGGAGATCGGGTCCAGGGCGGAGCACGGCTCGTCCATCAGGACGACCTGCGGCTCGACCGCGATGGTCCGGGCGATGCAGAGCCGCTGCTGCTGACCGCCGGAGAGGCCCGCGCCGGGCTTGCCCAGCCGGTCCTTCACCTCGCCCCACAGGTTCGCGGCGCGCAGGGCCTTCTCGGCCGCGTCCTCCAGGATCGACTTCTTGCGGACTCCGTTGAGCTTCAGCCCGGCCACCACGTTCTCGAAGATGCTCATGGTGGGGAACGGGTTCGGCCGCTGGAAGACCATGCCGATGGTGCGCCGGACCGCTGTGACGTCCACGTCCCGGTCGTAGATGTCCTGGTCGTCGATGGTCAGGCTGCCCTCGACCCGGGCCCCCGGCAGCACCTCGTGCATCCGGTTGATCGACCGCAGGAACGTCGACTTGCCGCAACCGGACGGCCCGATGAGGGCGGTGACCGTCTTCGGTTCGACCGTCAGGTTGATGTTCTCGATCGCCTTGAAGCCGCCGTAGTACGCGGTGACGTTCGAGGCGGAGACGCGCTTGGCCATGGTGGTACCTCCGGGGTTCATCGGCTGAGCCTGTTGCGACGGGCCAGCAGCTTCGCCGCGATCGTCAGGATGAGCACGAGGGCGACCAGGGTGAGTGCCGCGGTCCACGCCCGTGCCGGGGCGTATTTCGACGCGTCACCGGCCTGCTGGTAGACGAAGAGGGACAGCGACGACTGGTTGTTCTCGAAGGGGTTGGTGTTGATCGCGGCGCCACCGCCGGCGACCAGCAGCACCGGCGCGGTCTCACCGGCCGCGCGGGCGATGGCGAGCATGACGCCGGTGACGATGCCGGGCAGCGCCGTCGGCAGGACCACCCGCAGGATGGTCTTCCACTTGGGTACGCCGAGCGCGTACGCGCCCTCACGCAGTGGCGCCGGTACGAGGCGGAGCATCTCCTCGGTGGACCGGACGATGGTGGGCAGCATGAGCACGCTCAGCGCGAGCGCGGCGGCGAAGCCGGAGAAGCTGGGCCGACCGTCGTTGAACCACGGCGACACGATCAGCACCCAGAACGCCAGCACGAAGAGGCCGGAGACGATCGACGGAATGCCGGTCATCACGTCCACGAAGAACCGGATCGCGAAGGCGAACTTGCCGCGCCCGTACTCGACGATGTAGATCGCGCAGAGAACGCCGAGCGGGACGGTGATCAGGGTGGCGATGCCGACCTGCTCCAGCGTGCCGACGATCGCGTGGTACGCGCCGCCGTTGGCGTCCCGGGCCCCGATGTTGTTCATCGAGGTCTGGAAGAAGTTGACGTCCAGTCGGTCGGCGCCCTTGCTGACCAGCGTCCAGACCACCGACACGAGCGGCAGTACCGCCAGCACGAAGGCGGAGTGGATCAGCGCGCTCCAGGTGCGGTTGCGGGCCGACCGGCGCCCCTCGACCGCGTTGGCGGCGGCGAAGAGCCCGACCAGGTAGAGGATCGCACCGAGGACGACCACGAGGACCGGGCCGCCGATGCTGGTGCCGTAGACGAGCACGGCGGAGAGCGCCAGGGCCGCCACGGCGATGGCCGGGGCGGCGTACCAGGGCAGCCGCTTGGCCCGCAGCGAGTCGGGTTGGGCCGGCGGCCGGGTGCGGTGGGAGGTGGCGGTTGTGGTCATGCGGCCGACTCCGTGAACTCCCGGCGGCGGTAGATGATCGCCCGCGCCGTGATGTTGACGATCAGCGTGATGGTGAACAGCACCAGGCCGGAGGCGATGAGCGCGCCCCGGCCGGTCTCGTTCGCCTCGCCGAACGCGTTGGCGATGTTGGCGGCGATGGTGTTGCCGCCGTTCTGGATCAGGTTGAACGAGATGCCGAAGGTGATGCCGAGGGTCAGCGCCAGGGCGATGGTCTCGCCGAGCGCCCGGCCGAGGCCGAGCATCATCGCGGCGATGATGCCGGGACGGCCGTAGGGCAGCACCGCGGTGCGGAGCATCTCCCAGCGGGTGGCGCCCAGGGCGAGGGCGGCCTCCTCGTTCGCGGTGGGGGTCTGGAGGAACACCTCGCGGGAGAGCGAGGTGATGATCGGCAGCACCATGATCGCGAGCACCAGGGCGCCGAGCATGACGGACGCCCCGAAGGGGCCGTCGCCGCCGAAGAGCGGGATCCAGCCGAAGTGCTGGTTCAGCCAGACCGAGAAGTCCCGGACGGGGCTGCTGAAGACGTCCCGCCCCCAGAGGCCGAAGACCACGCTCGGTACGGCGGCCAGCAGGTCGACCAGGAAGCCGAGCGCGGTGCCCAACCGGCGCGGCGCGTAGTGCGAGAGGTAGAGCGCGATGCCGAGCGCCACCGGCACCGCGATGAGCAGTGCGAGCGCAGAGCTGAGCACGGTGCCGAAGGCGAGCGCACCGATGCCGAACTTCGGCTCTGTCTCGTTGGGGGACCAGCCCTCGTAGGACCAGAAGTTTTCGGTGTTGGCGCGTAGGGCCGGCACCGCCTTGGCGACCAGGAAGATCGCGATGGCGGCGATGATGACCAGAACGGCGGTGCCGGCGGCCAGTGTGAGACCGCGGAAGGCCCGCTCGGCACCGAACTTACGGCTGCGCGGCAGCGCGCCGCCGCCGCCCAGCCCGGTGCCGCCCGGGGAACGGGTGCTGACTGGTGCCTCGGCCACACGCGCCGAGGCACCGGCGGGCCACTCGTGACTCTGGGTCACGCGCGTCCCGCCGGTGCCGGCGTCGGCCGAGCGGTGAGGGGTTTCACCCATCTGCTCGCTCGATTCGATTGCGGAGGTGTGGAATCGGGTCAGGAGAGGTTCTTGACCGCGGTCTCGACCTTGGTGCGGACCGTCTCCGGCAGCGGGGCGTAGCCCAGCTCGGTGAGAGAGGCCTGGCCCTCGGCACTGGCGGCGTGGCCCAGCAGGCCCTTGACCAGCTTCAGCTTGTCGGCCGCGAGGCCCTTGCTGCAGACGATCTCGTACGTCGCCAGGACGATCGGGTAGGCCCCGGCCTCCTTGGTGTTGTAGTCGATCTTCAGCTTGAGGTCGTCGCCCTGACCCTCGATGGCAGCGCCAGCGATGGTCTTGCCTGCCGCCTCGGCGGTCAGCGCGGCGAACTCGCCGTTGCCGTTGCCGATCTTCGACATCTTCAGACCGGCGTTCTCGGCGAACGACCACTCCATGTAGCCGATGGAGCCGTCCGCGCCCTTGACCCGGCTGGCCACGCCGTCCGAGCCCTTGGCGCCGGTGCCGCCCGGTGCCTTCCACGCCTTGGCGTTGCCCAGGGTCCAGTCGCTCTCAGCGGTCTTCGAGAGGTACTTGGTGAAGTTGTCGGTGGTGCCCGACTCGTCCGAACGGTGGACGGTCTGAATCGTGGTCGCCGGGAGCTTGGCGTCCGGGTTGTCGGCCTTGATCGTGGCGTCGTCCCACTTGGTGACCTTGCCGGCGAAGATCTTCGCCAGGGTGGCCGGCTTGAGCTGGAGGTTGTCCACGCCGCTGACGTTGTAGGCGACGGCCACCGGGCCGATCACCATCGGCAGGTGGATGGCCTTGCCACCGACGCACTTGGCGTCCGCCTGCGGCTGCTCCTCCGGCTTGAGCGCGGAGTCGGAACCGGCGAAGTCAGCGGTCCCGGCGATGAACGCCTGGATGCCGGCGCCCGAGCCGGAAGCCTCGTAGTTGATCGTGGTGCCCTGGCACTTCTGCTGGTACGCCTTGATCCACTCGGCCATGGCGTTCTTCTGCGCCGACGAGCCCTGGGCGTTCAGCGTGCCGGTAGCGCAGTCGACCGCGGCGGCCGAGCCCGAAGCACTCGCGCCGGAGGCGGGCTCGTTGTTGTCCGAGCCGCATGCACTGAGGCCGAGCGTCGCGGCAAGAGCGAGGCAGGCAATAGTGCCGTACCGCTGGAGCTTCACCTGAGGGGTTTCCCTTCGCGTCTGACTTGGCGCCCCGATCCCGGGGCCCGAGGACCGGCACTGACCGGCTGACACGAAAGTTAGAAGTGCCAGGTAGCCGGTTCGCCGGTCGCAAGTGAACGCAAGGTGAACACGTACGGCACCTGAGGTGACCGCTTGCCGAGGGTGAGTTGTCCGTTAAATGAACCCGGGTACACCTGTCGGAAGTATGGGCATATTTCTGGTTCGGCGTTATCCCGCCGACGCTCGGCCGTTACCCGTCGGTGACGCGCTCGGAGCGGCGGCCGACGGTCAGCCCAGGTGGTAGTTGATGTGCGCGGACCAGCGGGCGAAGCCCAGCCGCTCGTAGAGCGCGACGGCCCCGGTGTTCGAGTCGTCCACGAAGAGCATCACCCGGTCGAGGCCACGCTTGTCCCGCAGGTGTGCCAGTCCGGCGGTGGTCAGGGCCCGGCCGAGCCCGCCACCGTGCGCGGTCGGCTCCACCCCCAGGACGTACACCTCGCCGATCCGGGCCGACCCCGGCCGCTCGTGCACCTTGGTCCAGTGGAAGCCGAGCAGTCGGCCGGTCGCGCTCTCCTCGGCGAGCAGGAAGCCCGCCGGGTCGAACCACGGCTCGGCGAGGCGGACCCGCAGGTCGTCCGACGTCCACCGGCCCTGCTCGGGGTGCTCGGCGAAGGCCCGTGCGTTGAGGGCCAACCAGGCGGCGTCGTCCACCCCGGGCCGGAACGCACGCAGCGTCACCCCGTCGGGCAGGCGCGGCTCACCCAGCGGGGCCGCCAACGGCCGGCGCAACTGCCAGAGCACCCGGGCGCGGGCGAAGCCGAGGTCGACGGCGAGCGCGGCGGCCGAGGGGTGGTCGCCGTGCGCCCACGCCCGCAGCGGCCCGGTGGCCGAGGCGAGGACGCCCCGGGCGAGCGCCCGCCCGGTGCCCCGCCGCCGGTACGCGGGGTGCACCACCAGTTCGACCCCGATCCCGCCGACCGGGTCGGTGGTGTCCAGGTGCGCGTACCCGGTGAGGGTGCCGTCGTCGGCGCGGGCGATCAGATGAACGGCGGGGGCGTCGGGGTCGCGCAGCCGCAGCAGGACGTGTTCGTCGAGCGGGTCCGCTCCGTCCGTGTCACCTGCGGCGCTGGCGAGGGCGAGTACGTCGGCGATCTCCGTCGGCGCCAGTTGGTCGCTCCGGGTCACCTGGTCGCTGGTCGGCTCCGCGCTGCTCATCCCGCCACCGTATCCGTTGCGTGTCGTGACGCCCGGAGCGTCGCCGTAAAGCTGCGGCTCACGTCGGGTCGGTGGGGAGTGCCTCCAGATCGAACCGGGCGGTCAGGTCGGGCAGGATCCGGCGCAGTGCCTCCACCGTGCCCTGCCGGTCCCCACCGGCGTCGTGCAGCAGCACCACCGAGCCCGGTTCGGCCTGGCTCAGCACCGTCGCGGTGATCTTGTTGGCACCGGGTAGCTCCCAGTCCGACGGATCCACCGACCAGTGCAGCGGGGTCATGCCGAGCTGCTGCGCCACCGACACCACCGGGTACGTCCAGGCTCCGCCCGGCTGGCGGTACCAGACGATCGGGGCGTTCGGCACCGCCGCCCGGATCGCCGCGTTGGTGCGCAGGAGGTCGGAGCGGATCGCGTCGGCCGACCGGGCGCCCAGGCCGACATCGTGGTGCCAGGAGTGGTTGCACAGGGTGTGCCCGGCGTCCACGATCGACTGGACCAGTTCGGGGTGGTTCTGCGCGTTCTCGCCGACCACGCAGAACGTGGCCCGCACGTCGTATTCGCGCAGGAGGTCGAGGACCTGCGGCGTGTAGCGCGGGTCCGGCCCGTCGTCGAATGTCAGCGCGAGCCTCGGGGTGCCGGTCGTGGCGTGCGCGCCGAACAGGTTGTCGCCTCCGGCGTCCCGTCCGGACCCGTCCTGGCCGGCCTCGGCCGGGCCGGCGCTGCTGCTCGGGGCTGCGCCCGGCTCGCCAGCGCTGGGCTGGTCGGCGTAGTGCGGTCCGTCGGCGCTCGTGGTGACACCGGTGGACTGCCGAGGCGTCTGGTCGGGGACGAGGCTGCGGCCCAGCACGTACGCGGAGCCGAGCAGCCCCGCCACCACCAGCGTCACGATCCCCGCCGCCCGCGCGGTGGAGCTGCCCCGCGTCACGACTTCCGCCTGGCTTGCCGGTTACGCCGGCCCGTCGCCCCCGTGTGCAGTGCGCGCACCATCGCCCCTTTCTCCGACAAACCCGGCAGTCAGAATAGAGCTGCCAAGCTGCGCAAAAAGGGCATATGGGAAATCGCCCGTAGTGGTCTTTGGATCAGACCGGCAGGGGCGCGTGCTCCGCCTCGGGAAGCGACCGCGACGGCGGAACGACGAACTTGTAGCCGACCTGGCGGACGGTGCCGATCATCGACTCGTACTCCGAGCCGAGCTTGGCGCGCAGTCGCCGGACGTGCACGTCCACCGTGCGGGTGCCGCCGAAGTAGTCGTAGCCCCAGACCTCGCGCAGGAGCTGGTCCCGGGTGAACACCCGGCCCGGGTGCTGGGCCAGGAACTTCAGCAGCTCGAACTCCTTGTAGGTGAGGTCGAGCGGACGGCCCTTGAGCTTGGCCGCGTAGGTATCCGGGTCGATGGTCAGCTCGCCGGCCCGGATCGAGCCACCCGCGCCAGCGGTCGCGTTGCTGAGCCGGCCCACCGCCAGCCGCAGCCGTGCCTCGACCTCGGCGGGGCCGGCCGAGGCGAGGATGACGTCGTCGACGCCCCAGTCGGCGTTGAGTGCGATCAGGCCGGCCTCGGTCACCACCGCGACCAGCGGCACGCCGAGCCCGGTGGCGTGCAACATCCGGCAGGTCGCACGGGCCTCGCTCAACTCCGATCGGGCGTCCACCATCACCGCGTCCGGGCTGGGGCCCGCGACCAGGGTGCGAACATCACGCGGCGCGGTGCGGACCGAGTGCGGCAGCAGGTCGAGCGCCGGCAGTACAGCCGACGGTTCTCCTGCGCGCGCGGTCACCAGCAGCAGGATCTCCACGATCACCTCCGTCCCGGCGGCGCGAGGCCGCACGCGACCAGTCGCACTCATCAAGGAGTGCGCTGAGAAATTGCGTGGTCCCGGCGTCGCTGACGGGCGGGTAACGCGTTGAGCCTAACCGATCGCCTCGGCCGCGCCGTCAGGCCATTTCCCGTTTGTCTACCTTGCCCCTGATCGTGGCCCGGATTTTAACGTCGCTGAAACCCGTGACCACCGCGTCGGGCCGTCGGTCTGGCACGATCGGGTCGTGTTTCCCTCCACCTCGCCCGAGGCCGGCCGCGAATCGTGGCCCGCAGGGCCCCAACCGGGTCCGGCCGCCGCAGCGACGCGCGGCCAACCGCCCGCGCCGCGTACCGGTCCGGCCACCACCGATGGCGACCGCCGCGAACGGGGTGGGCCTCGCCGTGCCCGTCGCGCCGGCGAGCCGGCCCGCCGATCCGAAGAAGAGATCGACGAGCCGGAAGAGGAGGTCATCCCCCCGGTCGCGGTGCACCGTCAACTGGCGCTGACCATCGCCGGCTTCGCCGCGCTGCTCGGTGTCGGCCTGGTGCTCGGCGCGCAGACGTCGGGCCCCGGTCACCGGCTGCCGTTCGCCTTCATCATCTTCGGCGTCCAACTGCTGTTCGTGCTCGCCTGGACGATGGCCATGCGTCCGCCCGCGCTGTTGGTGGTCGCCGGGATCAGCGCCGTGGTCGCGGCGCTGGCCGACATCGCCGCGGTGCAGACCGACGTCGCCGGCCTGGCGCCACTGGGCTACCTGGCCGCCGGCGGGTTCCTCGCCGCCGTGCTCGGCCAGCTGGTTCGTCGGGTCGACCGGGTCCGGGTCACCGACTCCCTCGGTGCCACGCTGCTCATCGTGGTCGGGGTGGTGGCCTTCGGCACCCTGATCGTGCTCAGCCGGATCCCGGCCGGCACCCAGGCGATAACCGTCTGCCTGACCGCGAGCGGTGTCGCGCTCACCGTCGCCCGGCTCACCGACGCCGTGCTGCCCTGGCCCCGGCTCGCCCCGCAGGTGCCCCGGGGCGCCGCAGGCGTGGTGGCCGGCGCGATGGTCGGCACGCTGACCAGCGCCCTCCTCGGCAGCTACCTGGTGGCTCCCTTCACGCCGACCCGGGCCGCCGTGATCGGCCTGGTCGCGGCGGTCACCGCCGTCCTCTCCGACCTCGCCGTGGGGTACGCGGAGGCGGGCCGGTTGATGGCCGGCGAACCGCCCACGATGTGGGTGGCCCGGCACATGCAGGGCCCGCTCGGCGGCTTCGCCCTGGCGGCGCCCGCCGCGTACGCCATGTGCATGCTCTTCCTCTGAGTCACGGTTGAGCGCTGAGCCGGCCGGGTACCTACGGATGCGCCGCCCTGCGGCGTCGGTACGAACGACCCGTCGCGGCGCGACGGGCGGAGACAGGAGGCGGCGTGGCGCAGGACTATCCGGTGGACCAGGCGCGACCCCGACGGCGTGGCCGCAAGCTGCTCATCGGGCTGTTCGTGCTGCTCCTGCTGCTGGCGGCGTTGCTGGTGGTCGCCGATCGGGTGGCGGTCGGGGTCGCCGAGCGGATGATCGGCGACCGCGTACGCCAGGAGATCGCCAAGCAGGGCGCGCAGTCCGCCCCACCTGAGGTGGAGGTGGGCGGAACTCCGTTCCTCACCCAGGTGCTGGATGGCCGTTACCAGCGGATCACCATCAACCTGCGGGACGTGCAGGCCTCGGTCGAGGGCGACGCCGTCCGGCTGCCGGTGCTCGACGTGACCGCCCGCAACGTTCGGGCCTCGCTGGACACCCTGCGCACCGGCCAGGGTGACGTCGTGGCGGACACCGTCAACGGTGCCGGCACGATCAGCTACGAGAGTCTGGCCGCGCTGCTGAACCGCCCGGGTCTCACCCTCGGCGAGCAGAACGGCAAGCTCACCGTCAAGGCCCCGGCCGACATCCTCGGTCAGAAGCTCACCATCAGCGGCACCGCCGACGTCACCGTCGCCGACAACGGCGCTGTCGCCCTGCGGTTCAACGACCTGGACGCCGCGGGTCTGCCGAACCTGCCGCTGGCTCGTGCCTTCCTGAGCAACTACGCCAAGAGCATCTCCATCGACGTTCCCCTGCCGGAGTTGCCGTTCCAGCTCGCGGTCCGGGAGGTCCGTCCACTGCCGGAAGGGCTGGCGGTCACCGCCGACGCGAAGAACGTGCCGATCAACTCCGCTGGCTGACGCCGGAGGCGTGGTGGGACGCCGAAATCCTCGGCGATCCCGGCGATTCCCGGATGGTGGTCGGCCCAGTGGCAGCACGGTCACTGGCTGGTAGGCTCCCTGGCCATGGGGACCCACCTCACCAAACGGCGCGCGGTCGACCTGTGCCGCGTGGCCACCTGCCTGTGTCGCCCCGTCATCTGACGGCGGGGCTGTCTCCGGCCGCCTGACGGCGGCCACCGGCACAGGGTTCTCGCACCCTCCGGTTATCCCACCGAACGCCCGGCAGCGGCGCCGTCGCACGAACCCGTGATCCCGTCCTTCCGCTGGGTCCCGCGCGTGGTGCGACAGTTACACCCATCGATTCGCGCGCGTTGGCTCACCATCCATCCTCACCAGGGAGTGATTCGATGAGTCGCGACACCGCACTCGTTTCGGCCGAGTGGGCCGAGAAGAACCTCGACGCCCCGGGCGTCGTCTTCGTCGAGGTCGACGAGGACACCTCGGCCTACGAGACCGGCCACATCGCCGGTGCCATCAAGATTGACTGGAGGACCGACCTCCAGGACCAGGTTCGCCGGGACTTCGTCAACAAGACGCAGTTCGAGGCGCTGCTCTCCGAGCGGGGCATCAGCAACGACGACACCGTCATCCTGTACGGCGGCAACAACAACTGGTTCGCCGCGTACGCCTACTGGTACTTCAAGCTCTACGGCCACCGTGACGTGAAGCTGCTCGACGGCGGCCGCAAGAAGTGGGAGCTGGACGCCCGCCCGCTCGTCACCGACGCGGTGTCCCGCCCGGCGACGCAGTACGTCGCGCAGGAGCCGGACACCTCCATCCGGGCCTTCCGCGACGAGGTCGTCGCCGCGATCGGCACCAAGAACCTGGTCGACGTGCGCAGCCCCGACGAGTTCGCCGGTCGCCTGCTCGCCCCCGCCCACCTGCCGCAGGAGCAGGCGCAGCGGGCCGGCCACATTCCCACCGCCATCAGCGTGCCGTGGTCCAAGGCGGCCAACGAGGACGGCACCTTCCGGTCCGACGACGAGCTGCGCAAGATCTACGGCGACGCGGGGCTCGACGACGGCAAGGAGACCATCGCGTACTGCCGGATCGGCGAGCGCTCGTCGCACACCTGGTTCGTGCTCCAGGAGCTGCTGGGTCACCGCAACGTCAAGAACTACGACGGCTCCTGGACCGAGTACGGCTCGCTGGTCGGTGTGCCGGTCGCGCTCGGCGACGAACCCGGGGAGGCCTGATCATGACTCTTCCCACCGCTGCAGGTTGCGCCGCACCGGACCAGGCCGCGCCGCTGCCGGCCAGCCTGGACCTGGAGAAGGAAACCGTCATCACCGGCATCGTCCGTTCCGCCGAGGCCGAGCCGGTGCCGGGCGCGTACGTCCGGCTGCTCGACTCGACCGGTGAGTTCACCGCCGAGGTGGTCACCTCGGCTGCCGGGCAGTTCCGGTTCTTCGCCGCGCCGGGTTCCTGGACGCTGCGGGCGTTGTCCCGGCACGGCAACGGCGACACCGCTGTCACTGCCGGCCGAGGCGTCAACGAGGTTGCCGTCACCGTCGCCTGACCCACTGCTCTGATCGACCGGGGCCGGTCACCCTCCCGGGGGTGGCTGGCCCCGGTCGTTTCTTCGTAGCGCGCCGGCACGCCGGGGCGGGTGCCGAAATCCATCGGCATACGTCACTATCTACTGGTGGATTTCAGGGATGAAAGCGGCGGGTCCGACGAAGCGGTCCCCATCGTCCTCTGCGTGGGCACGGACATGTCGCTGCGGGAGCGGGTGCTGAGCCAACTCGACGGGCGCGCCCCGGTGCACAGCTGTTCCGATCTGACCGAGCTACGCGAGCTGTTGTCGTCGCCGACGGGCTCGGCGCCGGTCAGTTCCACAGTCCTTCCGCTCACCGAGGCGCGGGGCCTGGTGAAGTGGGGTGAGCTGGTCGTCGACCGGGCCGGACACCGGGTCACCTGGCGCGGCGAGGTGCTCCCGCTGACCCCCACCGAACGGGACTTGCTCACAGTGCTCATCGGCCCACCGCTGGTGGTGTGGAGCTACGAGCGGCTCTGCGTCTCCGCGCTGGGCGGTGCGGACACCGCAGCGCTGCAATCCACCATCAGACGGCTTCGTCGCAGGCTGCGGGGCCTCCCGGGCGGACCGCAGGTGCACACCGTGCGAGGCATCGGCTACCGGCTCGACCCGCCGCCCCGGCTGAACGACCACTGACCCGCAGTCGCTGCATCGGGCCGACCGCCTCCGCTGCCGGCCCGGCGGCGGGCGCGTGACACCATGGCCGGGTGAGCGGTGCTGTCCAGACGGGTTGGGCCTCTTCGGCCGGCCCTGCCGCGCCGACACCGGCCCGGTCTCGGCGGCGTTGGCTGCTGGCCGTAACAGTGGCCTGGGCGGTGCTGCTGGGCGGGCTCACCTGGACATCGGTGCGGAACGACCCGCCGACCGTGCGCGAACAGCGTTCCCTCGATCAGGCCGGCCCGGTGGTCGACCGGGCGGTCGGCGAGTTGGCCCGTGCGGCAGGTGCGGCCGGTCTGCTGGAACTGGGCCCCGCGCGGGTCGCGTCCGGCTGCCGGGTAACCCCGTTCGCCGACGGGGCAAGGCTGCGGCGCGAGGTAGGGGTGCTCGCGTCCGCCGGTGACGAGCGGGCCGTGCTGGCCGGCATCGCCGAGCGGCTGCCGGCGAGCTGGCGCGCCGGGGTCGGGCCCGGCGTGGACGGCCCCGAGCTGCGCGCCGACGCCGGTGAATTCGTGGCCATCGAGGGCCGGCCGACCGTCGACGGCCGGGTGCGACTGGTCGTCGACACCGGTTGCCGGCCGGTCGGCGCCGGCTACACGCCGCCCCCGGCCACCGTTGGCGGCCCGGAGACCGCTGCGCTGACAGCCGCGCTGCGGGCCCTCGACCGGCCGGGCGACGCCGCGTCGGAGCTGGTCATCGCGCCCTGCCCGGGCGGCGGGCTCGCCCGTACCGCATGGTCCGCGAACGGTCCCGGCCCGGCGGCCTCGACTGCCGCACTCGCCCCGCTGGCCGGCAACGCCCCACTGCTGGACCAACCCCCGCTGTACGCGTACCGCAGCGGTGCCGTCACGGTGCTGGCCGAGATCAGCCCGGACGCCACCCGAGTGGCCGCCACCGTCGGCTGCCCGGGCTGAGCCGGGCGGCCCGCCCGGGTCAGCCGTCGTCCGGCTGGTCCTCCGGGTCACGGCTGCGGCCCAACGCGTCGACCATGCCCCACCGGCCGGGGATGTCCAGCAGCTCGACCCGGCCCATCCCCGGTGGCACGGCCGGGTCGATGATCAGGTGCTCGCCCTGCGGCTCCAACCCCAGCATCACCCGCAGGAGCAGCAGTGGGGTGCCTGTCGACCAGGCCTGCGGGCTGCACGCGGTCGGGTACTCCACCGGGTAGTCGGTGAGGTCGCGGGCGTAGCCGGCGAACGCCTCCGGCAGCCGACCGTCGAAGTACCGGGACGCGGCCAGCATCGTGTCGCAGAGCAACCCTGCCTCCTCCCGGAAGCCGTACCGCCACAACCCCCAGGCGATGATCGAGTTGTCGAACGGCCAGACGGTGCCCACGTGGTAGCCGATCGGGTTGTACCGCCCCTCGTCCGCGGCGAGCGTCCGCACCCCCCAGCCGGAGAACAGTCGTGGCCCGAGCAGATGCTCGACCACCTTGCCGGCGCGCGACTCGTCCACGATGCCGCTCCACAGCAGGTGCCCGATGTTCGAGGTCAGCGCGTCCACCTGCCGGCCGTCGGCGTCCAGCGCGAGCGCGTAGTACTCGCGGTCGGCGATCCAGAAGTCCCTGTCGAACCGCCGTTTGAGGTCGGCGGCCTGCCGCTCCAGCTCGTCGGCGAACTCCGGATCGTTCCAGAAAGTCCGGGCCAGCCGGGCGGCCCGGACTTTCGCGTCGTACGCGTAGCCCTGCAACTCACAGGTTGCCCGGGGGAAGCCGGGCAGCTGACCGTCGGCGTACGAGATGGCGTCCCAGGAGTCCTTCCAGCACTGGTTCTGCAGGCCGGTCTCGGGGTTGCGGGTCTGGTACCAGAGGTAGCCGGTGCCGAGCAGGTCACCGTAGGTGTCGATCCACTGCAACGCCGCGCGGACCTGCGGCTCCAGCTTGCGGACGAGTGCGGTGTCACCGGTCCACCGCTCGTACTCGTCGAGCAGGATGATGAACAGGGGAGTCGAGTCGGCCGACCCGTAGTACGGCGAGTGAGGTTGCTCCTCGAAGCCGGCGGTCTCCCCGTACCGCAGCTCGTGCAGGATCTTGCCGGGCTCCTCGTCCCGGAAGTCGTCCACCCGGTGCCCCTGCAACCCGGCCAGCATCAGGATGGTCGGCGGGACCAGCTCCGGCAGGAACGGCAGCACCTGCAACGAGGTGATGATGCTGTCCCGACCGAACAGGGTCATGAACCAGGGGAGTCCCGCGGCGATCAGCCGTACGCCCAGGGCGATCGACTCGTAGCGCAACGCGGCCAGGTCGTTGAGGCTGCGCCGGTACGCCCCGGCCAGCGGCTCGCAGTCGCAGCCGAGCTTCGGCGCCCGGTCGATCAGCTCCTGCTGCTCGGCCCGGATGGCGTCCGCGCTGCGGCTGCCGCCGTAGGGCAGGGTGGCCCGGATGTCCTCGCCCCGGGCCCCGAAGACGACGCTGGACACGTGCAGCCGGGTGCTCCAGCTGTCGTTGCGGGCGATCCGGATCCGGAAGGTCATCCCGGTGTCGTCGACCTGCGCCGGCGCGGTGCTGCTGACCACCATCTCCCGGTGGAACGCCTCCCGCCGGTAGGTCAACCGCAGCTCGTTCTCGGCGACCGTGACGGTGGTCCGGCCCCGCTTCTGCCGAGAGTTCTTGATCTCGAACAGGTCGGCGAAATCGGCCCCGATCTCGATCCGGAGGGTGCACTCGACCTCCGCGCCGAGGTGGTTCAGCACTGTCAGCTCCTCCTCGAAGCTGCCCACGATCGCCCGGCTGCGGATCACCGACGCCTTGGCGTCCAGATAGTGCGTGGGTTCGCCGGGGGCGAGGAAGAACTTGGTGCGGTACGACTCGACATCGTCGACGGAGAGGGCGTGCAGCCGTTCGCCGTCCAGGGTGAGCACCCACTTGGACAGGAAGCGGGTGTCGAAGGAGAACAGCCCGGTGGGGAAGTCGTAGGACGGTTCGATGTCCCCACGCCGGTCGCTCACCAGGAAGGTGTTGCCGTCCAGAATGCTGACGAGGTCCTTCACCTGAGTCGCCCGGCTGCTCGACGGGCCGTTTCGCGGGGGTCGCGGGTGCCGGGCGGGTTCGGAAAGAACCGGCGGAAGGCGAGGAAGAGCACCACGTTCCCGCTGAACGTGCTCTCGTTGCGCAGCACCGCCGCGACCCCCTGGGCCTCACCGCTGATCAGCCGGTCGAAGAGGGCGGCGCTGCTGTACCAGATCGCGTCGGCCGGGCCGCGTCCCCGGCTGACCTGCACCGACCCGGGCCGCATCCGGACCAGCCAGTGTTCGGTGCGGTGGTCCTCGCCGAGGTCGATCTGGAGGGTGCCGTCGGCCAGGCCGCCCAGGACCTCGGCGGCGCGCGACGGCAGTGCCTCGAAGAACCTCTCCGCCGCCTCGGTCACATCCGAATCGTAGGCAGCCGTCCGAGATGTCGGGTCGGTATCGGCACTCCGCTCGGATCGACCCACCGCCGCCGTGCGGTCAGTAGACGAGTGCCTGCGCGCCCTCGGCCAACGCCTCCTCGACGAAGACCGCGGCACCGGCGATCCGGACCCCGGGGAGTACGTCGTCCGGGCCGATCTCCCGTCGGGCCGCGCACTGCGTGCAGGCGGTCACCCGGCCGCTGGTCAGGATGACGTGCAACAGCTCGGCCAGGGGCGCGGAGTGCGGCAGGTCGAACTGCTGGGCGCGACCGGGCAGCGCGAACCAGGTGGACTCACCGGTCAGCCAGAGCGAGACGTCCACCCCGGCCGCTACCGCCGTCGCGGCGACGGTGAATGCCTGCGCGCACCGCTCCGGGGCGTCCGCCCCTGCGGTGGCCTTGACGACGAGAGTGCGGGCCATGTGGCCCAGCATAGGATGGCCGGGATGGTTACCGAGATCGGGTTTGTCAGCCTGCTGGTCGCTGGCCTGGGCGGGCTCGCCGGTGGCCTGGTCTACCTTGCCGTACGCATTTCGAGAGGACGCTGGTGAGCGCGAGGAGTGAGCCGGGCCTGCGAGCCCCGCAGTCGCGAACGAAGGTGGCCCTGTGAGCGAGAACCCGCTGCAGCCGCCGTGGCTGAACGCGCCGCCGGTCGAGGAGTACCCGTTCGAGGAGAGCCACGACCTGCGGGTCGGGCCGAAGCTGCACCCCGCGCTGGATGCCCTGCTGCCGTACATCGGTCTGTGGCGCGGTCGGGGCAAGGGCGGTTTCCCCACCATCGAGGATTTCGACTACGCGCAGGAGATCCGGATCAGCCACGACGGCCGACCGTTCCTGCACTACGAGTCGCGTGCCTGGATCCTCGACGAGCAGAGCAAGCCGGTCCGTCCGGCCGGCCGCGAGGTGGGCTGGTGGCGGCCGGTGCTGGTGGATGGGCGGGCGACCGACGAGCTGGAGGCGCTGCTGACCACCCCGACCGGGGTGATGGAGCTGCACCTGGGCAAGCGCACCGGCACGCAGCTCGAGTTCGCCACCGACGCGGTGATCCGGACTCCGACCGCCAAGGAGGTCACCGGCGGGCACCGGCTCTTCGGCATCGTCGAGGGTGCGCTGCTCTACGCCCAGGAGATGGCCGCCATGGGGCACGGGCTCAGTCCGCACCTCTCCGCCCGACTCGTCCGGGTCGGCGGCTGACCTCGACGGTCGGTGGCCGGCTAGACGGGGAAATTCAGCAGGGCCTGTAGGGCGGGGGTACGCGGGCAGCGAGCCCGCCGTACTCCGTCCAGCGTGTGGACCTCGGCGGCTCCGCGCAGCGACGAGGTGAACCACACGCCGTCCGCCGCGTGCAGTTCGGCGGCGCTGACCATCCGTTCGGCGGCGCCCAGGCCCAGCTCGCTCGCGTGGGCGAGCAGCCAGGCCGCGGTGGTGCCGGCGAGGATGCCGGTGCTGGCGGCCGGCACCGTGCAGAGGGTGTCGTCTGTGAGCCACACCACATTGGCGGTGGGGCCCTCCAGCGCGTACCCGTCTGAGGAGATCCAGAGCACGTCGTCCACGCCGGCCCGGCGGGCCCAGCGGCGGGCGGCGCTGCTGACCGCGTACGACGTGGACTTGATGCCGACCGGCAGCCAGGTCAGCCCACTGCGGGCGGCGGCGGGCAGCCCCAGCGGCAGGGTGGCCACAGTGATTCCGTCCCGCCGGGCGGCCCTGGAGGCCGCCGGCACCGGGGCCAGCGTGGCGTAGATGGTGGGCGGACCGCCGGCCTCCGGGCCTCGGGTGCAGACCAACCGAAGTGCCCCCTCCACAGCTGCTGGCCAGCCTGTCCGCACCTGATCCAGCAGGTCGATCAGGGCGCTGGTGGGGGGCAGTGGCAGCTCGACGGCGGCGGCCGCCGTGGCCAGGCGGGCCAGGTGTTCGTCGCGCAGCCACGGTTGGCCGCCCCGCAGGTGCATGGTCTCGAAGAGGCCGTCGCCGTGCAGCACCCCGAGGTCGTCACCCCGAAGCACCGGGTCGCCGGGCGGCACCGGGCCACGCCCCAGGACGGCGATCCGCGCGGGCGGGTCGGCCGCGTTCTTCCCGACGGACGACCTCACCATGACCGTCGAGCGTAGCGGCGATCGATCGCGGTGCGGGGAACAGCCTGGTGGCCGAACTATGATCGGACGGTGTCCGAATCCTCCCTCGCGGAAATGCTGCGGGCCCGTGGGCTGCGGCTGACGGCCCAGCGGCAGCTCGTCCTCCAGGCGGTGCTCGATCTGGGCCACGCCACCCCGGAGCAGGTGCACACCGCGGTCCGGGAGGTCGCCGCCGGCGTCAACATCACCACCATCTACCGCACGCTCGAGCTGCTGGAACGGCTCGGTCTGGTCACCCACACGCACCTGTCGCACGGCTCACCGACCTATCACGCCGCCGGTGAACACCAACACGTCCACCTGGTCTGCCGGGAGTGTGGCGCGATCGACGAGATCGATCCGGAGCTGCTCCGCCCCCTCGCCGACCAGTTGGCCGCGCAGCGCGGGTTCCGGGTGGACATCGGGCACGTGTCACTCTTCGGCGTCTGCGTACGCTGCGAGAACGGGGACGAAAAATGATCGACATCGCGGGTGCGGTGGCCGTCGAGAGCATCGACGAGGCCAGCCGTGACCAGCCGGATCCGGCGCACGTCGCGGCCGGGGTGCGAGGGGTGGCCGCGCACTACGGCGACCCGCTGCGCGAGCAGCGCACCCTCGACACCGAGGTTGGTCTGGTCGACCGGTCGCATCGAGGGGTCATCGCGGTGCCCGGGGAGGAGCGGGCCAGTTGGCTGCACACCGTCACCTCGCAGCACCTGAACGCGCTGGCCGCCGGTGAGGGCACCGAGTTGCTGGTGCTGTCCCCGCACGGCCACATCGAGCAGCACGCCATGGTCGCCGAGGACGGCGAGACCACCTGGCTGGACACCGAGCCCGGCGCCACCCAGGGCCTGCTGACCTACCTGGAGAAGATGCGGTTCTTCAGCAAGGTCGAACCACGCGACGCAACGGCCGAGCGCGCGCTGTTGTCGCTGGTCGGGCCGGCGGCCATGGAGGCGCTCGGTACGCTCGGCGTGACCGGGCTCGCCGCACCGGACGTGGTCGCGGTGCCGGGTCCGAAGTTCCCGCACGGTGCCGTGCCATCCCGGGCGAGCGCTCGGTACGACGTGCGACCGCTGTCGATCGGCGGCTGGGCCCGACGTGGTCCGCTCGGGGTGGACCTGCTGGTGCCCCGGTCGGGGATGGACCAGGTGGTGGCGGAGCTGCGCGGCGCCGGTGTGCCGGTCGCGGGACTGTGGGCGTACGAGGCGATCCGGGTGGCGGCTCGGCAGCCGCGGGTCGGGGTGGACACCGACCACCGGACCATTCCGGCCGAGGTCGACCTGATCGCCCCGGCGGTGCATCTGGACAAGGGTTGCTACCGGGGGCAGGAGACTGTGGCGCGGGTGCACAACATGGGCCGGCCGCCGCGTCGCCTGGTGCTGCTGCATCTGGACGGGGTGACCACGGATCAGCCGCCGGTGGCCGGTACGCCGGTGACCCTCGACGGCCGGGCGGTCGGCTTCGTCGGCACCGCCGTGCTGCACCACGAGCTGGGCCAGGTCGCTCTCGCGGTGCTGAAGCGGAACGTCCCGGACGATGCCGCGTTGCTGATCGGCGAGACCGCGGCGGCGATCGACCCGTCCTGAGCGGGCCGTCTAGGATCGCCGGCATGACGACAGGGACGTTGATCACGGTGGCCCCGACCGGCGCTGAGTCGGCCAAGGCGGAGGTGCCGGCGCTGCCGGTGACCCTCGACGAGTTGCTGCTCACCGCCAAGGAGTGCGAGGCGCTCGGCGCCGCCGTGATCCACGTCCACATCCGCGACGACGAGGCCCGGCCGACGCTCGACCCGGTGCGGCTGGCCGACACGGTGGCGGCGCTGCGGGAGAGCACTGACCTGATCGTGCAACTCTCCTCCGGCGGCGCGGTGACCGACCCGGAGGCCGCCCGGCTCGCCGTGCTCGACGCCCGTCCGGACATGGCCTCCTGCACCATGGGCACTGTCAACTTCGGCGACGACGTCTTCCTCAACCGCTGGGAGTTCATCGTCGACCTGCACACCCGGATGCAGGAACGCGGAATCGTGCCGGAGTACGAGATCTTCGACCTCGGCCACCTGTCCGCGTTGCAGCGGTTGCTCGGCAAGTACGGGCTGCCGGCCGGCGGGCACGTGCACGTCGACTTCGTGATGGGAGTGCCGGGCGGGATGCCGGGCAACACCGAGACCCTGGTCGCGGCCCACCGGATGCTGCGGGACCTGCCCGAGGGCACCACCTTCTCGGCCACCGGCGTCGGCCGGAGCACCATCGCGGTGCTGCTGGCCTCGCTGTCGACCGGCGGGCACCTGCGGGTCGGCATGGAGGACACGGTGACGTACGCGAAGGGCCGCCCGGTGGAGTCCAACATGCAGTTGGTCGCCCGCGCTGTGGGTTTCGCGCAGCTCGCTCAGCGCCCGCCGCTGACCACCACCGAGGCCCGCGAGCTGCTCGGGCTGTAAGGCCGGGTCTGTCCCGCGCCCCTGTCACCCGGGCGGTGGACCTCCTGGTCACCCCGCCGCCGGGCACCCCCGGACCGTCGGTACCGTCCAGCGCGTGACGAAGACGTACGAGGGCGGCGCGCCGCTCGCCGAGGTGGTCCGGTCCGGGTTCGTGGAGGGTGCGCACCGCGGCTCGGTGGTGGTGCTGGACGCCGCCGGTGTCGCGGTGGCGTCCGCCGGGGACGTGACCTCGCCGATCTTCCCCCGCTCGGCCAGCAAGCCGATGCAGGCGATCGGGATGCTCCGGGCCGGCCTGGCCCTGACCGACCCGGCCGACGTGGCGCTGGTCTCGGCGAGCCACGCTGGCGAGGAATTCCACCTGGCCCGGGTCGGTGCGCTGCTGGAGCGCGCCGGGTTGGACGCGTCGGCGCTGCACTGCCCGCCCGACCTGCCGGTGGGGGCCGCGGCCCGGGAGGCGGTGCTCCGGGCCGGTGGTGGCCCGAGCCGGGTGCAGATGAACTGCTCCGGCAAGCACAGCGGGATGCTGTTGACCTGCGAGGCCGCCGGTTGGTCCCGGGAGGGCTACTGGCGGCCGGAGCACCCGCTTCAGCAGCGGCTGCGGGCCGCCATCGAGGAGTTCACCGGTGAGCAGGCGGCGGCGGTGGGGGTTGACGGTTGCGGCGCCCCGGTCCTCGCGGTCTCACTGGCCGGTCTGGCCGGGGCGTACCTCCGGCTGGTCGACGCCGAGCCCGGCTCGGTGCCGCGCACGGTGGCGGACGCGATGCGGGCGTACCCGGAGATCGTGGGTGGCACCCAGGCCGACGACACCCGGCTGATGCGGGGTGTCCCGGGGCTGCTGGCCAAGGTCGGTGCCGAGGGCGTGATCGCCGTGGCGCTGCCGGGCGTCGGCGCCGTCGCACTGAAGATCGACGACGGCGCCGACCGGGCCCGGATGCCGGTCCTGGTGTCCGCGCTGCGCCGGCTCGGCGTGGACGCTCCGGTGCTGACCGAGTACGCCGAGGTGCCGCTCTTCGGTGGCGGGGTCCCGGTCGGGGCGGTCCGCCCGCTCTGGTGACACCGTCGGCGGCGGTGGCGGTCAGCTCAGGAAGTCGAGCAGCGCGGCGTTGACCGGCTCCGGACGCTCGAGCGGCAGCAGGTGCGCGGCGTCCTGCACGTCGGGCAGTCGTACCGCGCCGGGGACCTCGGCGGCGATCCGGTCGGCGAGCCGACTGATGTCCGGCACGTCCGCGGCGCCGGCGGTGACCAGGACGGGGATCTTCAACTCACCGAGACGACCGATCGCCGGTGGCGACAGCTCTCCCACCTCGACCGCGCCGAGCGCCAGCTCGGCGGCGAGGGCACGCTGGTCCATCTCCTGCGCGAACGCGACCAGCTCCGTGTCGACGTCCTCCGGCTGGCGGCGCGGGCCGACCACCCAGAACCGCACCTCACCGGCCGCGCCGGCGACGAAGTCGTCCGGGTCGACCTCGCCGACCAGGCCGTCCCAGAGGTCGTTCGCCTCGTCGGACCACTCATTGCCGGAGACCGCCGTGTCGAACAGTGCGAGCGCGCTCACCCGGTCGGGGTGGGCCAGCGCGGTGTCGATGGCGACCGCCCCGCCGAAGGAGCAGCCGACCAGGGCAGCCCGGGGCAGGTCGAGCGCGTCCAGCAGCCCGGCCACGTCGTCGTGGTGCGTGAACGGGGTCGGCGGGAGCTCCGAGTCTCCGTAGCCGCGCAGGTCCGGGACGATCACCCGGTGCCGGGCGGCGAGCGCGGACACCTGCCCTCGCCACATCCGCCGGTCGGCGATTCCGGCGTGCAGCAGGACGACGGGCGAACCGGTGCCGGCCTCGTCGTACGCGATGCTTGCTCCATTGACTGTGATCTTGTGCACGGACGGACCGTACGGATCGGCCGAGCGGCGCGCAAACGGGGTCCTGAGACGTTGCTAACTATGGTTAGCGTTTTGCTTGCAACAGCTAGCGCGGGCGGTTAGCGTCGCTGCCATGGCCACACCCAAGGACCTTCCCGACGTCGGCGGGTTCATCCGCGATCTGCGGCGCAACGCCAAGATCTCGCTTCGGCAGCTCGCCGAGCAGGCGGGGGTCAGCAACCCGTACCTCAGCCAGATCGAGCGAGGCCTGCGCAAACCCAGCGCCGAGGTGCTCCAGCAACTGGCGAGTGCGCTGCGGGTCTCCACGCCGGCGATGTACCTGCGCGCCGGTCTGCTCGACGACAAGGAAGGCCACGGGGTGCTCGCCGCAATCGCCGTGGACGCCGACCTGACGATGGCGCAGAAGCAGTCGCTCAGTCAGATCTACGAGACGTTCCGCCGGGAGAACACCCGGCTGGCCGAGGCCCAGGCCGAAGCCGAGGCGGCGCAGGCCGACCAGCCCGCCAGCCAGGCTGCGGACCTGGCCAATGTGGCCGCCACCGGCCCCACCACCGTGGGCGGCACCCCGACCGAGGCCGTGCTCGAGTCGGTAGCCGTCACCGAGGCGGGCACCGCCCCCGCCCCGGGCAGCACCACCATCCCCCAGAAGAAGAAGGCCGCCGAGGCGGCCGAAGAGGAGACGCCATGAGCGAGCCGAAGACCAACCGCATCCCCGCCCCGATCTACGCCGCAGCCGGCGCCGGTGAACTGGCCATCGAGCAGCTGCGCAAGCTGCCGGCCGTGGTCGGCGTCCTCAGCACCCGGGTCGTCGCCGACCTGGGTGGCCGGGCAGTGCTGACCGGCTTCGAGCTGAAGCAGAAGGCCACCGAGACGCTGCGCACCGCCAACGAGACCGCCGACCTGGCGAAGCTGCGCGAGGTGGCCGACATCGACAAGCTGCGCGCCGCCGCAACCCGCAACGCCGCCCTGGTGGTCGCGGGCGCCCAGGTCGCCCAGGAGCGCGCGTTCGCCGCGTACGGCGCGCTCGTCGCCCGGGGCGAGCGGGTCGTCGGTGCCGGCGTGCTGGAGGCCGCCGAGACGGTCAACGCCGACATCGAGGCCACCGAGGCCGTGACGCCGGCCACCACCGCGGCTGCCACCACCCCCACCGTTGCGGCCCCCGCCGACGCGCCGACCCCGGCCGACGTGGCCGAGATCGCCGAGGCCAAGCCGGCTGCGGTCAAGAAGGTCGCCCGCGCGCCGAAGGCTGCCAAGCCGGCCGAGACCCCGTCGGCGAAGCTCCCCCGGGCCACCAAGCGGACCCGCCCGGCCGCCGAGTAGCTCGTCGGGTCGACGACCCCGGCGGCGTCCTTGTCGGACGTAGCCGGGGTCGTGGACATAAACTGGCCGACATGGCCAACGCCGCGCCGATCTTCGCGTTCGAAGTCCGCTACGTGATCGAGCTGATCCTGCTCGTCTTCGCGCTGATCATCCAGGGTGTCGCGCTGGTGCACGCCGTCACGCAGCGCTCCGACGCCTTCCCCGCCATCGGGACGCTGCCCAAGGGCGGCTGGATCGCCATCCTGGCGGTCTGCCTGGTGCTCACCCTGCTCGGTTTCGGTCCGATCAGCCTCTTCGGACTGATCGGCATCGCCGCCGCGCTCATCTACCTGCTCGACGTACGGGTCGGTCTGCGCGACCTGAGTGACGGCAAAGGGTTCTGGTGAGAGGTTTTCGCTGGCCGCCCCCACCCGACAGCGGGCCCCGCACCTGGGGGCCCGGTCCGGGTGGGCCGCGTACCGGCAGGCCGGCACTGCCGGAGCCGGAGACCGAGCTGGTCACCACCCCGCACGGCGTACGGCTGGAGCGGCTGGTCACCGGCACCGGTGATCCGGTCACCGTGTTCGCGCACGGGCTGGGCAACGGGATCGCCACCACCCGCCCGTTCGGCAGTGGGGTGAACGGCCGCAAGGTGTTCTTCCAGTTCCGCGGGCACGGCCGATCCGTTGCCCCGGACGGGCCGTGGGACTACCTGGACCTGGCCCGGGATCTACGGGCGATCGCCGACCTCGGCGGCGCCAGCCGGGCTTTCGGCGCCAGCCTCGGCGCGGGTGCCCTCTGCCGACTCCTCGTGGAGAGCCCGGAGCGTTTCGACAAGCTGGTCTTCTTCCTGCCGGCGGTCCTCGACGAGCCACGCGGGCCGCTCGCCCGCGAGCGCGTCACCGACCTGCTGGAGGCGGTGGAGAGCGGGGACGCCTCGGCGGTCGCCGACATCGTCACGCTGGAGTTGCCCCCGGCGGTGCGCAACACCCCGGCCGGCTGGGCCTACCTGCGACAACGGCTCGACCAACTGCTCCGCGACGGTCTGGCCGACGGTCTGGCCACGCTCACCGACCAGATCCCGCTGCGCCAGATCGGTGACCTGACGGCGGTCACCGCGCCGGCGTTGGTGATCGGTTGCGCGGGCGACGACCTGCACCCGGTCGAGGTCGCCGAGCGGCTCGCCGTCGCGCTGCCCCAGGCCACGCTGCACGTGTACGACCGGCCCGGCGTGCTCTGGTCGGAACGCGCCGATCTGCGCGACCGCATCTCCGGCTTCCTGAACGAGTAACCTGCCCTGTCATGGGCGTCACACAGCACGGCCGGACGCACCGGCTGGACCTTGCCGACCCGACAGTGCGCGAATGGACGTGCACGGTCCTGCACTCCGATGCCGAGCAGGGCATCGTGCTGGACCGTTCGGCGTTCTATCCGGGCGGCGGTGGTCAACCACCCGACCACGGCGTCCTGCTCTGGCAGGGCGTGCAGACCCGGATCGTCGGCACCCGCAAGGGCGACGACCCCTACCTGATCCCCGCCGAGGGTGACCCGCTGCCGCCGGTCGGCACCGAGGTCGTGGGCGCTGTGGAGGACGAGCGCCGCACCCGGTTGATGCGTACCCACTCCGGGCTGCACGTGCTCTGCGGTGTGGTGTTCCGCGACTTCGGCGCGCTGGTCACCGGCGGCAACATGGAGCCGGGCGAGGCCCGGATGGACTTCAACCTCCCCGAGGTGCCCCCGGACTTCAAGAGCCGCATCGAGGAGCTGGTCAACGCCGAGGTGGCCGCCGACCGCTCGGTCGCCACCCGGGTGCTGCCGCGCACCGAGGCGCTGGCCCTGCCGGACATCATCCGTACCCAGTCCAACCTCATCCCGGCGGATGAGCAGGAGGTCCGGATCGTCGACATCGTCGGGCTGGACGTGCAGGCCGACGGCGGCACCCACGTCGCCTCCACCGCCCAGATCGGCAAGGTCCAGGTGGTCAAGGTGGAGAGCAAGGGCCGGGCCAACCGCCGGGTCCGGGTCCGACTGGCCGATTAGATCGAGTACTGAATTCGGACGTCGGTTGTCAGGTATTCCTGACAACGTCGCAGGCATGACACAACCGCTCACAGGAAAGATCGCGCTCGTCGCCGGCGCCACCCGTGGTGCCGGGCGCCAGATCGCCGTTCAGCTCGGCGCGGCCGGTGCCACGGTCTACGCCACCGGTCGCAGCACCCGGGCCGGCCGCTCCGAGATGGACCGACCGGAGACCATCGAGGAGACGGCCGAGCTGGTCAGCGCGGCCGGCGGCACCGGCATCGCCGTCCAGGTCGACCACCTGGTGCCCGAGCAGGTCCGCGACCTGGTGGCCCGGATCGACGCCGAGCAGGGCCAACTCGACGTGCTGGTGAACGACATCTGGGGCGGCGACCCACTGGTCACCTGGGAGAAGCCGGTCTGGGAGCAGCCGCTCGACGCCGGCTTCCGTACCCTGCGACTGGCCGTCGACACGCACATCATCACCAGCCACTTCGCCCTGCCGCTGCTGATCCGCAAGCCCGGCGGCCTGGTGGTGGAGATGGGCGACGGCACCAAGGCGTACAACGACAAGAACTACCGGCTGTCGGTCTTCTACGACCTGGCCAAGGTCTCGGTCAACCGGCTCGCCTTCAGCCAGGCGCACGAGCTGAAGCCGCACGGCTGCACGGCCGTGGCGCTCACCCCCGGCTGGATCCGTTCCGAGGCGATGCTGGAGCACTTCGGCGTGACCGAGGAGAACTGGCGCGACGGTGCCGCCACCGACCCGAACTTCCTCATCTCGGAGACCCCGGCCTTCGTCGGCCGGGCGGTGGCCGCGCTCGCCGCCGACGAGGAGAAGGCCCGCTGGCACGGCGAATCCGTCGACGCCGGCACGCTGTCCAAGGTGTACGACTTCACCGACCTCGACGGCAGCCAACCCGAGGGTTTCCGCTACATCACCGAGGTGGTCGACGCGGGCAAGCCGGCGGACGTGACCGGCTACCGGTAGAGCGCGGCGAGCCGGTCGGCGCTCTCCGCGAACAACCGCCGCAGCTCGGGCGGGTCGATGACCTCGACCTCGGGGCCGAGCCCCAACAGTTGGTGGTACGCCACCTGGACCGACTCGACGGGCAGCCGCGTCACCACCCAGCCCTGCCCGTCGGGCGGGCTGGCGGCGGCGACCAGTTGGTCGTACACGAAGGGGGCATCGACCAGGTGCCGGAGCTGGCGCAGGCCGGCGGGGCTCAGCCGGACGGCGACCTCGGCCCGCAGCATGGTCCGCAGGAACGACCCGGCCTGCTCGCGCCAGTGTCCGGCCAGGTCGAAGCCCTCGTCGCGGTCGAAGTGCTCGTCGCCCACCTCGACCCCGGTGACCCGGTCCACCCGGTAGGTGCGCACGTCGTCGCCGACACGGCCGACCAGATACCAGACCCCGCTCTTGAGCACCAGGCCGTACGGCTGGACCTGGCGGGTCGCCTCCCGGTCGCCGCGTCGGTAGCGCAGCTCCACCACCCGGTCGCCCCAGACCGCCCGGGCCAGCTCCGGCAGCCAGACCGGTGGCGCGGTCTCCCGGAACCAGCCCGGTACGTCCAGGTGGAACCGCTGTCCGGCACGGGCCGGCGCGTCGCGCAGGGCGGGTGGCAGCGCGGCGAGCACCTTCAGCTCGGCCGACGCGACCGCGTCGGCGAGCCCCATCTCCCCGGCCGGCCCGGGCAGCCCGGCGAGGAAGAGCGCCTCCGCCTCGTCCCGGGTCAGCCCGGTCAGTCGGGTGCGGTACCCGCCGAGCAGGCGGTAACCGCCGGCCCGCCCCCGGTCGGCGTAGACCGGCACGCCCGCCGCGGAGAGCGCCAGAACGTCCCGGTAGACGGTCCGCTCGGAGACCTCCAGCTCCTGAGCCAGCTCGCTAGCGGTCATCGACCCGCGCGACTGCAACAGCAACAGCAACGAGATCAGTCGGGACGCGCGCACCCGCCCATCCTGCCCGGTGCCGCTCACCGCCCGCCGGGCGTCAGCAACCCCCGGTCGTACGCGGTGGCCACCGCGGCAGCCCGGTCGTTGACCCCCAGCTTGGCGTACAGGTGCAGCAGGTGCGTCTTGACGGTGGCCTCGCTGATGAACAGGCGGGTCGCCGCCTCCCGGTTGGAGGCACCCCGGGCCACCAGGGTGAGCACCTCCAGCTCCCGTTGACTCAGCGGCTCCTCGGCGGGAGCGCGCAGCCGGCCCATCAGCCGGCCGGCGACGCTCGGCGCGAGCACCGACTCACCCCGGGCCGCGGCCCGGACCGCCCGCACCAGATCCTCCCGAGGTGTGTCTTTGAGCAGGTAACCGGTCGCGCCGGCCTCGATCGCCGGCAGCACGTCCGCGTCCGTGTCGTAGGTGGTGAGCACCAGCACCCGGGCGGCGCTGCCGGCGCGAGCCAGCCTGCCGATGGCGGTCACCCCGTCCATGCCGGGCATCCGCAGATCCATCAGCACCACGTCCGGCCGCAGCGTCGCGACCAGGACCAATGCCTCCGAGCCGTCCGCCGCCTCGCCCACCACCTCGAAATCGGGGTCGCCGGTGAACATCCCCCGCAGGCCGTCCCGCACCACCGGATGGTCGTCGACGATCAGCAGTCGAACCGGGGCGGTCAACCGGCACCTCCGGGTAGCGCGGGGACGGACGCCGAGATGGCGGTGCCGCTGCCCGGCTCAGATTCGACGGCCAACTCGCCACCGACCCGTGTCACCCGTTGCCGCATGGCGGTCAGCCCGTACCCGCCGCCCGGCTCACGGGGCAGCGGCTGGTCGGTGAGGTCGAAACCCGCCCCGTCGTCACGGACGTCGAGCGTGACCACGTCCGCCATGTACGACAGGGTCAGCCCGACCCGTGACGCGGCGGCGTGCCGGGCCACGTTGGACAGCGCCTCCTGGGCGGCCCGTAGCAGGGTCACCTCGACCTCCGGGTGCAGTGGGCGGGGCGTGCCGGTGGTGGCCACGTCGGCCCGTACCCCGTTCAGGGCCGACCAGCGTCCGCCCAGCTCGACGAGGGCGTCCGGTAGCCGGGCCGTCTCCAACGGTTCCGGACGGACCGCCTGTACCGAACGGCGGGCCTCGGTGAGGCTCTCCCGGGCCAGGGCGAGCGCGTTGTCGACGTGCCGGCGCCAGTCGGCGGACCGGTCGCGGGTCTGCTCGGCGGCCTCCAACTGGGTGATGATGCCGGTCAACCCCTGCGCCAGGGTGTCGTGGATCTCGCGTGCCATCCGTTGCCGTTCGTCCAGCACGCCGGCCTCCCGGGCCTGGGTGAGTAGTTGGGCGTGCAGCCCGGCGTTCTCACTG
Organism: Micromonospora noduli; assembly: GCF_003264475.1. Lineage (NCBI taxonomy): Bacteria > Bacillati > Actinomycetota > Actinomycetes > Micromonosporales > Micromonosporaceae > Micromonospora > Micromonospora noduli. The sequence goes on along the minus strand of NZ_PYAC01000006.1, from coordinate 66,846 downwards.
ACCGTCTCGGTGAGTTGGCGGTTGGCGTCGCCGAGTTCCGCCACCAATCGCTTGCGTTTGGCGTCCTCCTGTTCGGCGATCATCGCGAACCAGGTCACCGAGCCGGCGACCACCAGATTGAACAGCACCAGCACCAGCCAGAGCGGCCAGTGCGACACCGCCACCGACAGACCACCGCCCTGAGAGGTGGCGACGAGGGTGGCCGTGGTGACCACGCCGACGACCCGCCAGCGCCCGGGCAGCACCGGAAAGGCGTGGATGTAGCCGATCCAGGCGAAGAAGCCGTACCACGGGCTGGCGGCCACCAGCGCGGCGGCGAACGTGAGCAGCCCGGCGTAGTAGACAGCCATCAGCGTGCGCCGGCTCTGCCAGCCGGGGTGCACTGTGACGAACCAGGCGACCCAGCATCCGGCCGCCACGGCGACGGCGAGGGTGGGCAGCGCCCCGAGGTGCTGGGGTGCCGGTGCGACGAGGGCCAGCAGGGTGCCCAGGGTCAGACCGCCGAAGGGGAGCACCCGATAGAGGGCCGCCTCGCGCTCTCGCCAACTGGTCAGACGGTCGTGCCCACCGTTGCAGGTCATCCCATCTCCGCTCACTCCCAGCGGAACAGTTTCGCCGCGCCGGCGCCGGCCGACACGGCGATCACCGCCATTATCGCCAGGTGCAGCGGTTGCGGCGACGTGCCGGTCCAGGCGTCGAGGAGCGCCTGCACCCCGGGCGGCGTGTAGTCGCCGATTCGCGCCACGACGTCCGGGAGCAGGAATCGGGGCAGGTAGACCCCGCCAAAGAACATGGTGACCAGGAACAGCGGCACGGCCAGGGCCTGTGCCGCCTTCGTCGTCCGGGCCACGGCGGCGACCAGCAGGCCGAGCGACAGCAGGGCGGCCGTGCCGAGGATGAACGCCAGCGTGAAGCCGAGCGGGTGCCGGGGGAACGGCACCCCGAACGCGAGCCGGGCGACCACGATGAGCAGCAGCGCGCTGGCCAGGATTCCGGCCAGGGCCAGCACCAGTTGGGCGGCGAGCAGAGCCGCCGGGTGCGCCGGGGTGGTCGCCAGCCGACGCAGCACGCCGCGTTCCCGGTAGGTGGCCAGCACCGAAGGCAGGGTGTTCACCCCGACCATGGCGAGGGTGACCACCAGCAGCGACGGGGCGAAATAGCTGACGAAGGTCTGCCCGTCGAAGGTCGGATCCGGCTTGCGGAGCGAGGGGATCAGCCCCAGCACCACCAGGATCAGTGTGGGCAGCCCGATCGTGGTGAGAAGCGTCGGCAGGTCTCGCAGGTAGAGGCGCGCCTCGGTTCTCAGGATGTTGCGAAAGGCGTGCATGCTGGCTCCCTCTCAGTTGGCGGGTCGGTGCCCGGTCAGCTCGACGAAGGCGTCGTCGAGGGTGGACTGCTCCAGCCGCAGGTCCGCGGCGACGATCTGGTGGCGGGCGAGCACCGAGGTGACCGCGTGCAGCAACTCACCGGTGCCGGTCACCACCACCTGGCTGCCGGTTCGCTGCACGGCGGACACCTCGGGCAGGTCGGTGAGGAGCCGGTCGTCGACCGGAGCCGAGGGCCGGAACCGGATCCGTTGCTCCGGAGCCACCGTCGACACCAGGCCCGCCGGGCTGTCCAGGGCGACCACCCGACCCCGGTCGATCACCGCGACCCGGTCGCAGAGCCGCTCGGCCTCCTCCATGAAGTGGGTGACCAGCACGATCGTCACCCCGCTGTCGCGGACCTGTTCGATGAGGCCCCAGGTGTCCCGGCGGGCCTGCGGGTCCAGCCCGGTCGTCAGCTCGTCGAGGATGGCGATCTCCGGGTTACCCACCAGGGCCAGCGCGATGGAGAGCCGCTGCTTCTGACCGCCGGAGAGCTTCTTGTACGCGGTGTTCCGCTTGTCGCCGAGGCCCAGCTTGTCGATCAGCTCGGCCGGGTCGGCCGGGTTGCGGTAGAACGAGGCGTACAGCTCCAGTGCCTCGGCCACCCGCAACCGGTCCGGCAGTTGACTCTCCTGGAGTTGCACCCCGACCCGCTGGCGTAGCTGGGCCGCGTCCCGGCGGGGGTCGAGCCCGAGGACCGACACCCCGCCCCCGTCTGGGACACGCAGCCCGGCGACACACTCGACGGTGGTGGTCTTGCCAGCGCCGTTCGGACCGAGGACGCCGAAGATCTCCCCGGCCTCCACGGCGAGCGACACGTCGTCCACCGCCACCAGGTCGCCGTACCGCTTCTTCAGGTGGGTCACCTCGATGACCGGCATCGTGCCGCCTTCCGCCGCCGCTGACTTCGTACCCTTCAAGGGTTGTCGGGGTGGCTCGCCGGCGAATCGACCGGTCGGCGACGAACCTCGGCGTCCCCGGTGGATCACTGCCGTCCGTCAACCGGTTGATGTGTACGCGGCGAGTCGCTGCTAGCGCTCCGCCCGGCGGATCCGATCACGGCTGGTTAGGCTGCTCGATCGTGGATGCCAGCAGAATCGCCAGCCCGGTGACCGGGGTCGTCGGACGCTTCCTCGCCGGGGCGGGGCTGCTCCTGCGTGGGCTGGGCCTCTACGTCCGCAGCCCGGGGCTGATGCTGCTCGGCATCGTGCCGGCGCTGATCTCCGGCGTGCTCTTCCTGGCCGCGCTCGCCACGCTCGTGTACTTCGTGGACGATCTCGCCGCGCTCGTCACCCCGTTCGCCGACGACTGGTCGAGCACCGGCCGCAGCCTGGTCCGGGTGACCGCTGGGCTGGCCTTCCTGGGGCTCGGCGGCCTGCTCGGCGTGCTCACCTTCACCGCTGTCACCCTGGTCATCGGCGACCCGTTCTACGAGAAGATCTCCGAGCAGGTCGAGCAGCGGTACGGCGGCACGCCGGGCGCGGTGGACGTGCCCTTCTGGTCGTCGCTGCGCCGCAGCCTCGCTGACTCGGTACGTCTGGTGGCGCTCACGGCGCTGGTCGGCATCCCGCTCTTCGTCGCCGGCTTCATCCCGGTGGTCGGCCAGACGGTCGTCCCGGTCATCGGGGCGGCCGTGGGCGGGTGGTTCCTCGCAGTGGAGTTGGTCGGTGCACCCTTCTACCGACGGGGGATGCGGCTGCCGCAGCGCCGGACGATCCTGAAAGCCGACCGACCCACAGCGCTCGGCTTCGGAGTGGCCGTCTTCCTCTGCTTCCTGATTCCGCTCGGCGCCGTGCTGATCATGCCGGCCGCGGTCGCCGGTGCCACGCTGCTGGCCCGCCGCTCGATGGGTCAGCCGATCGAGGAGAGCTGACATGGAGATCACCCTGGTCGAGGGGGACATCACCACACAGCGGGTGGACGCCGTTGTGAACGCCGCGAACTCGTCCCTGCTCGGCGGGGGTGGGGTCGACGGTGCCATCCACCGGCGCGGCGGGCCGGCGATCCTGGCCGAGTGCCGGGCGCTGCGTGCGTCCCGCTACGGCAGGGGTCTGCCCACCGGTCAGGCGGTGGCGACCACGGCCGGGGAGCTACCGGCCCGCTGGGTGATCCACACCGTCGGGCCGGTCTGGTCGGCCAGCGAGGACCGGTCGGCGCTGCTGCGCGACTGCTACGCCAACAGCCTCCGGGTGGCCGACGAGTTGGGTGCTGGCACCGTGGCCTTTCCGCTGATCTCCGCCGGTATCTACGGGTGGCCGGTCGACGACGCGGTCGGTCAGGCGCTGGCGGTGCTGCGCGCGGCCACCCCGGCCACCGCCACCGAGGCCCGGCTGGTGCTCTTCGGCGCCGACACCCACGCCGTCGCCCGCCAGGTCTTCGACCTCGATGCCCGCTCTGGTGGGAGTGTCGCTGGTGAGCCGTATACCTGAGAGTCATATTTATGCCTCAGAGGTATATCGCTCACCGAAGCGACACCGCCCCGCCGGACGCGGAGGCCCACGGGTGGTTGGCGGTCAGGTCAGGTCGGCCAGGCAGCTCCACTCGGCTGCCACCGGGCGGTAGCCCAACCGGGTGTTGATCGCGAGCATCGGCCCGTTCGCCTCGTCGTTCGAGGTGTACGCGACGCGCACACCGTTCGCGGCGGCCCGGTGCAGCGCGGCCGTCTTGGTGAGCCGGGCGAGGCCCCGCCCCCGGTACGCCGGGAGACTGCCGGTGAAGTCCGACCACATCCGGTCCCCGTCCCGCTTCACCAGGCTGAAGGCGGCGACCTCACCATCGACTACGGCGGCGATGCTTGCCGCCTTGTCCAGACCGAGGTTGTCCCAGACGTCGTAGTGCCAGCTCTCGTAGCTGATCGAGTCGACCGGCACGTCGCCCGGCTCGTCGACGGATGCGGCCACGTCGGCCGCGTACAGCAGATGCGGGTCGAGGTCGGAGATCGGGAGCAGCCGTACGCCCGGCGGCGGGTCGGGCAGCGCGGGTGCCGGATTCAATTCGAGCGCGGAGAAGCGCAGTTCACGACTGGGCTCGTAGCCGTGCCGACGGGCGAACGGCAGCGCGTCCGGCTGGGCGAAGGCGCGGAGCCGGCGGACCCCCAGCGGGGCGAGGTGACCGGTCGCGGTCGTCAGCAGCGCGGTGCCGATGCCGCGCCGCCGGTGCTCGGGGTGGACGTGCAGGAGAGTGATGTCACCGAAGTTCGCCGTCGAGGTCGAGGCGTTGCGTTGGGCCGTCACCCAACCGACGACCTGGGCATCGACCTCGGCTACGAAGGCGACCCAGTCCCTGCCCGGTACCGGTTCGGCGATCATTTTCCGGGTCGACTCGACCCCGCGCACCTGGTACGGGTAGACGATCGCCCGCAGGGCCACCACGCCCGCAGCGTCGTCCGGCTGCGCCACCCGAATACGCATGTCAGGCCCCCATCCGTACTGCCGTGACGGGTCGACACCTCGTGCTCGCGTCCTTCGGAGCTGATGTCGTAAATGAATCAGCCGGAGCGCCCCAACTGTCGGCGTCGCCCCGACCGCCGATGTCACCTGGGCCGCTGATGTCATCGCGGCCGCCGATGTCACCTGGGGCCTCGACCTCGAGCAGTTGGTCGGAACAGCTTGGCACGGGCAGCAGCGCGACAGGATCCGGCATGTGGGCGAGGCTAACCAAGATCGTCCGCCCGAGCGACGCATTAACCATGTGCTCCCGCGGCCTGCGACCGACCTGCAGGCAGCAACTTCAGGGAAATAGTGGCCTCCCGGCGCTCGGAGACCACTACTTCCCTGAAGTTGTGCGGATCTTGCAGGGCGGGGCGGCGCGGACCGGACCGGACCGCGGGGCGGGCGCGGAGGCGCGCTCAGGCGGAGGCGCGGCGGATCAGCTCGGTGGGGAGCATGACCGCCTGCTCGATGCTCTCCCCGGCGGCCAGCCGGAGCAGTTGGCGGGTCATCCGGCGGCCGAGTTCCACGATCGGCTGCCGGACGGTGGTCAGCGGCGGCTCGGTGTAGGCGGCGGTCTCGATGTCGTCGAAGCCGACCACCGCCACGTCGTCGGGCACCCGCCGACCTGCCTCGCGCAGCGTCCGCAGGGCGGCGTGGGCCATCAGGTCGGAGGCTGCGAAGACGCCGTCGAGGTCGGGATGCTCGGCGAGCAGGCGGCGCATCGCCGCCGACCCGGATTCCCGGGTGAAGTCACCGATGGCGATCAGCTCGGGCAGCCCCGCGTCGGCGACAGTGCTGCGGTAACCGCTGAGCCGTTCGATCCCGGCGACCATGTCCTGTGGCCCGGCGATGGTCGCGATCCGTCGACGACCGCTGTCGATCATGTGCCGGACGGCCGCGGTGACCCCGGCCACGTGGTCGACGTCGACGTACGGGACTGGCACGTCGCCGAGCGGGCGGCCGCTGACCACCACCGGGATGCCGAGTCGGGCAAGCGTGCCGGGCAGCGGGTCGGCACCGTGCAGCGACGCGAAGAGCACGCCGTCGACGTGCCGGCCGGTGGTGTACCGCTCGACCCGGTGGTGCCCGGCCGGCGAGCCGGCGAGCATCAGCACCAGTTGCTTGTCGGCCGCCTCCAGCTCCTGGCTGACGCCCCGGATGATGCCGGGGAAGACCTGGTCGTCGGAGAAGACCCGGGTGGCAGCCTCCGGCATGACCAGGGCGATCGAGTCGGTGCGCTGGGTGACCAGGCTGCGGGCCGCCAGGTTGGGGACGTACCCCAGCTCGGCGACCGCCCGGGTGACCGCCTCGCGGATCGGTTCGGCAACGGTGGTGGAGCCGTTGACCACCCGGGAAACGGTGGCTCGGGACACTCCGGCCCGCGCTGCCACCGCTTCGAGCGTCGGCCGCTGCGCCGTCGTCATCGCGCTTTCCCCCCGCTCGTCACAGCCCGTTCCGGGAGATCACCTCCTGGTACCACCGGGCGCTGGCCTTCGGTGTGCGCCGCTGGGTCAGGTAGTCGACGTGCACGATCCCGAACCGCTTGCGGTAACCCTCCGCCCACTCGAAGTTGTCCAGGAATGACCATACGAGATAACCGCGCAGGTCCACGCCCCGGGAGATCGCCTCGTGCGCCGCACGGAGATGCCCGTCGAGGTAGGCGATGCGATCGGCGTCGATCACCTGCGTCGGCCCGTCGGGCGAGTCGGCGCCGGGCTTGTCGGGGAACGCCGCACCGTTCTCGGTGATCAGCAGCGGCACTCCGGGGTAGTCGGCGGCGATCCGCTCCAGCAGCCGGGTGAGCCCGGCCGGTTCGATCATCCAACCCATGTCGGTGAGCGGCCCGGCCGGCGGCAGGAAGTGCACAGCGCCCTCGGTGCCCGGATACGCGCCGTTGCCGGCACCGTCGGGCCGACCGGCCACGTAACTCGGGGCGTAGTAGTTGATGCCGAGCAGGTCGATCGGGGCGGCGATCACCTTCTCGTCGCCGTCGCGGATGAACGTCGGCTCGACGATCCGGGCCACGTGCTCGCGGACGTCGTCCGGGTAGCCGCCGGCCAGCAGGGGGTCGAGGAAGATCCGGTTGTGCAGGCCGTCGACCAGGCGGACCGCGGCGGCGTCCGCCGCGCTCTGCGGGTCGGCCGGGCGTACGTCGGCCGGGTTGACTGTGATGCCCACGCTGCGCGCGCCGGCCGCCCGCAACGCCCGCGCCGCCAGGCCGTGCCCCAACAGCAGATGGTGTACGGCGGTGAAGGCCGCCGCCGGATCCTGCTCGCCCGGAGCGTGCAGGCCGTTGGCGTAACCGAGGTAGGCCGAGCACCACGGCTCGTTGAGCGTGGTCCACACGTCGATCCGGTCGCCGAGGCGGGCGTACACCGCGGTGGCGTAGGTGGCGAAGTGTTCGGCGGTGTCCCGGTTGGTCCAGCCACCCCGGTCACCCAGGGCCTGCGGCAGATCCCAGTGGTAGAGGGTGACGATCGGGTCGATTCCCCGGTCGAGCAGCGCGTCGGTGAGCCGGTCGTAGAAGTCCAGCCCACGGGGGTTGGCCGGGCCGGTGCCGTCGGGTTGGATTCGCGGCCAGGCGACCGAGAACCGGTACGCCCGCAGGCCCAGCTCGGCCATCAGCGCCACGTCGTCGGCGTACCGGTGGTAGTGGTCGCAGGCGACGTCGCCGGTGTGGCCCTGGTAAACCTTGCCCGGCGTACGGCTGAAGGTGTCCCAGATGGACCGACCGCGACCGTCGTCGCGGGCCGCACCCTCGATCTGGTACGCGGCGGTGGCCGCCCCCCAGAGGAAGTGTTCGGGAAACCGGATCTCGTTGCTGGACCGGTTGGTTGGCTCGCTCCGCTCGTTCACGCCTTGACCGCACCTTCCATGATTCCGCCGATGATCTGCCGGCCGAACAACACGAAGACCAGTAGCAGGGGCAGCGTCGCGATGGCCGTTCCGGTGAACACCTGCGACATGTCCTGGTAATACCCGTCCGACAGTGCCCGTAGGGACAGCTGCACTGTCGGATTCGCCGGATCGTTCAATACAGCGTACGGCCAGAGAAAGTCGTTCCAGGTGGTCATGAAGGTGAGCAGACCGAGGACTGCGGCGGCGGGACGCAGGGCGGGCAGCACGACGTGCCACCAGATCCGGGCGGTGCCACAGCCGTCCATCCGGGCGGCCTCGATCAGCTCGTCGCTGATGGCCTGGCCGGCGTACTGCCGCATCATGAACACCCCGAACCCGGTGACCAGCACGGGGACGATGACCGCGGGCAGCCGGTCGTTCCAGTGCAGCTTGGTCATGAGCAGGTAGAGCGGGATCACGCCGAGCTGCGTCGGCACCATCATGGTCGCGATGATCACCAGCAGCATGGCGTTGCGGCCACGGAACCTGAGCTTGGCGAAGGCGAACCCGGCCAGGCTGGAGAAGAACACCACGGAGACGGTGACCGTGGTGGCCACGATCGCCGAGTTGATCAGGCCGGTCAGGAAGTACGCGTCGGTGTTGTCGAACAGGCGGGCGATGTTCGCGCCCAGGTTGCCGCCGGGGGTGACCGGGGGTGGCAGTTGGCCCATCGCGTCGTTGCTGCGGCTGGCGACGACGAACATCCACCAGATCGGGAAGACCGACAGGCCGGCGGCGACGACCAGGGCGAGGTAGGTGAGCGGGCTGGCCCGCCAGAGTCGGCTCATCGCGCCGCTCCCTTCTGCGGTCGATTCCCGCCGCCGAGTCGGCGCAGGATCAGCACGTTGACCGCCGCGACGATCGCGATGAGCGCGAAGAGCAGCCAGGCCACGGCCGAGCCGTACCCGAAGTTGTAGTGCGGGGCGAAGGCGTTCTCGAACATGTACATGGTCAGGGTCTGCGACTCGCGCAGCGGTCCGCCCCGGATCGGGTTGGTGCCGGAGTGGAACATCCGGGGCTCGGTGAAGAGTTGCAGGCCGCCGATGGTGGCGATGATCGTGCAGAAGATGATCGTCGGTTTGAGTAGCGGCACGGTGACCGACCAGAACTGGCGGGCCCGGCTGGCGCCGTCGATCGCCGCCGCCTCGTACAGGTCGCGGGGGATGGCCTGCATGGCGGCCAGCAGGATCAGCGCGTTGTAGCCGGTCCACCGCCAGTCGACCATGGCGGAGATGGCCACCCAGGAGGCGAACCGGTTGGACTTCCAGCCGATCGGATCCATCCCGACCAGGTCGAGCAGCCAGTTGATCATGCCGAACTCGCGGCCGAAGAGCACCCCGAACACGATCGCCACCGCAGCGGTGGACGTGACGTTGGGGACGAGCACCGCCATCCGCCAACCGGTGCGTGCCCGCAGGCCGCGGTTGAGCAGGTTGGCCAGCCAGAGCGCGGCGAGCAACTGCGGCACCGTGGAGATCACGAAGATGCCCAGCGTGTTGACAAGCGCGTGCCAGAAGTCGGTGTCGGCGAGCAGCCGGGTGTAGTTCTCCGCCCCGATGAAGGGGTGGTCGGCACCGAGCAGGTCCCAGTCGTGCAGCGACACCCAGAAGGTGTACGCCAGCGGGTACGCCCCGAAGATGCCGAAGATCAGGAAGAACGGGGCGATGTAGAGGTACGGCGAGAAGCGGGTGTCGAATCGACTGAGCCGACCCGAGGATTGGCGGGGGCTACCGCTTGCCGGTGTGGCCGGCGGACGGGCGTCGAGCTGGACGGTCATGCCCGAGGACTCCTTTCCGTCGTGCGGGCGGGACCTGTGCTTCCGAGGCCCGCCCGCACGCTCGCTCGGGGCTACTTGGCGGCGGCCTTCTTCGCGTTGGTCACCGCGTCGGTCCAGCCCTGCGCGGGGTTGCGCTGACCCAGCTCCACGGTCCGTACGGCGTTCTCCACCTCGGTCCGTACGGCCTGGTTCTTCGGGCCCATGTAGACCGGCTTCAGGCTCTTCGCGCCGGTGCCGAAGATGGCGCCGACCGGTGCCCCCGAGAAGTACGCGTTGGTCGCGCCGGTGATCGCCGGGTCGTCGAGCGCCTGCGGCGAGGAGGGCAGCGGACCCTTGGCCTTGAACGCCCCGATCTGCCCCTTGGCGCTGGTCAGGAACTTGGCCAGCTTGATCGCCTCGGCCTGGTGCTTGCTCTGCTTGGGAACGGCGAGGTGCGATCCACCCCAGTTGCCGCCGTTACCCGGCACCCGGGCGATGTCCCACTTGCCCTGTGCGTCAGCGCCGGCGTTGGCCTCGATGACGCCGGTCATCCAGGCGGGGCAGGCGATGGTGGCGAACTTCGACTGCTTGAAGGCGGACACCCACTCCTCCGACCAGGAGCCGTATTTGCCGGAGAGGCCCGAGTCGATGATGTCCATAGTGGTGTCGTAGGCCTGCCGCACGGCCGGGTTGCTGTCGACGACCAGCTTCTCGCTGGTGTCGTAGTAGCTGTAGCCGGTCGTGTTGCCGGCGGTCTGCAACAGGATGGTGTTGAAGGTGTTGGTCGCCCCGTCGAGGAAGGACGCGCCGGTCTTCGCCGCGGTGAACCGCTCGCCGGTGGCGATGTAGTCCGGCCAGGTGGGCCAGAGCTTCGAGACCGCGTCCCGTTCGGTGGGCAGGCCGGCCTTCTGGAAGAGGTCCTTGCGGTAGCAGATGGCGATCCCGCCGACGTCGGTGCCGAGGCCGATGAGCTGCTTGCCATCGGCGGTCAGGCCGGCGTTCCACTTCCACTCCAGGAAGTTGCCCTTGAGGTCGGCGGCGCCGTGGTCCAGCAGGTTGACGAAGTTCGCCGGATTGGCCTTGTACTCGACCAGCAGACCCTCCTCGATGGCCACCACGTCGCCGGCGCCCCGGCCGGCGGCGAGCCACTGCGTGAGCTTCGGCGAGTACTCGTCGAGGTTGGTGCCGGTGCCGCGCTCGACGATCTTCACGCCGGGGTTGGCGGTCATGTACTCCTGGTAGAGCTGCTCGTAGCCGAACTGGCCGAAGACGTCGACGGTCAGGGTGACCGGTCCGTCGCCTGGCTCGTCACCGCCGCCGCAGCCAGCGGTGACGAGCAGGGCGGTGGCGGCGGCGAGGGCCACCGCGGCGAGGCGGCGGCGCGGGAAGACAGCCATGGTTTATCGACCTCTCTCAAGGCGGGCGGGTGATGGCAGATGGCTAAGAGAGCGCTCTCACGACAGGGTGGTGGGTCGTCAACCCGCTGTCAAGAGAGCGCTCTCTCAGCGTTGTGGTCCCGTGATGGACGGCCGCCGGAGCACAGCGCGCCCAGTGCGCCGAACGCCGACGAGGGCGCCACCCCCGCCGGGGTGACGCCCTCGTTCGTGGTGCGTCGGTCAGCCGGTGCGCAGACCGTCCAACAGGGTGCGGTCACCGACGACGTCCAGCGTCTCGAAGCTCACCCGCCCCCAGAGCGCCAGCAGCAGGTCGCTCGCGGTGCCGCTGACCTGGGCGCGGGCGTGGTGATCGTCGTGGTCGAAGATGGTAGCGGTGTCGAGCAGCGCCACCCCCTCGCCGCGCAGCCGCAGATACCACTCCTGGGCCGCGTCGGTCGCGCAGAGCTGCACCACCCCGTGCCAGTCACCCGGCACCTGCCGCCGGCCCGCCGGCAGCCAGGTGTCCAGCACCTCACTCACCCCGTCGGCCGCGAGCTTCGCCTCGACCGGATCGCCAGCCCCGATGGCGAGCTGGGCGTCCCAGCGGTGCACGGCCGTCTCGTGCGCCATCCGACGCGGCCAGAAACCGGCCTTCTTCGGCTGCGGGGCCCAGTTCCACGCCGGTGCCTCCGGGTCGATCCCGTCGAAGAGGGTCATCACCCGGTCGTAACCCTGCTGCCACAGCTGGAGCGCGTTCACGCCCGGGTCGGCCTCGATCTTCTCCCGCCGAGGCGGCTGGCTGGTCTGGCCGGAACCGGCGAACGACGACACCCAGTGGTAGATGCCGGCCATGTGCAGTGTGACGTCGTTGACCGTCCAGCCCGGACAGGACAGCACCGGTGTCTCCGGCGGCGCCTCGGCCACCGCTGCCGCGAAAGCCGGACCCTCCGTCCGGAGCGCCCCGATCCAGAAATCCTTGCTGCCCTGCAGTCTGCTCATCGCCATCCTCCCGGGGGTGCCGGGCGACCAGTGGGTGCCACGGCTACTTGTCAGCCTAAGGTGAAGGGCGTGCCAGACGCCTCCGCCCAGCCGACAACCGACGCCGATCGTGCCATCCCCGGTCCACTCGCCGGCTACACCACCCTCCGAACGGGTGGGCCGGCTGAGCGGATCGTGGCCGCCGGCAGTGCCGACGAACTCGTCCGGGCGGTACGCGCCGCGGTGGAGCCGGTCCTGATCCTGGCCGGGGGCAGCAACGTGGTGATCGGCGACGCCGGCTTCCCCGGCACCGTCGTGCTGGTGCGCTCCCGTGGCATGCGGGTCATCGCCGAGGACGCCACCTCGGTCACCGTACGGGTCGACGCCGGCGAGCCGTGGGACGACCTGGTCGCCGCCACGGTCGCCAACGGCTGGGCCGGGCTGGAATGCCTCTCTGGCATCCCCGGCTCGACCGGTGCCACCCCGATCCAGAACGTCGGCGCGTACGGCCAGGAGGTCGCCGAGACGATCACCGGCGTCGAGGTGTACGACCGGGTCGAGGGCACCCGTCAGGTCATCCCCGCCGCGGACTGCGGCTTCGCCTACCGGGGCAGCATCTTCAAGTACGTGGACCGCTGGGTGGTGCTCTCCGTCGACTTCCGACTCACCAGGTCTCCGCTCTCCGGGCCGGTGCGCTACGCGGAGCTGGCCCGAGCCCTCGGTGTCGAGGTGGGCGACCAGGTGCCGCTGGCCGACGCCCGAGCGGTGGTGCTGCGGCTGCGGGCGGGCAAGGGGATGGTGCTCGACGCCAACGACCCGGACACTCGCTCGGTCGGCTCCTTCTTCACCAACCCGGTGCTCGACCGCGCGACGTACGAACAACTCCTGGAACGCTCCGCCGAGCTGGGCGACCCGCCCGCCTGGCCGGGGGCGGACGGTCTGGTCAAGGTGAGCGCCGCCTGGCTGATCGATAAGGCCGGCTTCGCCAAGGGCCACCCCGGCGAGGGTGGGGTGGCCATCTCCAGCAAGCACACCCTGGCCCTGACCAACCGCAGCGGCACCGCCCACACCAGCGACCTGCTCACCCTGGCCCGCACCATTCGCGATCAGGTCCACGCCCGCTTCGGCGTAACCCTGCACCCCGAACCAGTCCTCATCAACTGCACCCTCTGACCCTGCAGGGTCAGGGGAGGGGCCAGGTGAGGGTCAGCTCGCCCTGACGCCAGCGGGTGGGGTTGTCGTGGACGGGCCAGCCGGTTTCGTGGAGACGGGTCACCGCGTGCAGCCAGCGTTGGCGGGGGCCAAAGGTGGCGTACGGGGCGGCGGCCTGCCAGGCGCCGGCCAGGGCGCGAATCAGCGCGTGCACCGGCTCACCGGGAACGTTGTGGTGGATCAGCGCCTTGGGCAGCCGCTCGGCCAGCTCGGCAGGGCTGCCCAGCGTGGTGAGCTTCGCGGCCAGGGTCAGCGTCCGGGGGCCGTCGGCGTCGATCAGCAGCCAACTGGCGAGCCGCCCCAACTCGTCACACGTGCCCTCGACGAGCACTCCGCCGGGGGCGAGCGCGGCGGTCATCGTCTGCCAGGCTTCGGCCACCTCGCTCTCGTCGTACTGTCGCAGCACGTTGAACGCGCGGACCAGCACCGGCCGGAGCCCGGCCAACTCGAACCCACCCCGGGCGAACGTCAATCCGGGTGGGTCGGCGGCCGGCGCCGCGGCCGCCACCCGGGCCGCGTCGATCTCCAACCCGACCAGCCGTACGTCCGGACGAACCCCGGCCGCCAGTCGAGCGCGCAACTCCACAGCGGTCACCGGGGTGGCGCCGTAGCCGAGGTCGACCACCAGGGGGTCGTCCGCCGCCAACAGCCGGTCGGCGCAGGTGGCGACGATCCAGTTGTCCACCCGACGGAGCCGGTTCGGGTTCGTCGTGCCGCGGGTGACCACGCCGACCGGCCGGCGCCGCGCCGCAGGGCTCATGTCGACCTCCGGGCCAATCTCCGTTCGCGACTGCGGGGCTCGAAAACCCGGCTCACTTCTCCCTAGACCCGGTGCACCTTGTGCTGGGCGGCCTGTGCCCGGGGCCGGACCACCAGCCGGTCGATGTTGACGTGCTCGGGGCGGGTGGCGCACCAGGCGATGCAGTCGGCGACGTCCTCGGCGACCAGCGGCCCCGGCACCCCGGCGTAGACGGCGGCGGCCCGTTCCGCGTCGCCCTCGAAGCGGACCAGCCCGAACTCGTCGGTCTTCACCATGCCCGGGTCGATCTCGATGACCCGCAGCGGCCGACCACACAGCTCCAGGCGCAGCGTGCCGGCGATGGCGGTCTGCGCGTGCTTCGCGGCGGTGTAGCCGCCCCCGCCCTCGTACACGGTCAGGCCGGCGGTGGAGGAGACCACCACGATGGTGCCGGAGCCGGATGCTTCCAGCGCCGGCAGCAGGGCCTGGGTGACCCGCAGGGTGCCGAGCACGTTCACGTCGTACATCCACTGCCAGTCGGCGACCGAGCCGGACTCCACCGGGTCCAACCCGCGCGCTCCGCCGGCGTTGTTGACCAGCAGGGTGACCGGCCCGGGTGCCTGGGCGGCGGCCTCGGCCAGCCGGGCCACCGACTCGTCCGAAGTGACGTCGCAGGTCACGGCGGTGGCCTGCCCGCCGGCGGCGGTGATCTCGGCGACCAGGTCGGTGAGCCGCTCGGCGCGACGGGCGGCGGCGAGCACGTGGAAGCCCTCGGCGGCGAGCCGGCGGGCGGTGGCCGCGCCGATCCCGCTGGACGCTCCGGTGACGATGGCGACTGAGGTCATCCCGACATTGTCACCCTGGGCGTACGAGCCGCCCCGACCGGGCGTACGGCAGCCATCGGCGGGCGTTCGGTGATGAGGTCCGTCACGCCGAGGGGCCGCGCTGGGGAATTTCCGAAGCCCGATGGGGAAGATGACATCCGGCGTACAGGTTGACCGAGAAGCGCCGGTCGTGCGAGACGGCATCAACCGTGATGAAGGAGCGGATGTGGCGGAAATGCACACCGGTGTCGGGCGTCAGCGAGGTGCCCGACCGTGGCCTCGGCCGCGCCGCATCGCCACCCTGTCGGTACACACCTCCCCCCTGCACCAGCCCGGCACGGGTGATGCCGGCGGAATGAACGTCTACATCCTCGAAGTCGCCCGGCGTCTCGCCGAGGCCAACGTGGAGGTGGAGATCTTCACCCGGGCCACCTCCGGTGACCTCCCCCCGGTGGTCGAGATGGCGCCCGGCGTGCAGGTCCGGCACATCACCTCCGGCCCCCTGGAGGGCCTCACCAAGGAGGAGCTGCCCGGTCAGCTCTGCGCCTTCACGGCCGGGGTGCTGCGTGCGGAAGCGTCCCGCCCGCCCGGCCACTACGACCTGATCCACTCCCACTACTGGCTCTCCGGCCAGGTCGGTTGGCTGGCCAAGGAGCGTTGGGGGGTGCCGCTGGTGCACACCGCGCACACCCTGGCGAAGGTCAAGAACGCCCAGCTCGCGGCCGGTGACCGGCCGGAGCCCAAGGCCCGGGTCATCGGCGAGGAGCAGGTCGTCGCCGAGGCGGACCGGCTGGTCGCCAACACCCGGGTCGAGGCCAGCGACCTGCTCGACCGGTACGACGCCGACCCGACCCGGGTGTCCGTCGTGCAGCCGGGCGTCGACCTCGCCCGGTTCCGGCCCGCGCCGGGCGACAGGTCCGCGGCCGCCCGCCAGGCCCGTCGCCGGCTGGGGCTTCCAGTCGACGGGTACGTGGTTGCCTTCGTCGGTCGGATCCAGCCGCTCAAGGCCCCCGACGTGCTGATCCGCGCGATCGCCGCATTGCGGGAGCGCGACCCGGCGCTGGCCGACAAGGTGACAGTGGTGATCTGCGGCGGGCCCAGCGGCAGTGGGCTGGACCGGCCGACCGCCCTGATCGAGTTGGCCGCCAGACTCGGGGTCGGCGACGGGGTGCGGTTCCTGCCGCCGCTCACCGGGGACGACCTTCCGGCCCTGTACCGGGCGGCGGATCTGGTCGCGGTGCCGTCGCACAACGAGTCGTTCGGGCTGGTCGCCCTGGAGGCGCAGGCCTGCGGTACGCCGGTGCTGGCCGCCGCCGTCGGAGGGCTGGTCACCGCCGTCCGGGACCAGGTCAGTGGCGTACTGATCGACGGGCACGACCCGGTGGACTGGGCCCGTGCGATGGGCAGCCTGCTGCCGAACCGGGCGCTGCGGTCGGTGCTGGCCCGAGGTGCCGAGCAGCACGCCCGGCACTTCTCCTGGGACCGCACCGTCGCCGGCCTGCTCGGTGTCTACGGCGAGGCGATCGCCGGGCACCGCGCCCGGCTCGCGGCCGACCTGGCCGGTGACCCGGCGCTCTCCTGCTCCTGGTGACCCGCGGCCCGTTGTCACCCGGTGCGCGAGCCGGGTCGGTCGTAGAGTGGGTCCGGTGAGCCCGAAGAGCGATCTTGCGACCCTGATCGAGTCGGTCTGCGCCGAGCGGGACCTGGCCTGGGAGTCGACCGGCCCCGGCTCGTATGCGGTGACGCTGCCGGGCACCCACAAGCTCAAGACGATCTGCAACCTGATCGTCGGCGAGCACGCGCTGCGGATCGAGGCGTTCGTGATGCGCCAGCCGGACGAGCGCCGCGAGGAGCTGTGGGCCTGGCTGTTGCAGCGCAACGCCCGGATGTACGGCGTCTCCTTCTCCACCGACGCGGTCGGCGACGTGTACCTGACCGGTCGGGTCAACCCGGCCGGCGTGGACGCCGACGAGTTGGACCGCCTGTTCGGCGCTGTGCTCACGTACGCCGACGAGTCGTTCGACACGATGCTGGAGATCGGCTTCGGCAGTTCGATCCGGCGCGAGTACGAGTGGCGGGTGAAGCGGGGCGAGTCGACCGCCAACCTGGCCGCCTTCGCCCACCTCTTCGAGCCCTCCGGCGCCGGCCCCGACCCA
This sequence comes from Micromonospora noduli, assembly GCF_003264475.1. Classification (NCBI taxonomy): domain Bacteria; kingdom Bacillati; phylum Actinomycetota; class Actinomycetes; order Micromonosporales; family Micromonosporaceae; genus Micromonospora; species Micromonospora noduli. The sequence goes on along the minus strand of NZ_PYAC01000006.1, from coordinate 50,109 downwards.
ACCTGACCCACCGACGCGGCGACGCGGCGACGCCACTCGATCCTGGCTCCAGCACGAGCATGGCGAGTTGACTGTGGTTCGGAGTGCTCCTGACGGGTATGCCGCACCGCGCGGTGCGGCAAGGGACCCCCGCGCGCCGATGACGGAGTGCCAAGGAGCGGAGCGTCCCATGGCTCAGCGGAACAGCTCAGGTCGCGGCGCGACTGCGACCAGGACGAAGCGACAGGCCGGCAACCAGACGCCGGGTACGCCCGGAGTCTCCGAGTCGGAGATTTCCCGGATGCGGGTGGACGACATCCGCGGGCAGCTGCGTAAACGGGGGGTCTCCGGGATCTCCGCACTGCGCAAGCCCGAGCTGGTGAAACAGCTGGTGCGCTCGATGCGGGCCGGCGCGGGTCGGAGCAGCACCGGCCCGTCGGGCCGGGCCGCCGGCACCAGGGCGTCGGCGGGTCGTGCCGCCGCCACCAAGAAGTCGGCGGCCAGGCCGGCGTCGAGCCGCGCGAAGGCCGCGCCGGCGAACAAGAGCGCGCCCGCGAAGCGGGCCGCCGCAACGAAGGCGACCGCCGGGCGGAAGTCGACGGCGGCGGCGAAGAGGGCACCGGCGAAGAAGGCGACCGCCGCGAAGAAGACCACAGCGGCGACGTCGACGGCCGCCCGCAAGAGCACGGCCGCGAGCAGGACCACCGCCGCCCGGAAGACCGCCGCAGCGCGGAAGACCACGGCGGCCCGTAAGACAGCGACGGCGCGTACGGCGCCCGCGCGGAAGGCGCCGGCGAAGAAGGCGCCGGCCCGCCCGGCGGCGAAGCGCACGGCACCGGCCAAGAGCGCGGCGGCCAAGCGCACGACGGCGAAGCGCACGGCACCGGCCAAGAGTGCGGCGGCGAAGCGCACCACAGCGAAGCGCACGGCACCGGCCAAGAGCGCGGCGGCCAAGCGCACGTTGACGCCGTCGACCGGTGGCGGGACGGCGGCCGGCGGGATCCGGACCGGACGGGGTACGGGTCGGTCGGTCCGCAGTTCGCAGGTGATCTCGTCGATCGCGGACCGGCCGGAGCGGCCGGGGCGGAGTTTGATCACGGCGAACCATGAGGTGATCCAGCGCTGGGCCCAGGAGCGCGGGGCGAAGCCGGCGACCATCGCGGGCACCGAGCGGGATGGCCGGGCGGGTGTGCTGACCTTCAACATTCCCGGATACCGGGAAAGCAGCCGGATTCGCGAGATCACCTGGGATGAGTGGTTCTACACGTTTGACCTGCGGCGGCTGAACCTGATTTATCAGGAACAGTTGCGGGACGGCCGGCAGAGCAACTTCTTCCGGACCGAGTCACCTGATCGGGAAGACGGTTGAGGTGTTTGCGGGAATGGCCGACGGGTACCCGGCTGTTGCCAACGGACGAGGCCGGAGCAGCGGATACTCGCCAGTTGTGACCGGCGAGACAGCCGTTCTGGGTTGAATCCAGAATCCGGGCGAACTAGCTTTATTGCACCGCGCCACGTTTGGAAACGTTCGGGGGAGCGGCGGATCGATCAGATCCGCGCACCAGACGAGGCGCGAGGGGACGGGTGGAATAACCGTTGGGGGACGGTTCCCACCTGTTTGGACCGGCGGCGTGAGCGGGCGATGCTTACGGGGGTGAGTGTTGCCCGCCGCCGCCGGCCCCGCCGGCGGGCGCCCACCACGACCTCAGGGACGTGGTGGGCGCTTTGCGTCGGTTATCCGGTCGGTACGCGGTCTGCGGGGGTTGCCGGCTCCCTGTCGACAACCCGGCGCAGCGCGGCGACGTGCCGCTCCCGGGATGGTCCGGCGAGCAGGTGCCCGAGCGCGGCCAGCAGACCCAGCCCGCCCACGATCAGCCAGTGCCGGTCGCCGAGGTGCTGGAGGCTCACCCCGCCGAGGGTGGGTGCGACGAACGCCGCGGCTGGGAACGTCAGGTAGAAGACCGACTGGTAGCGCGCTCGTAGCTGCGGTGGCGCCAGGTCCGCGTTGATCTGCGCGTTGGGCGGGGCGGCGAGCATCGAGCCGACCGTCCAGACCACTGCGGCACCCAGGTAGATGGCCAGTTCGTCGGCGATGGCGAGCGCCCCGAAACCGAGCGCGAGCAGCGCCGTGGAGGCGGCCAGCACGATGTCCTTGCGGTGCCGGTCGATCAGCCGGGGCACGAACAACTGCCCGACCACGATCAGCGCGCCGCCGAGCGCCACCACCAGCCCGTACGCCGATGGGCCCAGGCCGTCCGCGCGCATGGCCAGCGGCATGATGGTCGACGTCTGCATGGTGAGTACGGCCAGCACGAAGGTGAGCCCGACGAACACCAGGAAGGTGCGGTCGGTGAGCGCGGTGTGCAGTCCCGGCCGACGGGTCCGGATGGATTTCGGTGCCGCCCCTGTGGCGGGCGGTGGGTCGGCCGCTGGCCGGGCCAGCCGCAGGGTTTCGGGCACCTTCCAGGCGATCACGGCTGCGGCGGTCAGGGTGGCGCCCGCGTCGACCAGGAACAGTGCGGTGAAGCTCGCCTCGGCCAGGACTCCGGCGAGCAGAGAGGCGACCGCCATGCCCAGGTTGAACGCCCAGAACTGAAGGTTGAACGCCCGCGAGCGACGCTCGGCGGGCACCACGTCGACGATCGCCGCCACGAACGCCGGGCTGGGCATCGAGTGGACCACGCCGATCAGCGCGGAGAGCACCGCGATCAGCAGCAGGGGTCGGGTGAAGGCGAGCGCCACCATCAGGCCGACAGTGGCCAGGTGCGCGGCGAGCAGGGTCGCCCGGCGTCCCCACCGGTCGGCGAGCACCCCGCCGAGCAGCACTCCGGCCGCCCCGCCGGCCCCGTACGCGCCGACCACGGTGCCGGCCAGCCCTTCGCTCGCGCCGCGTACGTCGGTGAGGTAGAGCGAGAGGAACAGCATGGCGAACGCGCCGGCCCGGTTGATCAGCAGGCCGGCCCAGAGGTACCAGAAGGTGGCGGGTAGTCCGCCTGCGGTGTCGTGCCACCAGCGCCGCAGGGCGTGCACCCGACCTCCCGACAGTTCAGGTTGTTAACTGTTTCCACTGCACAGTAGGAACTCCGGCACGGCCGCGCCACTCATTACGCCTCGGCGGGCTGTGGGGCACGGGACGTGGTGGCCGGTGCCAGTGCCTCACCGGAGCGCCGCAGCGCGGCCGCACGCCGTTCCCGGGCCGGCCCCGACACCAGGTGGGCCACCGCGGTCAGGAGGCCGAGCGCGGCGCAGCCGTACCAGAGGGTGTCGTTGCCAGCGTGCTCGCGCACCAGGCCACCGAGGATCGGCGCGCTGGCCCCGGCGATCTGCCACGAGAGGGAGAACACGCCCTGGTAGCGACCGCGCAGCTCGGCCGGGGAGAGCTCGGCGATCAGCGTGGAGTTGGAGGGCGAGTTCAGCATCTCGCCGACCGTCCAGATCAGCACTGTCAGCCCGTAGAACCAGGGGGTGCCGGCGAACGCGGTCAGCCCGAACCCCACGCCCATCACCACGGACGCCAGCGCGAGCACGTGCGAGCGGCTCCGACCCCGGATCAGTCGGGGCACGAAGAGCTGGCCGACCACGATGAGGATGCCGTTGAGCGCGATCACCGAGCCGTAGGTGGCGGGGCTCAGACCGTCGTCGCCCATCGCGATCGGCAGCATCGAGATGTGCTGGAGGAACACCAGCGCGGCGAACAGGTTGAGTGCCACGAAGCCGAGGTAGACCCGGTCGGTGAGGATCGTGCGCAGCGCGCCGCGCGGAGCCGCTGCCGCCGTGGCGGCGGTGGCGGGGCCTGTCTGTCGGGTCTCCGGCACCTTGCTGAAGATGATCAGCGCGGTGATCAGCATGGTGGCCGCGTCGACCACGAACAGCAGCAGGTAGTCGGCCTGGGCGGCCAGGCCGGCGAGGACGGCCGCGCAGGCGAAGCCCAGGTTGATCGCCCAGTAGTTGAGCGAGAAGGCGCGCAGCCGGTCCTTGGCCGGCACCACGTCGATCATCATCGCCCCGAACGCGGGCCGGGCCGCCTCGGCGAACATGCCGAGCAGCAGCGCGCCCAGCGCCACCGCCCAGAGATCCCGGGCCAGCCCGAGGCCGAGCATCATGGCCGCCGCGCCCACGTGGGCGGTGAGCAGCGTCGGCCGGCGGCCCCACCGGTCGGCCAGAGTGCCGCCGGCGGTCGTGCCGAACGCCCCGCCGACACCCCAGAGGCCGATCACCAGGCCGGCCTGCGAGGCCGAGAAGCCACGTTCCTGGGTCAGGTAGATGGCGAGGAAGACGAGGACGAACGAGCCGAGTCGGTTGATCAGGGTGCCGGACCACAGGTACCAGAAGGTGGTCGGTAGGCCGCCGGTGGTGTCCCGGAACCAACTCCGCATCGTCCGCATATGGCGCCCCGCTTGCAAGTAATGACCGATGTGACTGGCGTGCCTTACAACCCTAGTGGCGGCCGGATCTGCTGGTCATCAGCTTTTTCACGTGGTGGTCGTCACGACGGCTGCCCGCGTGTCCGTCGGGCGGTTGAGGCAGGATGATCCGCATGACTGCGAGCGAAGGGCCCACCGTCGGGACGCTGGTCCTGCTGCGACACGGTGAGAGCGACTGGAATGCCAAGAACCTCTTCACCGGCTGGGTGGACGTCGACCTGACCGAGAAGGGCGAGGGCGAGGCGCGGCGCGGCGGCGAGTTGATGCGCGAGCACAGCCTGCTGCCGGACGTCGTGCACACCAGCGTGATGCGCCGTGCGATCCGCACCGCCGAGCTGGCGCTCAACGCCGCCGACCGGCACTGGATCGCCGTACGCCGGTCGTGGCGGCTCAACGAGCGTCACTACGGCGCCCTGCAGGGCAAGAACAAGAAGCAGACCCTCGACGAGTACGGCGAGGAGCAGTTCATGCTCTGGCGCCGGTCGTACGACACGCCACCGCCGCCCATCGACGACAACGACGAGTGGTCGCAGGTGGGTGACCCGCGCTACGCGCTGCTGCCGACCGAACTGATGCCCCGCACCGAGTGCCTCAAGGACGTCGTCGACCGGATGCTGCCCTACTGGTACGACTCGATCGTGCCGGACATCCTGGCCGGCCGGACGGTGCTGGTGGCCGCGCACGGCAACTCGCTGCGCGCCCTCGTCAAGCACCTCGACCAGATCTCCGACGAGGCGATCGCCAAGCTGAACATCCCGACGGGCATCCCGCTGCGCTACGACCTCGACCCGCAGCTGCGCCCGCTCACTCTGGGCGGCACCTACCTCGACCCGACCGCTGCGAAGGCAGCCGCCGCGGCGGTGGCCAACCAGGGGCGCTGAGCCACCAGAAAAGGGGCCCCTCGTCATCGCGAAGAGCGATGGCGAGGGGCCCCTTCCGTGTCGGTCAGTTACTGCTGGGCGCGCTCTCCCCGGTGATCAGGTAGATCACGTGCTCGCCGGCGTTGACCGCGTGGTCGGCGAAGCGCTCGTAGAAGCGGCCCAGCAGGGTGGCGTCGATCGCCGTCTCCACCCCGTACGGCCAGTCGTCGCCGAGCAGCACGGCGAACAGGTTCTTGTGCAGCTCGTCCATGGCGTCGTCATCGCGGTCCAGTTCGCCGGCGAGGTCGGCGTCGGGCTTCGCCAGCACCGAACCGATCTTCACGGCCATCCGGTCGGCGATCTCGGACATCTCGGTGAAGACAGTCCGCAGCTCGGCCGGGACGGCGGGGGAGGGGTGCCGGCGCAGGGCGGTCTTCGCCACGTGCTCGGCGAGGTCGCCCATCCGCTCCAGATCAGCGGCCACGTGCAGCGCGGTGATCATCGCCCGGAGGTCGGAGGCGACCGGCGCCTGTCGGGCGAGCAGGTCACAGACCCGCTCCTCGACGTGCCGGTAGAGGTCGTCGATCTCGGCGTCCCGCTCGATGACCGTCTCGGCGGCCTGCCGGTCGGCGGTGAGCAGGGCCCGGGTGGCCTGGCGCATGGCGGCGCGGACGCCCTCCGCCATGTCCACCAGCAGTTGGCTGACGATCTGGAGGTCGGCCCGGAACTCGTCGCGCATCATCACGTCCTGTGGTCGGTCGCCGCCGACGGGTGCCGGCGCAGGGGGTTGAGCAGGTGCGACGCCAACGGTAGGGCGCGTGGACGGATCCCGGATGAACCACGGTGAACGACGCCAGACGTGGGGGTGAACACTTCCGTAAGTGAGGGTAGTTCGTCCCGTTCTGTGTGGTAGCCAGGTTAACAATGACCCTACGATCGCCGGGTGGAGTGGGCGGTGGCGGTCGTGGTGGCTCTGGCGTTGGTGGCCGGGATGGCCGCCGGTCTGCTGCTGCCCCGGTTCCTGCCGAGGCGGGACGGTCACTCCACGTCGACGGGGAGCGTCAGCTTCCGCTGGAGCAGGGGGAGGCCCGCGATAGCCGACGAGCAGCAGGCCGGGCTCGGCCGCCGGACGATCGACTCACTCCGGGCCGGTGTCGTGGTTCTGGACAACGACGACGTCCCCGTGTTGATCAACCCGGCCGCCCGCGCGATGGGGCTGCTGCGTACCGGCAGCACTCCGGGCTCAATCGCCGCGCACCCGCTGATCCGTACCCTCGCCGGCCAGGTGCGACGCACCGGCGTGCGACGCGAGATCGAGCTGGACCTGCCCCGAGGCCGCGACAGCGCGGGGGAGAACCCGCTCGGCGTGCACCTGCGGGCGATGGGTCTGGGCAACGGCTTCGTCGCGGTCGAGGCGGTCGACGTGACCGAGTCGCACCGGCTGACCCGGGTACGACGAGACTTCGTGGCCAACGTGAGCCACGAGCTGAAGACCCCGATCGGTGCCCTGCAACTGCTCGCCGAGGCGTTGCTGGACGCGACCGAGCCGGCCGACGCCGCGGTACCCGACCTCTCCGAGGACCTGGTGGCCGCCCGCCGGTTCGCCGAACGGATCCAGCACGAGTCGACCCGGCTGGGTCGACTCGTGCAGGAGTTGCTGGAGTTGACCCGGTTGCAGGGGGCTGAGCCGCAACCGCCACCGGAGCCGGTCGCGCTGGACTGGGTGATCGCCGAGGTGGTCGACCGGACCCGCACCACGGCCTCCGCCCGGGGTGTCGCGGTGACCGTGGAGGGGGCGCGTGGTCTCACCGCTTACGGCAGCGACTCCCAACTCGCCACGGCGGTGGCGAATCTGGTGGAGAACGCCATCAACTACTCGGGCGAGGACACCACGGTGCGGGTGACCCTCCGCGGCGACGACGAGCACGTCGAGGTCGCCGTCGCTGACCAGGGCATCGGTATCGCCCCCACCGACGTCGACCGGATCTTCGAGCGGTTCTACCGGGCCGACCAGGCCCGCTCGCGCGCCACCGGCGGCACCGGGCTCGGTCTGGCGATCGTGAAACACATTGCGAGCAACCATGGCGGACGGGTCGAGGTGTCGAGCACTCTTGGTGGTGGATCGACGTTCACCCTCCGGCTGCCCGCCAGTCCACCGGATGACCTCCTGGCGACACTGCCGCCGGTTGGGATCGAGTCCGGTCCGACTGGGCTACGGCAGGTCTGACAGCAAATGGAAAGGAAATCCCCGTTGAGCCGCGTTCTCGTGGTCGAGGACGAGGAGTCGTTCTCCGACGCCTTGTCGTACATGCTCCGTAAGGAGGGCTTTGAGGTTTCGGTCGCCGCGACCGGCACCGACGCCCTCACCGAGTTCGACCGGACCGGCGCCGACATCGTGCTGCTCGACCTGATGTTGCCCGAGATGTCGGGGACCGAGGTCTGCCGGCAGTTGCGGCAGCGCTCCGCCGTACCGATCATCATGGTCACCGCCCGGGACAGCGAGATCGACAAGGTGGTCGGGCTGGAGATCGGCGCCGACGACTACGTCACGAAGCCGTACTCGCCGCGGGAACTGGTCGCCCGGATCCGGGCAGTGCTGCGCCGGCAGAGCCCGGAGGTGGCCGAGGCGGGTGCGCCGACGCTGGCCGCCGGGCCGGTGCGGATGGACATCGAGCGGCACGTGGTGACCGTCGACGGCGGGGCCGTACAGCTGCCGCTGAAGGAATTCGAGCTGCTGGAGCTGCTGCTGCGCAACGCGGGCCGGGTGCTCACCCGCGGCCAGCTCATCGACCGGGTCTGGGGCGCCGACTACGTCGGTGACACCAAGACGCTGGACGTGCACGTCAAACGGCTGCGCTCCAAGATCGAGCCGGAGCCGTCCGCGCCGCGCTTCATCGTGACCGTGCGAGGTCTGGGCTACAAGTTCGAGCCGTGATCGGCGTACCCGAAGGGGGTCTGCGCTCGACGCAGGCCCCCTTCGGCCTGTCGGCCCTTGAGCGGCGGGCCAGCTCCGAGAGCTGAGCCACCTGCGCGGCGGGGCGAGTCCGTTGATGCGGCCCTTTGGAGCTGATGTCACAGACGAGTCATCCGCTGACGTCGTGGAGCCGGTGTCGTAGCGCCGATGCCGTACAGCCGGTGCCGTACAGCCGGTGCCGTACAGCCGATGTCGTAAACGAGTCAGCTCCAAAGGCGTTTCACCCGATGCACCGGCTCCTTGTCCGCGGCTAGACCTCGTCGGCCGGGTGCGGGGCGATCATGCCCTGCTTCGTTCTGGTCGCGCACAGCTCGGCCAGCCGCTCGTACGCGGCAGCACCGATCAGGGCGGTCAGCTCCGGGGAGTACGACAGGTACATCGGCTCGGTGCCGACGTGCGCGTCCGTCGAGGAGGTGCACCACCAGTCCAGGTCGTGCCCGCCGGCTCCCCAGCCCCGCCGGTCGAACTCGGACAGGGTTGAGACCAGCACCTTGCTGTTGTCCGGTCGCTTCACCCAGTCCTGATCGCGGCGGATCGGCAGCTGCCAACAGACGTCCGGCTTGTATTCCAACGGGTGCACCCCGTCGCGCAGCGCCTGGGCGTGCAGGGCGCAACCGCCCCCGCCGGCGAAGTCGGCGTCGTTGAGGAACACGCACGGACCGTCGGCCCCCTGGGTGGCGGTGCGGCGGGCCGGGTTCTTGCCGTCGATGGTGTCCTCGTCGGTCCAGTTCTTGAACCCGCGCCGGAAATGCTGCCAGGTCGACGGGGTGAGTCGCCGGACGGCGTTGCGAACCCGCTTCTCGTCGTCCGAGTCGGTGAAGAACGCCCCGTGCGAGCAGCAACCGTCGGCGGCCCGGCCGGCGATGATGCCGTGGCAGCCCTTGCCGAAGATGCAGGTCCAGCGGGAGAGCAACCAGGTCAGGTCGGCCCGGATCACGTGCGTCTCGTCGGCTGGGTCGGTGAACTCGATCCACTCCCGAGGGAAGTCCAGGGGCACCTCGCGACTGCGCGGGTCACCCGGGTCGTCCACCAGCACACGGAGCTCCATCGTCACTCGGCCCAGCGTACGCGCGGTCACGTCCGCAGGCCGGTGAGCCGCGCAAACGTGTTGCGCCTAGGGTCTTCACCATGCGACTGGGTGTCCTCGACGTCGGATCCAACACGGTGCATCTCCTTGTGGTGGACGCGCACCACGGCGCGCACCCGTGGCCGGCGCACTCCGAGAAGGTGGTGCTCCGGCTGGCCGAGCAGATCGGCCCAGACGGCGCTCTGACCGAGGCGGGCGCGGACGGCCTGGTCAAGGCGGTGGGCATGGCCAAGGCGGCGGCCACCGGGTTGGCGGCCGACGACCTGATCGCTTTCGCCACGTCCGCGGTGCGCGACGCCACCAACGCCGCCGAGGTGCTGGCCCGGGTCCGGGACGAGACCGGCGTACGCCTGGCGGTGCTCTCCGGGGCGGACGAGGCGCGGATGACGTTCCTGGCGGTACGGCGGTGGTTCGGCTGGTCGGCGGGCCGCCTGCTGGTGCTTGACATCGGTGGCGGCTCGTTGGAGATCGCCGCCGGCATCGACGAGGACCCGGACGTCGCGGTCTCCCTGCCACTCGGGGCCGGTCGGCTGACCCGCGAGCGTCTGCGGGTCGATCCGGCCAGTGCGGCCCCGCCTTCGGCGGAGGCCGTCGACAAGCTCCGCGAGTACGTGGACGGCCGGCTGGACAAGGTCGTCGACCAGATGACGGAGGTGGGCTGGGGCCGCGCGGTGGCCACCTCGAAGACGTTCCGCACCCTGGCCCGACTGGCCGGGGCGGCCCCGTCCGGTTCCGGGCTGTGGGTGCGACGCAGCCTGACCCGGGCCGGCTTGCGGCAGGTCATCGGTTTCATCCGGCACATCCCACCGGCGCAGTTGATGGAGCTGGAGGGGGTCAGCGCGGGTCGGGCCCACCAGTTGCTGGCCGGTGCCGTGGTCGCCGAGGCGGTGATGCGCCGCCTGGATCTGGACTCGCTGGACATCTGCCCGTGGGCGCTGCGGGAGGGTGTCATCCTCCGCCGCCTCGATCAACTGGAGCCGATCTGATCCGGCGGCCGTTTTCGGTCGATTTGCCGGCGCTCGTCACGATGCCCCCGGCGCTGCCGGGCTACGCTGGCTGATGTGACTTCCCGCGTTCCAGTGCTCCTGTCCAGCTCGTCGGTCTTTCCCGAGCCGACCGCGGCGGCGTTCCAACTGGCCGCGGCGCTCGGCTACGACGGCGTCGAGGTGATGGTCTGGACCGACGTGGTCAGCCAGGACGCGGGCGCTCTGCGCGGCCTCTCCACGCACTACGACGTGCCGGTGCTCTCGGTGCACGCGCCCTGCCTGCTGGTTACCCAGCGCGTGTGGAGCCCGGACCCGTGGGAGCGCCTGCGCAAGGCCGCCGAGCTGGCCGAGACGCTGGGCGCGCCGACTGTCGTGGTGCACCCACCGTTCACCTGGCAGCGCGACTACGCGCGCAACTTCGCCGAGGGTCTGGCCACCGTCGCGGACCGGTTCAGCGGGCTGCGCTTCGCTGTGGAGAACATGTACCCGGTGCGGATGGCGGGCCGGCAGTTCGTCCCGTATGTGCCCGGCTGGGATCCGACCGACGCCGGCTACCCGTCGTACACCCTGGATCTGTCGCACTGCGCGGCGTCGCACAGCGACCCCCTGGAGATGGCCGACCGGATGGGCGCCGGGCTGGCGCACGTACACCTCGGCGACGGCACGGGCGAGGGCCGCGACGAGCACCTGGTGCCCGGGCGCGGCACCCAGCCCTGCGGGGAGCTGCTCTCCTCGCTGGCCGGCCGGGGTTTCACCGGGGCGGTGGCGGTGGAGGTCGCCACCCGGGGCGCGAAGAGCCGCGCGGTGCGCGAGGCGGACCTGCGCGCCGCGCTGGAGTTCGCCCGCCAGCACCTGACCGCGTCGTCACCGGTCGACGCCTGACCCGTCCGCCCACGATCGGGCGGCAACGGTGTCAGCTGACCGGTGAGAGGGAATCGGCGGCGGAGGTCGGCTGCGGGGCGACAGTGACCTGCTCGCCGACCGCCGCCCGCTTGCGGGCCCGGTGCGCGGCGACGTGCGAGCGGGTGGCGCAGCGCTCCGAGCAGAACCGCCGGCAGCAGTTGGACGACGTGTCCAGGTAGACGTTGCCGCACCGCTCGTCGGCGCAGACCCCGAACCGGGCGCTGCCGTACTCGCAGAGCCAGACCGACAGCCCCCAGACCGCGCCGGCCAGATATTCGGCACTGACCGAGGCGCCCCGACTGGTCACGTGCATGTGCCAGTCGCTGGAGTCGTGCCCGGAGATGCGCGGCTGCACCGGGAACGCCTCGAGCAGCGCGTTCAGCTCGGTGACCGCCTGGGCGTCCCGCCCCGAGGTGCCGTACTCGAAGACGTCGCGCAACCGTTTCTGCGCCCGGCGGAAAATCGCCACGTCCCGGTCCGCGACCTCGTCGCGCATCCAGGCGTTCTCGTCGGGGAAGAGGGCCCGCAGGTCGTCGAGGTCGTCCAGGCGGGCGTTGACCAGGTCAACGCCGGTCCGGGCGTACGCGTCGAAGTTCACGCCCCCAACGGTAGACGACTCAGCGGGTGCGCGGCGCGTCGATGTAGTGCGGCAGGAAGCGCGCGTAGCCGTCGGTGATCAGACTCGCGCTCTCCCGCACACCCACGCCGGCCGATTCGCCGTCGACGATCCAGCTGCCCAGCACCATCCGGTTGCCGGCGAACTGCGGCAACGCCCGGAACTCCTGGTAGCACCAGCCCTCGTCGCCGTAGATCCCCGGGTTGGTGATCTCCTCATCGGCGGTGACGATGCGCACCGATCCGCCCTCGCGGCCGAGCAGCGGCTTGGCGACGTACTCCCGCATGCCGCGCGGCGAGTCGAGGTACGCCGGGAGCAGGTACTCGTGGCCGGGGTACAGCTCCCAGAGGACCGCGAGCAGCGCCTTGTTGGAGAGCAGCAGCTTCCAGGCCGGCTCGATCCAGGTGGTCGGGGTGCCCGGGGCCAGGGCCGCCGGCCCGTACGGCTCGGCCAGCATCCACTCCCACGGGTAGAGCTTGAAGCAGGTGGTCACCGGGTTGTCGTCGGCGTCGACGAAGCGTCGGCCGTCCCAGCCGATCTCCTGGATGGGTTGGAGTTCGACGCTCAGGCCGGCCTGTCGGGCGGTCTCGGCGAGGTACCCGGCGGTCATGTGGTCCTCGCCGGACTCCTCCTCGTTCGACCAGAGCACGTGCACCCGGGGGTCGTGCAGCCCCGCCCCGATCTTGGCCCAGGCGCCGACCAGCCGCTCGTGCAGGCTGTTCCACTGGTCCAGCTCCGGCCGGGTCTGCTCCAGCCAGTACCACTGGATGATGCTCGCCTCGACCAACGCGGTGGGGGTGTCCGCGTTGTACTCCAACATCTTCGGAGGCCAGGTGCCGTCGTACGCGAGGTCGAAGCGCCCGTACAGGGTCGGTGGCGCCTCCCGCAGCGACCGGGCCACCGCCTCGGCCGCCCACTCCGGGATGCCGAACTCGGCGTACCGGCGCTGCGCCACCACGTGCTCGGCGGCGGCCACCGACATCCGATGCAGCTCCTCGGTGGCCTCCTCCAGCCGCAGCACCTCGTCCAGGTCGAAGGCGTACGCGGCGGTCTCGTCCCAGTACGACATGATCCCGCCGTCGGGCAGCTCGGTGTCGACGTAGACCAGCCCCTGCGACCGGATGGTGGCGTCCCAGTCGGGGCGCGGCGTGACCGTCTCGCGGCGCACGTCAGCCGCCGCAGGCGGCGAGGTGGGTGCCGAATCCACCGCGTTCGGGCAGGGCGGCGGTGGTCGGCTCCGGGGCGGTGCGACCGGCGGCCGGGTCGGTGACGCGCATCGCCAGCGCGACGGTGTCGCCGCCGCCGACCGGCCCGAGGGCGCAGTCGTCGTCATCGTCGTCGTCCGAGGTCATGTTGCAGCCGGAGAGGGCGAGCGCGAGAGCGGTGAGCGCGCCGAGCTGCACGGAGGCCGAGCGGAGTCGGCGGCGGGGGCGTTGGTCCACGGCATCGTTGTAGCCGATCGACGCCACCGCCGCCGCCCCGCCCCCGGGCCGAGGTGCCCCGGCCGCCCCTCGGCGGGGCCCCTGGCAGGGGCGTTACGCTCGGCTCATGCTCCGTTCCGTCATCCTCGCCGCCTCCCGGTCATCCCAGGTCGAGCGGCTCGTCGCGACTGCCCCGTACACCCGGGACGTCGTCCGCCGGTTCGTCGCCGGCGCCGCCACCGACGACGCGTTGCGCGCGACCCGCGGGCTCGTCGACGACGGCCTCGCGGTCACCCTCGACCACCTCGGTGAGGACACCGTCCGCCCCGAGCAGGCCACCGCCACCCGGGACGAATACCTGAAACTGCTGAAGATGCTCGGCGCCGCTGGGCTCACCCCGGCCGCCGAGGTGAGCGTGAAGCTCTCCGCCCTCGGCCAGATGTTCGACGAGCAGTTGGCGTACGACAACGCGCGGGCGATCTGCGCGGCGGCCGACGCGGCGGGCACCACCGTCACCCTGGACATGGAGGACCACACCACCACCGACTCGACGTTGGAGGTGCTGAGCCGGCTGCGCAAGGACTTCCCGTCGACCGGCGCGGTGCTCCAGGCGTACCTGCGGCGGACCGAGTCGGACTGCCGGGAGCTCTCCTCGGCCGGGTCGCGGGTGCGGCTGTGCAAGGGCGCCTACAAGGAGCCGGAGTCGGTGGCGTACCAGTCGGCCCGTGAGGTGGACAAGTCGTACGTGCGCTGCATGAACATCCTGATGTCCGGCGACGGTTACCCGATGCTGGCCACCCACGACCCGCGGATGATCGCTATCGGTGAGGACCGGGCCCGGTGGTTCGACAGGGGTCCCGAGCGTTTCGAGTTCCAGATGCTCTACGGCATCCGCCCCGAGGAGCAGGCCCGGTTGGCCGGGGACGGCTACACCGTGCGCACCTACGTCCCGTACGGCGACGAGTGGTACGGCTACCTGATGCGCCGGCTCGCCGAGCGCCCCGCCAACCTGGTCTTCTTCGGCCGTGCCCTGATCTCCAAGAAGTAGTTCCTCCGGTTCGGCGAAACGGGCCGGCGGCGACCTCTCGGGGTCACCGCCGGCCCGTTTCCGGTATCCGGCTTGCCAACGTTGGCTAAGTGGCTTAGCTTTAAGGCTATGACAACTAGCCAGGTGCGGCGGGACGGCGGACACATCGCGTACGAGGTGCAGGGCGAAGGGCCGTTGGTGGTCCTCGCGCACGGCATGGGCGAGAACAGGGCGAGCTTCCGGCACCTCGTGCCGCTACTGGTGGCCGCCGGTCACCGGGTCGCCTCGGTCGACGTCCGGGGCCACGGCGAGTCCAGCGCCGGCTGGTCCACGTACGCCCCGGCGGAGGTCGGCGCGGACCTGCTGGCCGTGGTCCGCGACCTCGATGCCGGCCCGGCCGTGCTGGTCGGCAGTTCGTCCGCCGCTGCGGCGGTGGTCTTCGCCGCCACCGACGCGCCCGAGCTGGTCACCGGCATCGTGCAGATCGGCGCGTTCGTCGGTCAGCCGAAGCTCAACCCGCTGCTGCGGATGGCGATGTGGTCAGTGCTGCACAGCCCTCGACTGTTCGGGATGTTCCACAACACACTGTTCCCGGTGCACCGACCCGCCGACGACGCCGCGTACCGCCGCTCGATGGTGGCCAACCTGCGCGAGCCCGGTCGGATGGCCGCGACGCGCGGCGTGATCGCACCGGCCGAGCCGCACTGGACCGCCCGCGCCCCGCAGGTGCGGCAACCGGTGCTGGTGCTGATGGGGTCCAAGGACCCGGACTTCCCCGACCCGGGAGCCGAGGCGCGGGCCGCCCGGCGGCTCTTCGGCACCGCCGAGGCCCGGATGATCGAGGAGTCCGGCCACTACCCGCACGCCGACCGGCCGCAGCGCACCGCCGAGGAACTGCTCGGCTTCCTGGCGGTGTGCGCCGGTGCCTAGGGTCGGCCTGAACCAGCAGACCGTCGTACGGGAGGCGGCCCGGCTGGCCGACGAGGTCGGCTTCCAGCAGCTCACCCTCGCCGCGCTCGCCAGCCGGCTCGGGGTGGCGCTGCCCAGCCTCTACAAGCACGTGCGCGGGGCGGACGCGTTGGCCCAGAAGCTGGCCGTGCTGGCCACCGCCGAGTTGGCCACCGAGATGACCACCGCCGCCGTCGGCCGCTCCGGTGGCGACGCGCTCCGGGCCCTGGCGGACGCCTACCGTGACTACGCCCTCCGGCACCCCGGCCGCTACCCGGCGACGCAGCGGGTGCCCGACCCGGCCGACCCGGAACACGTCGAGGCGGGCGAACGCGCCGTCGGTGCCATCTTCGCGGTGCTGCGCGGGTACGGGCTGACCGACGACGACGCGGTGGACGCGACCCGGGCCCTGCGCAGCGCCCTGCACGGCTTCGTGACCCTGGAGGCCGCGGGCGGCTTCGGTCTGCCCCGCGATATCGACCGCTCGTACCACCAGTTGGTCGCGAGCATGGACGTCTCGTTCCGCTCCTGGCCGCGCACCGGCGGGTGAGCGAGCGGCCGGGCCGATCCGCCCGGGGCGGCCTCGTCGCATCCAGGTAGTGGTCGTACCCTTCGGCGGGTGACTGACGAGGTGCAGCAGCCAGCACCACGGCGGCTCTGGCCGCTGTGGACGGTGCTCGTGGTGGTCCTCCTGCTGCTGGGCTGCGGCCTGCCGGCGGCGCTCGTCGTCGGAGTGATCCGGGAGACAGGCTCGCGCCCCACTGTCAGCCGGGTCGGCTCCTCGGCGGCCGACGACCCGGCCACCGCCGTGGCCCGCGGGCTGTCCGACCGGATCACCGCCCAGCTCCACCGGCAGTCCGCGGCACTCCTCGGCGGCGACCGCGCCGGTTTCCTCGCCGTCGCCGATCCCGCCGCCCACAACGATCTGCGCCGACGCTTCGCCGCGTTACGCGAGCTCAAGGTGACCGGCTGGCGGGCCGAGCCGAGTGGCCTGCCCGTGCCGATCATCGGCAAGCCCGGCGAGTGGCGGCTGCTGGTGCGCTTCCAGTACTGCTTCGTCACGCCGAACTGCCGGCCCAGCCCGGTGCTGATCGGCACCCGGTGGCGGGAGAACGGCGACCAGCCCCGGATGGTCGCCATGGAGGAATCCAAGTCGGTGGAGACCGGCACGCGACCGTGGGAGATCAGCGACCTGGTGGTCGCCATCGGCGCGCGGACCATAGTCGCCACCACCCCGGCGCTGCGCGGCAAGCTGCCCGGCCTGCTCGCCCAGGCCGAGGCGGCGGCGAAGGTCGCCGACGGGTACGCGGTGACCGGCTCCCCGCCGGACCGATACCGGGTCTTCTACGCCGGGCGCACCGAGTGGCAGCGTTGGTACGGCGGGGAGCGCCCGGAATGGACCGGCGGTTACGCGGTCACCGTGGGCGGCGGCCACCACGAGGTGGTGCTCAACGCCGAAGGGCTCTCCAACAGCGGCACCGACGACCTGCTGCGGCACGAGCTGACCCACGCGGCGTCGTTGCCGGAGCGCGGCTACCCGGGCAAGCTCACCTGGTGGTTGGTCGAGGGCCTGGCCGAGTTCGCCGGTGCCGGCGGCCAGGCGGTCGACCGGTACGAGGGGATCGCCGACGTGCGCAAGATGGTCCGGGGCGGCTGGGACGGCAAGTTGGAGGGCGTCAACCCCGCCGACGATGCCTCCGCCGAACGGGTGGCCGCCAGCTACGGCATCGGCTACCTGGCCGTCCGGCACCTGGTCGACCGGTACGGGCCGCTGCGGCTGCTCACCTTCTTCAAGACCGTGGTGCACGACGGCAGGACCATCGACGCGGCCTCCGAGAAGGCGTTCGGTGAGCAGTGGTCGACGCTGCACGACGAGTGCGTGGCGTACGTCCGCGCCACCGCCGCCTGACGCAGCTCGGAGGCGGTGCGGCGGTGCGCCGTACCATCGATGGGTGCGCCGTCCTCAGTCGTCACGGCCCGCCAGCACCATGCGGCCCCGCCTGCTCATCGCCCTGACCGCCGTCGTCGTCCTCACCGCCACCACCGCCGCCTCCTGCGGCGACGAAGGCCCCGATCTCGCGCTGGCGTCGGCCGCCCGCAACCCGGTCACCGAGGTGATCGACGCACCCGCCACGGTGACCGCCCGCGCCGCCGCCACCCTCACCGCTCCCGCCGACGGCACCCTGTCCGGCCTGCGCGTCCAACCCGGACAACGGGTCAAGCGCGGTCAGGTGCTGGCGGTGGTCGACTCACCGAGCGCGCAACAGCGTCTCCGTCAGGCCAAGGAGGCGCTGGCCGCCGCGAAGCGCGCCGGCCGGGGCGTCGGAGCGGGCAGCCTGACCAGTAGCCGGCGTGGCACCGACAAGGCCGCCGACGAGGCGTTCGACGCGGCCCGGAAGGCCGCCGAGAAGATCGCCGACCCGCAACTGCGCGACGCGCTACTCACCCAGGTGACGTCCG
Source organism: Micromonospora noduli (assembly GCF_003264475.1). NCBI lineage: Bacteria > Bacillati > Actinomycetota > Actinomycetes > Micromonosporales > Micromonosporaceae > Micromonospora > Micromonospora noduli. Next base: position 32,424 of record NZ_PYAC01000006.1, on the reverse strand, counting down.
CGCAACGCCAGTACGCGGCCGCCGCGCGCAGCGCCGACCAGGCGGTCCGCGCGGTGCAGCGGGGGATCAACGGCTTGAGTTCCGCCGTCGGCGCGCTCTCCGCGGCGCAGCGGCTCCAGGCCCAGCAGGCGTACGACCTGGCGAAGGCGACAGTCGACGCGCTGACCCTGCGTGCCCCGATCGCCGGGGTGGTGCAGCCCGGCGGCACCCGGGCCGGCGGTGGCGCGAATGCCGGTCTGGCCGGGCTGCTGGAGCAGGCCGGTGGCGCGCAGGCGGCCGGGCTCGACCCGTCCGTGCTGGCCCCCAGCCAGGGTGGGCCGCCGGCCGGCGTGGACGACGCGGTCGCGGTCGGTGGTCAGGTCACCGCCGGTACACCGGTGCTGACCGTGGTGGACACCGGGCAGTTGGGTCTGCTCGCCGAGGTGGACGAGACCGACGTGCTGCTGGTCAAGGCCGGCGTGCCGGCCACTGTCGAGTTGGACGCCGTCACCGGCGCCAGCTATGACGCCACCGTCCGCTCGGTCGACGTGCTGCCCACCAGCTCCGCGCAGGGCGGGGTCACCTACCGGGTCCGCCTCGCGCTGGGCGCCGGGAAGCTGGCCGAGGACGAGCCGGCCCCGACGCCCCGCCCCGGCATGAACGCGATCGTGCACCTGCGGGTACGTGAGGCCGTCGACGCGGTGACCGTCCCCGCGTCGGCGGTGTTCTCCGCCGACGGCCGGGACGCGGTCTGGGTGGTCCGTGACGGCAAGGCGGGCCGGGCGCCGGTGACCGTGGGCGTCCAGGGGTCCGACCTCGTGCAGATCCTCAACGGCGTGCAGCCCGGCGACCGGATCGTGGTGCGCGGTGCCGACCAGGTCCGCGACGGCCAGGAAGTCCAGTGACCGAACCCGCCGTCGCAGATCGGCCGGCAGGGGAGCGGGTTCCGGCCATCGAGGCGGTGGACGTGTCCCGGACGTACCAGCTCGACGGGGTGTCGGTGGAGGCGCTGCGCGGGGTGTCGCTCACCGTGCAGCCGGGGGACTACGTGGCCCTGGTCGGTCCGTCCGGCTCGGGCAAGTCCACCCTCATGCACCTCCTCGGCGGGCTGGACCGGCCCACCGGTGGCCGCCTCGTGATCGGCGGGCGGGACGTCAACGCCCTCGCCCCACCGGAGATGGCGACCCTGCGCAACGAGACGTTCGGCTTCGTCTTCCAGGCGTTCCACCTGTTGCCGCGTACCTCGGCGGTGGAGAACGTTGCGTTGCCCCTGGTCTACCGGGGGGTGTCGGCCCGGCAGCGGCGGGAGCGGGCGGCGGCGATGCTGGGCCGGGTCGGCCTCGGGCACCGGCTGGATCACCGGCCCAACCAGATGTCCGGCGGTGAGCAGCAGCGGGTGGCGATCGCCCGCGCGCTGGTCACCGAGCCGACGGTGCTGCTGGCCGACGAACCCACCGGCAACCTGGACAGCGTCACCGGCGCCGCCGTGCTGGAGCTGTTGGAGCAACTGAACGCGGAGTCGGGGGTGGCGCTGGTGATGGTCACCCACGACCAGGAGGTGGCGGCCCGCGCTCACCGCCGGATCACCATGCGCGACGGGGTGGTCGTGGCGGACAGCGCCGATCCGCGCTCCGCTCATGATCGACCGCCGTCCGTTGATCACGGTCGACCTGCGACACTGGTCCCCGCTCCCAGCGCGGAGCCCCGGTCCGCGTCCGGAAGCGGTCCGGGGCACCCGTCCGGTGGCTCCGGTGGCGCCGCCGGAGCCACCGGGCGCCTTCCGCGCGAGGTCGAGCGGCCCGGAGGTACGGGGTGAGAGTCGCCGAGGCGTGGCGGGTGGCGCTGGACGCCCTGCGGGCCAACCGGCTGCGTAGCGCGCTGACCATGCTCGGGGTGATCATCGGGGTGGCCTCGGTGGTGCTGCTGGTGGCCATCGGCACCGGCACCAAGCAGAAGGTCGAGCAACAGGTCGAGGGCCTCGGCTCCAACCTGCTGCTGGTGGTCCCCGGCCGGATCGAGGTGGGCAACGCGCCGGTCGTCTCGCCGCTGACCCTCAAGGACGTGGACGCCGTCACCCGGGTGGTCGGCGACCCCGACCGGGTGGCGGTCACCGTCGCCTCCGGGGCTACCGCGCGGGCCGGTGCCCGTTCCGACTTCACCACAGTGCAGGGCGTCCTGGAGACGACCCCGGCGGTGTTCACGCGCTCGCTGGCGCGGGGACGCTACCTCACCGGCACGGACGTGGACACCAGCCGACGGGTGGCGGTGCTCGGTGACTCGGTCGCCCGTGCGCTCTTCCCCGACCGGGACCCGCTCGGTCAGCAGGTGGCGCTGGCCGGGGTGCGGTTCCGGGTGATCGGAGTCTTCGCGCCCCTCGGCCAGAGCCTCGGCGTCGACCGGGACGACGAGGTGCACGTGCCGGTGACCGCCGCGCAACGACTCTGGGGCACCCAGCGGGTCGACGGCATCGCGGTGAAGGCGCCGGACCGGGAGCGGATCGACGAGCTGGGCGAACGGATCGTCGCCGAGCTGAACCGCCGCCACCCGGACACCGAGTTCAGCGCGGTCACCCAGCAGCAGATCCTCGGCGTGCTCGGCGACATCCTCGGTGTCCTCACCGGCGTGCTGGCGGCCATCGCCGGCATCTCGCTGCTCGTCGGCGGCGTCGGCGTCTCCAACATCATGCTGGTCAGCGTCCGGGAGCGGACCCGGGAGATCGGGCTGCGCAAGGCCGTCGGCGCGCGTCCCCGCGACATCGGCGTGCAGTTCCTGCTGGAGGCGGTGCTGCTCACCACGATCGGCGGGCTCACCGGGATGGCGCTGGGCGTGGGAACCGCACTGCTGGTCGACGCGCTGTCGCCAATTCCGGCGGCGATCACCTGGTGGTCGTTGGCGCTCGCCTTCGGCGTTTCGGCGGTGGTGGGCATCGTCTTCGGGGTGGTCCCCGCGCAGCGCGCCGGTCGCCTCGACCCGGTGGTCGCGCTGCGCACCGAATGAGCACCCGGACCAACCGGACGACGGACGCGCACGGGCGGATACCAGGAGCACGGATCGGGTGAACAGGCCACCGAAGCATGATCAGTTGCAGGAAGGGATCGCGCCGGTCACAACCGCCCCGCTACCGTACTGGTAACACGCGCGTCGTCGGCCCGGCCCGGAGCATCCGTCGGGTTGGCACGCGCCGGGCATGGGATGGGTCGGTGAGCCATGGCCGGGTCACAGTCCGACGGACGGCTGTCGGAGGTCAAGTTCCTGACCGTCGCGGAGGTGGCGACGGTCATGCGGGTGTCAAAGATGACTGTCTATCGCCTGGTGCACAGCGGTGAGCTCACCGCCGTCCGGGTCGGCCGGTCATTCCGGGTGCCCGAGCATGCGGTGCACGAATATCTCCGGGGTGCCTTTCAGGAGACCGCCTGAGCCACCGCCCCGCCCTCCGATCGCCAGTTGACCGGCATCGGTGGGCGTAAGGAGTGAGCTTGCGGGCCGCGCTGTCGCGAACCAGAGGCGGCCGCGACGGGGGCGCGTTGGTCCGGCTGACGCCCTCCGGCTACCCTGGAGCCCGACCGAGACCCCACCGGTGCGCCCCGCCGCCCAGACTGGTCCGGTCCGTTGTCCGCAAGCGGTCGCCGTCGCCACCTGCGTGGTGTCATCCGGTCCGCCCCGCACGTTGTATCGAAAGGCTGTCGTATGGGCTCGGTGGTCAAGAAGCGCCGTAAGCGCATGGCTAAGAAGAAGCACCGCAAGCTGCTGCGCAAGACCCGCGTCCAGCGTCGCCGTCTCGGCAAGTGATCGCCGCCGGGCTGTCGGCCCGGCGTTCGGCGTCACTTGCCAAACTGTCGACCTCCGGAGGCTCAGGTGATCAGGCCGTGGTCGTCCCGGCTCGGTCCATCCTGCCGGCGTAGGTGCGTCAGATGACCCCCGGTGGCACCTCAGGTGCTCCGGGGGTCGTCGTCGTCACCGGAGTGGGCCGTTACCTGGGCGCCCACGTGGCGGCCCGACTGGCCGCCGACCCGCGCATCGAGCGGGTCATCGGGGTCGACGCACCGGACTCCGGCACCGAGTTCACCGACCTGCTGGACCGGGTCGAACGCATCCGCGTCGACAGCGGCTCCCTCGGTGGCCTCCTCGCCGACCTGGACGTCGACGCGGTGGTGCACCTCGCGCTGGTCACCTCACCCGATCCGGCGCATGGCGGCCGGTCCGCGATGAAGGACCAGAACGTCATCGGCAGCATGCAGATGCTCGCCGCCTGCCAGCGGGCACCTCGACTGCGCAAGCTCGTGGTCCGCTCGTCGACCGCCGCGTACGGGGTGTCGTTCCGGGATCCGGCGGTCTTCACCGAGGAGACCGAACCCCGCGAGGTGCCGCGCGGCGGTTTCGGCCGCGACATCCTCGACCTTGAGGGGTACGTGCGCGGCTTCCGCCGCCGCCGACCCGACGTCACCGCCACGGTGCTGCGCTTCGCCCCGTTCATCGGCTCGACCGCCGACACCACGTTGACCCGCTACTTCTCGCAGCCCTTCGTGCCGACCGTCTTCGGCCGTGACCCCCGCCTGCAGTTCCTGCACTTCGACGACGCGTTGGAGGTGCTGCACCGGTCGATCGTGGAGGACCATCCCGGCACGTACAACGTCGCCGGCCCCGGGGTGCTGTCGCTGTCCCAGGCGATCCGACGTGCCGGACGGGTCGCCGTCCCGGTGCTGGAGCCGGGTCTGTCCGGGGCCGCCGCGCTGGCCCGCACCATGGGCTTCGGCCGCTACGGCCTGGACCAGGTCGACCTCTTCGTGCACGGCCGGGTGGTCGACACCAGCCGGCTCGAGCAGGAGTACGGCTTCACGCCCCGGTCGACCGCCGAGGCGTTCGAGGACTTCATCCGGGCCCATCACGGTGGGGTGGTGGTCACCCGGGGTCAGCTGGCCGCCGCCGAGCAACTCGTCCTGGACGGCATTCGGCAGGTCCGTTCAGCGGTCCGGGAGCGGTCATCGTGAGCGCGAGGAGTGAGCCGGTCTTGCGAGCCCCGCAGTCGCGAACCGAGGCGGCATCATGAGTGGGTCGGAGGAGGGGCGCGACCCGCAGTCGGTCGGGCGTTTCGACGTACCGCAGCAGGTGCCCGCGCCGGACGCGGAGCCGGCGCGGCGCAACGGACATCGACCGGCCGCGCAGGCCGCGCCGATCCCGACGGAACCGCCGGCCTCGACCACGCCGGCGGCCTCAGCCCCGACCCCGACCTCAGCCCCGACCTCGACCTCGACCCCTTCCGACGAGGCCGACGCCGGGTTGACCGGCGGCACCGAGCCTGCGGTGTCGGACCGGCCCGGGGACCACTGGGACCGCAAGGTCGCGAACGGGTTGGCGTTCCTGCGCCGGCGGCTCTCCGGTGACTACGAGGTCGACGAGTTCGGTTTCGACTCGGAGCTGACCGACGCGGTCTTCCACCCGCTGCTGCGGCTGCTCTACCGGGACTGGTTCCGCACCGAGGTCAGTGGGGTGGAGCACGTCCCCGTGGACGGGCCCGCCCTGGTGGTCGGCAACCACTCCGGGACTGTGGCACTGGACGCCCTGATCCTCTCGGCGGCGCTGCACGACAAGCACCCCGCCCACCGCTACCTGCGGCTGCTCGGCGCCGACCTGGTCTTCCGGATGCCGGTGGTCTCCGAGTTGGCCCGCAAGACCGGCGGCACTGTGGCCTGCAACCCGGACGCCGAGCGGCTGCTCGGCGGCGGCGACCTGGTCGGTGTGTTCCCCGAGGGCTTCAAGGGCATCGGCAAGCTCTACGCCGACCGTTACAAACTGCAACGCTTCGGGCGGGGCGGGTTCGTCTCGGCGGCGCTGCGCACCGGCACCCCGATCGTGCCCGTCGCCATCGTCGGCGGCGAGGAGATCTACCCGATGCTCGCCGACATCAAGCCCCTGGCGCGGCTGCTGAAGCTGCCCTACTTCCCGGTCACGCCGACGTTCCCGCTGCTCGGCCCGCTGGGCATGGTGCCGCTGCCCAGCAAGTGGCTGATCGAGTTCTGCCCGCCGATCCCCACCGCCCACCTGACCGACTCGGCGGACGACCCGCTGGTGGTCTTCAACCTCGCCGACCAGGTGCGGGAGACCATCCAACAGACCCTGCACACCCTGCTGGAACGACGGCCCGACCCGTTCGGCCCCTAGGGTCTCTCAGCTGGCGCGGCGGCGGCGCTGTAGGGCCAGGCCGGCGGTGACCGCGCCCGCGACCAGCCCGGCGGCCGCGGTCGACGGTACGGCGATCTTGACCGCTCGGCGGCCGGTGCGGAAGTCCCGCACCTCCCAGCCGTGCTGGCGGGCCTGCCGCAGCAGGGCGCCGTCCGGGTTGACCGCCACCGCCCGGCCCACCGCGCAGAGCAGCGGCAGGTCGTTCGCCGAATCGCTGTAAGCCGCGCAGCGGAACAGGTCGAGCCCTTCCACGGCGGCGAGCTGGGTGACCGCCTCAGCCTTGGCCGGCCCGTGCATCAGGTCACCCACCAACCGCCCGGTGTACGCCCCGTCCAGCACCTCGGCCACCGTGCCGATGGCACCGGTCAGGCCGAGCCGGGCGGCGATCACCCGGCCGATCTCGACGGGGGCGGCGCTGACCAGCCAGACCCGCTGACCGGCGTCCAGGTGACGCTGAGCGAGCTGGTGGGTGCCGGCCCAGATCCGGGGGGCCATCATCTCGTCGAAGATCTCCTCGGCGAGGTGTTCGACCTCGTTGACCCGCCAGCCCTGAACGAAGGCCAGCGCCGCCTCCTTGGCCACTGACATGTCACCGGCGTGCTCCCGGGCCAGCACCCGGAAGCGGAGCTGTTGCCAGGCGAATCGGGCCAGGTCGGCGGTTGTCACGTAGTTTCGGGAGGCGAGACCACGGGCGAACCAGTAGATCGACGCGCCCTGCATCATCGTGTTGTCCACGTCGAAGAACGCCGCGGCGGTCGGGTCGGGTGCGCTGACCGGGGCCAGGTCGGTCTCCGCCCAGGCTGCGGTGTGCCCCTCGGCGTCGGTGCTGACCGTCACCTTACGGCTACGCGCCACGCGAATCCCTTCCTCACCGGTACGACGGATGCTCCCCCGCGAGGGTATCCGCCGCAGACGGGTGACCGGCCGGGCACACAGCGAACTGTGGCGCGGCCGGTCGGACGTGCGGTATGGGGACGCGGGTCAGCGGGCCCCGGGGCAGGTGCTCGGGTTCGGCCCGAGGGCGTCGCTGGCGGTCGGTGCGGGCAGGCCGCAGGCGATCGCCGCGCGCAGGTCGTCCGAGCGTTCCCGGATGCTGTCCAGCAGAACCAGCGACCGCTGGGTCCGTTCCCGGTCGACCCGGGTGCTCCCGTCGAGCAGACCGCGTACGGCCCGGCGCTGGCTCGACACGAAGGTGTTGAGAGTGTCCAGGCTGCCCGGCTCGGCCCGCTGCACAGCGGCCGAGGTCAGCAGGCGTACGCCCTGCCGACTGTCGGCGTCCATGTCGTCGAGGACCGCGCTGTAGCCGATCCGGTCACCGCGCAGCTTCGCGGCTTCGCCGACTCTGGTCCGGGCGAAGTCCAGGAAGAGCTGGCCCCTGCTGATGTCGGAGCTGGCCAGAGCGAGCTGTGCCCGTTCGGTGGAGCGCTTCATGCCGTACAGCGCGTCACCGGGCACCGCGTTCTCGCTGGCGGCGGAGATCCCGGAGACGGCGATGGCCCCGGCGGCGATGCCGACCAGGATCGCGCCCCGGGCTCGGGCCCGCCGTGCGGTGACCGCCGGCAGTAGCCGCCCGCGGGTGGTCGTGGCGGCCGGTTCGCTGACCGCCGCTGGTGCGCTGCCCAGCCCTTCCCGCTCGGCGGTTGCGAGCAGCATCGCCCGCAGGCCGGTACGGAAGTCCTGGTCCACCTCGACAGCCGGGGGGTCGACGCTGAGCCGCTGACCCACTGCGACGAGCGGCGCCAGTTGGCCGTCCACCCGGGATCGCACGTGGTGTCGTCGAGCGCCGTTGGCCTCGTCGAGAAGCTGCGCGAAACGCTCCGCGCGCCGGCGGGAGAAGAGGGTGTTGTCCACCGCAGGCACCTCCTCTCGCTGGTCACGGCCGGTCGGCCGCCGTCGTTGCCAGCGACCGGGCGGCAGTGTGACACCACGGAGGTGAGGTGCCGCCGGCATGCCGGTCGGACCTCGGTGACCCGGGCCTGCCGGGACATCCACCGGTCGCACCCGGAGAAACGCGGCGGACCGGGCACGGGTTACGGGCCTGGCGGGCCGGAAATTACAGAAAGTGATGGTCATCACCGGGCGGGACCGACTTTGAGCTGCGCGGACGTTGATCGACGCCCGTCGGTCCCGCCGTAACAAACTACGGCTGGAAGCCGTCGGGCAGCAGCCGGGCCAGGGCGCGGACGGCGCGGTACTGGAGGGCCTTGATGGCTCCCTCGTTCTTGCCCATCGCGCGGGCCGTCTCGGCGACCGAGAAGCCCTGGAGGAAGCGGAGCACGATGCACTCCTGCTGCTCCGGGTTGAGCTGCTTCACAGCGGTGAGAAGCGCGACGTTGGTGATGTGCTCCACCACCGCCGCCTCCGGGCTGCCCTCCGGGCCCCGGTCCTCCCGGTCGGCGTCGAGCACGTCGCCGGTGGTGACCTCCAGCCGGTACCGGCCCGACTTGAAGTGGTCCGCGACGAGGTTGCGGGCGATCGTCACCAGCCAGGCGCCGAGGTCGCGGCCCTGCCAGGTGAAGCTGCCGATCCGCTTGAGCGCGCGCAGGAAGGTGTCCGAGGTGAGGTCCTCAGCGAGTTGCCGGTTGCCGACCCGGAAGTAGACGAACCGGAAGACGGTGTCCACGTAGCGGTCGTAGATCAGGCCGAACGCCTCGGACTCGCCGGCCTGGGCCCGCTCGATCAGCGTCCAGACCTCGGTTGCCGGGTCGGACGGGTCCGGGCGGCTCGGGAAACCGGTCGGGGTGGTCGCGGTGGTCGCGGTGGTGGCCGGCACCGCCGGGATCACCGCTGTCTCACCCGCCGCCGGGTCGGTGGTGACCGCCGGTGTGTCGCTTACCCGACGACCCTGCACAGGCATTGTGGGTCGGGACGGTACGGCGACCCGGCCGCCGGCCGGCTTCGCGTTTCCACCGGGCACCGCGGGTCGCGGGGGTGGCTCGTTGTGGTGTGGCCGGCTGCGGATCCGCTGCGCCGCGCCGTCACCCCGCACGACGCCGCCGTGCTGTTCGTCCGATGGGGCACGGGCCGCTGGCCGCTCGTTGACGTGCGAGCGGGCGGGTTGACCGGTCAGGCCGACCGGGCGTTCCGCGTAACCGAAGGTGGTCACCGCGTTGCCCCCGTCCCGTCGGTCGCCGGGCGGGCCGGTCTAGCTCTCGTCGGGGCGAACCGACCGGGTGACCGGTCGGGCAGGACGGTCACGGGAGTTGCCGACGGGCGGCAATTCCCCTGGAGGTGCTGGTCCAATGCGCTCACAGGCACGGGGGCCTCCTCGGGCTGAGGGGTGTCGACTCACGGCAAATGGGGTGAGCCGACCCGAGTGATGATAGGGCCAACGTCACCCGCGCGTGGCAAGTCCGTTACACAAGGCGGAAGTATTTCCCGCTCCGTCGCACCGGTGGCGGACCGGTTGTCCGTCGTGTGCGATTGACTTTCCGTCGACCCGGTGTTCCAGGATGGATCCCCAGGTCGGAGGTGCGCGCCCGTTCGGCTGACAGGCCGCGCCGGCCGGCCGGACGGGGGCGGCCGAACTGCCGGGGGCCACCGTCGTCCGTCCCATCGACAGGACCTGATCGGATCGCCGGTGGCACACCGGACAGTCCCGTACATGGGACTGTCGCAGTGTCGTCCGCCGGGCGTGGCCCCAACCATCGGGCGTGGCCCGTCGCCGTCCGCTGTGCCAGACTCGATCACCGTGCAGGACGCCTCGGAAAGCCCCGCGCCGAACCTCGCCGACCGGGTCCGCCGGGCGGCTCTCGACCGCGCCGACCGGCCCGCGCTGCACTGGCGTGAGCACACGGTGAGCTGGTCCGAACTGGACGCCGCGGTGGACGCCGCCGCCCGCGGCCTGTCCGCCGCCGCGCCACCCACCGACCCCGGCGGTACGCCACCACGCGTCGCCATCGCGCTGCCCAACACCCCGGACTTCGTGATCGCCTGGCTCGGCGCCCTCCGCGCCGGGCTGGTCACCGTGCCGGTCAACCCCGGTCTCACCGCCCCGGAGCTACGGCACGTGCTGGCCGACTCCGGCGCGTCGGTGCTCATCGCCACCGACCACGTCCGAGCTCTGGTCGCCGCCGTGGCCGCCGAGCTGCCCGCGCTCGCCTCGGTGCACGGCACGCCACCGACCGCCGAGGCGCCCGGACCGGCACCCCGCCCCCGACGCGGCGGCGCCGACCTGGCTGTACTGCTCTATACCTCCGGCACCGAGGGGCGACCCAAGGGAGCGATGCTCTCGCACCAGGCGCTGCTCGCCAACCAGGACCAGGTCGCGGGGATCGAGCCGCCGGTGGTCGGGCCGACCGACACTGTTCTCCTGGCGTTGCCGCTGTTCCACGCGTACGGGCTCAACTCGGGGCTCGGCGCGGTCGTGCACCACGGCGCTACCGGGGTGCTGCTCGACGAGCCGGGCCCGACGGCGGGGCTGGACGAGATCGCGCGGCACCGGGTCAGCGTGCTGGTCGGCGTACCGTCGATGTTCCTGACCTGGGCCGGTGCGGCCACGGCCCGCGCGGCGACCGCGTCGGTGCGGGTGGCGGTCTGCGGCGCGGCACCGCTCGAACCCGCTGTCGCGGCGCGCTTCACTGAGGTCACCGGGCATCAGGTGCACATCGGGTACGGCCTCACCGAGACCGCGCCGGTGCTCACCTCCACCCTGGTCGGCGGCGTGGCCAAGCCGGGTTCGATCGGCCGGCAGCTGCCCGGGGTGCGGCTACGCCTGGTCGGCGCCGACGGGGTGGACCTGTGGCGCGACGGGCTGGCCGTCCCCGACGACGACCCGGACGAGCTGGACATCTCCGACGTGGCGCCGGGCACCGACCCGGGGCAGATCGTGGTGTCCGGCCCGAACCTCTTCACCGGCTACTGGCCCGACGGTCGGGGCGGCCCGGACGCCGAGGGTTGGTGGGGCACCGGTGACATCGCGTACGCCGACGAGGACGGGGACCTCTTCCTGGTCGACCGGCTCGGCGAGTTGATCCTGGTCAACGGGTTCAACGTCTATCCGCACGAGGTCGAGCTGGTGCTCGCCGGGCACCCCGGGGTGGTCGAGTCGGCGGTACTGGGTGTGCCGCACCCGCGGACCGGCGAGACTGTGCGGGCGTACGTGGTGCCGGTGCAGGGCCGACCGGTGACCAGCGAGGAGTTGCTCGCCCACTGCGCACGGAACCTGGCCCGGTTCAAGTGCCCGACCGCTGTCGAGTTCGTCGACGCCCTGCCGCACTCGGCGATCGGCAAGGTACGCAAGACCCAACTCCGGTCGGCGACGCCGACCGACCGCACGGAGGTAACCGATGGCCAGTGACGCCCGACTCGCCCTGATCACCCGACCCGGCTGCCACCTGTGCGACGACGCCAAGGCGGCGCTCGACCGGGTGGTCGCGGTCACCGGCGACAAGTGGGTCGAGTGGGACGTCACCGGCGACGAGGGGCTGGAGCGGGAGTACGGGGACCGGCTGCCGGTGGTGATGCTCGACGGCAAGGAGCACGGCTACTGGCGGGTCGAGGAGGACCGGCTGCTGCGGGACCTGACCACGCCGCAGCTCTGACGGGTGCCTATGGTGCTCTGATGACCTCTGCGCCCCCGCACCTCGTCTGGGACTGGAACGGCACCCTGCTCAACGACCTCAGCCTGGTGGTGTCCGCCACCAACGTCGTGTTCGCGAGCCTCGGCGGGCCGACGGTCACCCCGGACGAGCACCGGGTGCGGTTCCGCAGGCCGATCGCCGAGTACTACGCCGAGGTGCTCGGGCAGGCGGTGGACGACGACGAGTTCGGCCGACTGGACAAGATCTTCCACGACGCGTACCGCACCGGACTGACCACCTGCGAGCTGGCCGCCGACGCGCGCGCCGCCATGGCCGCCTGGCCGGGCAGCCAGAGCCTGCTCTCCATGTGGTTCCACGAGGAGCTGGTCCCGACCGTGCACACGTACGGGTTGACCGGCCACTTCACCCGCGTCGACGGGCTGCGGGCCACTGTCGGCGGCGGCCACAAGGCCGAGTCGCTCCAGCAGCACCTTGCCGAACTGGGCGTGGACGGCGCCTCGGTGGTGCTGATCGGCGACTCCATCGACGACGCGGACGCGGCGCTCGCGGTGGGTGGCCGTGCAGTGCTCTACACCGGCGGGTTCACCGACCCGGCCCGGCTGCGCGCCTCCGGTCACCCGGTGGCGGACACCCTCACCGACGCGGTGGCCCTGGCCCGGGAGGTCAGTTCCGCAGATAGGTGAGGACGGCCAGCACCCGCCGGTGCTGTTCGGTGTCCGGCGGCAGGGTGAGCTTGGTGAAGATGTTGCGCACGTGCTTTTCCACCGCGCCGTCGCTGACCACCAGGGCACGCGCGATGGCGGTGTTCGAACGCCCCTCGGCCATCAGGGCGAGCACCTCGCGCTCGCGGGGGGTCAGCTCGCGCAGCGGGTCGTCCCGGCGACGCCGCGCGAAGAGCTGACCGACCACCTCCGGGTCGAGCACCGTGCCGCCGCCCGCCACCCTGCGCAGCGCGTCCAGGAACTCGTCGATCGCGGCCACCCGGTCCTTGAGCAGGTAGCCGATCCCGCCGCCGGCGCCGCCGGTGGTGGCGAGCAGATCATCGGCGTACGACACCTCGACGTACTGGGAGAGCACCAGGATCGGGGTGCGCGGCACCAGCCGGCGGGCCTCCACCGCAGCCCGCAACCCCTCGTCGGTGTGCGACGGCGGCATCCGGACGTCGACGATCGACACGTCGGGCCGGTGCTCGACCACCGCCTCGACCAGGGCGTCACCGTCCCCGACGGCGGCCACCACCTGGTGCCCGCTCTCGGTCAGCAGCCGGACCAGCCCCTCCCGGAGCAGGACGGCGTCGTCGGCGATCACGATGCGCATGGCTGTGTTGTCTACCACGTCCGGCCCGTCGTACGGGCTCGGCGCGGTGCGGGACCGCTCACAGCGGCAGCTCGGCGCGGATCTCGGTGGGGCCGCCGGTCGGGCTGACCACAACCAGTTCGCCACCGGCGGCCCGGACCCGGTCGGCGATGCCGGCGAGCCCGTGCCCCTTCGCCAGGTGCGCGCCGCCCTGCCCGTCGTCGCCCACCCGCACCCGCAGGTGGGTGCCCTTGCGGGCCACGGCCACTGTGGCCTCGGTGGCCCGGCTGTGCTTGGCGACGTTTGTCAGCGCCTCGGACACCACGAAGTACGCGGTGTTCTCCACCGCCGGGTCGAGTCGTCCGGCCGGGGTGCCGAGCTGCGGGTCCACCTGGAGCTCGATCGGGATCAGCCCGCGGCCGGCGATCGCGGCCAGCGCGCTGGGCAGGCCCCGGTCGACCAGGATCGGCGGCGCGATGCCCCGGGACAGCGCCCGCAGCTCGGCCAGCGTGTCCCGGGTCTGGGTGACCGCCTCGTCGATGGTGCGGCCGGCCGCCTCCGGGTCCGAGGCGAGCTGCATCCGGGCCCGGCTGAGGTCCATTGCCAGCCGGACCAGGCGCTGCTGGGGGCCGTCGTGGATGTCACGTTCCAACCGGCGTAGCGCGGAGGCCTCGGCGGACACGGCGGCCCGCTTCTGCTCCTCCAGCACTGTGATCCGGTCGCGCATCTCAGCCACCCCGGTCAGCATCGCCTTGGCGAAGCTGGCCTGGAGCAGCGCGCAGCCCCGCACCACGATCGGCAGGGTGATCAGGAAGAACACCCCGAGCGCGGTGTACAGGCCGATCCGGGCGGTGGTCGAGTCGCCCAGGCCGAGCAGCTGCGCCAGGTCCTGATCACCTTCGCCATCGGCCCGGGGCAGGGCCCAGTCGTACGCCCAGTAGAGCGAGCCGGCGATCGCCGCGGCCCACCAGGACACCGTCACCACGAAGGTGCCCACCGCCGCGATCAGCCGCAGGATGCCGTGCGCCAGGTCGAGCCAGGACTGGGCGTCCCGCATCGGCACGAAGATCCGCCGCCAGGCGTTCGCGCCCGCCTCGGGCAGCCGGTAGTGCGGCCGGATCCGGGGCTGGTGGAGCACCGCGGGCAGCCGCAGCCGCTCGACGTCGGCCAGCCCACGGGCGGTGTACAGGGTGCCGCTGAGGATCGGCAGGCCGATCACAGTGACCACCAGGCCGATGCCGACCGCGAGGCCGACGATGAGGACGACGAAGCTGGCCAGCGCCAGGGGCAGGCCGAGCAGCACGTACCCGGAGTCGACGAAGAGCTGGCGGGGGATGCTCGGTGCCAGCGTCGGTCGGTCGCTGGTGGCGGCAACGGCGGTCATGCTCAAAGGCTAGGCATCTGGGCTCGGCGTCCCCATCCCGAAACCCCGCCTCTCCTCCGTAGTGCTGTCCCTACCACCGCCGGCACCGCCTCTACCACCGCCGTGACGACCCCGGCGCGGGATTGGTCAGAGAAGTCGGGATTGAGCAATAATCGCCCTGGCGGTGAGCGGACCAGGCCGTTCAATCGATCTTGTGGAATGGAGGGGCTGGTGAGGTCGCGCCACGCAGCGACAAGATCGCGATTTGTGCACGTCTTCACAAGCGCCTACGCTGTGACTCCGACGCGCCCTGCTAGCACAGCCGGCAACCTCGGTCGCCAGCGGGAGTCCACAAACGGCCGACCAGCGGAGTTGGCCGAGGATCGCACCGCACGGAGTCTCATGAGTCAGCACCGTCACCCAGGCGCGCCCGGCCGCGCCGGTGCCGTACCGGCGCTCCCGGATCTGCCCGAGGCGACCGTCGCTCGGCTCCCGGAGTACCTGCGCGCGCTGCACAATCTCGCCGACGCCGGGCACGAGACGGTCTCCAGCGAGGGCCTCTCCGCCGCCGCCGGGGTCAACTCCGCCAAGCTCCGCAAGGACCTCTCCCACCTCGGCTCGTACGGCACCAGGGGCGTCGGCTACGACGTCGCGCTGCTGATCGAGCAGATCGAGTATGTGCTCGGGCTCACCCAACGCCGGGCGGTTGCCCTGGTCGGCGTGGGTAATCTCGGTCACGCTCTGGCCGGCTACGACGGCTTCGCCAGCCGGGGCTTCCGGATCGCCGCACTGCTCGACGCCGATCCCTCCCGGGTCGGTGAGGAGATCAACGGCCTGGTAGTCCGGCATGTTGACGACCTACCGACGGTCGCCGCGGAGGAATCCCTCGCGATCGGCGTGATCGCCACCCCGGCCGCCGCCGCCCAGCAGGTCGCCGACCAACTGGTCGCCGTCGGCGTGACGAGCATCCTCAACTTCGCGCCGTGCGTACTCTCGGTTCCGGAGGGGGTCGACGTGCGCAAGGTCGACCTCGCCATCGAGCTGCAGATTTTGTCCTTCCACGAGCACCGCAAGGCGTCGCTGACCGCGCTGCCCGCCACCGGCGGGACCGCTCTCACCGCCCTGCCGGGCGGGTTCGCGGCCACCGACACCCAGGAGGCGATAGGCACGTGAAACTGCTCGTCGTCGGCGCGTCCTACCGGACCGCCCCGGTCGCCACGCTGGAGCAGCTGGCAGTGCCCCCCGCCGACCTGACCCGAACACTGGACCGCCTGGTCGCCCAGCCGTACGTTTCCGAGGCGGTGATCGTCTCCACCTGCAACCGGGTGGAGGTCTACGCCGCCGTGTCCGGTTTCCACGGTGGGCTCGGCGACGTCTGCGCCGTGCTGGCCGAGCAGGCCGGCAGCTCGCCGACCGCGCTCGCCAGCCACCTGTACGTGCACTACGACACCGCGGCCGTCGATCACGTCTTCCGGGTCGCCACCGGTCTGGACTCGATGGTGGTGGGCGAGGCGCAGATCCTCGGCCAGTTGCGTGACGCGTACCACTGGGCCAGCGGCGCCGACTCGGCCGGTCGGCTGCTGCACGAGCTGATGCAGCAGGCGCTGCGGGTCGGCAAGCGTGCCCACGCCGAGACCGGCATCGACCGGGCCGGCCAGAGCGTCGTCACCGCCGCCCTGGAGCTGGCCGCCGGGCACCTCGACGGCGACCTCGTCGGCCACCCGGCCCTGGTGGTCGGCGCCGGTGCGATGGGTTCGCTCGGGGTGGCCACGCTGTCCCGGCTGGGCGCCGGGCCCCTCACCGTCAGCAACCGGGGCGCCGACCGGGCCGTCCGGCTCGCCGAGTCGTACGGGGCGACTGCCGCGCCGATGACCGAGCTGGCCGACACCCTCTCCACAGTGGACATCGTAGTGGCCGCCACCGCGTCCACCGAACCGGTCCTCACCCGGTCGGTGGTCACCGCGGCGCTGGCCGAGCGCGACCCGTCCCGGGGCCCGCTGGTCCTGCTCGACCTGGCCGTACCGCGCGACGTCGAGGAGGGCGTCGCCGAGCTGCCCGGCGTCGAGGTGATCGACATCGACCGGATGGCGGCGCTGCTCGCCGACGGTCCGGCGGCTGCCGACGCCGCGGCGGTCGAACGCATCGTGCTCGGCGAGGTGGAGGGCTTCCTCACCTGGCTGCGCGGCGCCGACGTGGCACCCACAGTGGCCGCGCTGCGCGGCCGGGCCGACGACGTGGTCACCGCCGAGCTGCGCCGACTGGCCCAGCGCCGCCCCGACCTCGGCGACGACCTGCGGGCCGAGGTGGCCCGCACTGTGCACCGGGTTGTGCAGCGGCTGCTGCACCAGCCCACCGTCAAGGTCCGCCAGTTGGCCGCGGAGCCCGGCGGCGACCAGTACGCGGCACTGCTGCGCGAGCTGTTCGACCTCGAGGTGCCGCAGACCTCGCCGGTGGACACCGTCCCGGACGTGCTGACCCCCGACCTCGGCATGGCGCTCCCCGGCACCGACCCGGTGTCCGGAGCCGACGCCGCCGAGCCCACCCCACCCACCGGAGGTGCGCGATGACCGCCCCCCTGCGCCTCGGCACCCGGGGCAGCGCCCTGGCGATGGCCCAGTCCGGCCAGGTCGCCGAGGCGGTGACCGCCGCCACCGGCCGCCCCGTCGAGCTGGTCGAGGTGGTCACCGCGGGCGACCGCTCCAACGCGCCGGTGCACCGGCTGGGCGTCGGGGTGTTCGTCTCCGCCCTGCGTGACGCGCTGACCGCCGGGACGATCGACTTCGCGGTGCACTCGTACAAGGATCTGCCCACGGCCGCCGCCGGTGGGCTGCACATCGCGGCGGTACCGGCCCGGCAGGACCCGCGCGACGCGTTGGTGGCCCGCGACGGCCGGACGCTCGCCGAGCTGCCGCCCGGGGCCACCGTGGGCACCGGAGCGCTGCGTCGGATCGCCCAGTTGCACGCCCTCGGCCTGCAACTGGAGGTCACCCCGATCCGCGGCAACGTCGACACCCGCCTGGGGCGGGTGCTCGGTCCCGAGGCCGACCTCGACGCCGTCGTCCTGGCCCGGGCCGGTCTGGCCCGACTCGGCCGGCTCGACGTGATCACCGAGTCGCTGGACCCGATGCTCATGCTGCCCGCTCCCGCTCAGGGCGCGTTGGCAGTGGAGTGCCGGGTCGACGACCAGGACCTGGTCGAGCTGCTCGCCGTGCTCGACCACGCACCGTCGCGTGCCGCGGTCACCGCGGAACGTGCGTTTCTGGCAACCCTGGAGGCCGGGTGCAGCGCACCCGTCGCCGCCTATGCCGAACTCGCCGAAGGCGAGACCGGCGATGAGATCTACCTGCGCGGGGCGGTGATCAGCCCGGACGGCACTCGTGACCTCCGGCTGTCCCGCACCGGAACGCCCGCCGACGCGGCGGAGATCGGTAAGGCACTCGCCGCCGAACTCCTCGACCTCGGCGCCGACTCGATCCTCGGCCACGAAGGACACACCGGCCCGGGGACCCAGCAATTTGGGAGCACAGAATGACCCGCACCCGTAAGCCCGTCGGCCGTATCGCGTTCGTCGGGGCTGGCCCCGGTGACCCGGGCCTGCTGACCCGTCGGGCCCACGACGCCCTGGTCGACGCCGACCAGGTGATCTACGACCGGGGAGTCCCGGAGTCGTTGCTCACCGTCGTTCGCGCCGAGGCCAGGGACGATGCCGAGTTCACCCCGGCCGAGGGCGCGCCGGGGGACGTGGCGAAGGTGCTGATCTCCGCGGCCCGCTCCGGGCTCAACGCGGTGCACCTCGTGGCCGGCGACCCGTTCGGGCACGACTCGGTGGTCAAGGAGGTGCAGGCGGTGGCCCGCACCGCCGCCCACTTCGAGGTGGTGCCCGGCGTCGGCCAGGCCGAGGGTGTGGCCACCTACGCCGGGGTCCCGCTGCCGGGTGTACGTACGGCCGCCGACGTCGAGGACGTCAGCGCGCTGGACTTCGAGGCGTTGGCCACGGCCGTCGGCCGGGGTTCGCTCGCGCTCGCCGTGGACGCCGGTGACCTCGCCGCCGTCCGCGACGGGCTGCTCGCCGCCGGGGTCGACGGCACCACCGGCGTCGGGGTGACCGGCGACGGCACCGGCGAGACCCAGTACACGACCACGTCGACAGTGGACAGCTTCGTGGCCGCCGCGCTCGGCTTCACCGGCCGGGTGGTGCTCACCGTCGGTGTCGGCGTGGGGCAGCGCGACAAGCTGAGCTGGTGGGAGAACCGCCCGCTGTACGGCTGGAAGGTGCTCGTACCCCGGACCAAGGAGCAGGCCGGCGCGATGAGCGCCCGGCTGCGCGCGTACGGGGCGATCCCCTGCGAGGTGCCGACCATCGCGGTCGAGCCGCCGCGTACCCCGGCGCAGATGGAGCGGGCGGTCAAGGGCCTGGTCGACGGCCGGTACGCCTGGGTGATCTTCACGTCGGTGAACGCGGTCCGCGCGGTCTGGGAGAAGTTCGCCGAGCACGGCCTCGACGCCCGGCACTTCGGCGGCGTCAAGATCGCCTGCATCGGTGAGGCCACCGCGGACGCGGTCCGCGCGTTCGGCATCCAGCCGGAGCTGATCCCCGCCGGGGAGCAGTCCTCGGAGGGCCTGCTGGCCGAGTTCTCGCCGCACGACGAGATCCTCGACCCGGTGGGCCGGGTGCTGCTGCCGCGCGCCGACATCGCCACCGAGACGCTCGCCGCCGGGCTCACCGAGCGCGGCTGGGAGGTCGACGACGTGACCGCGTACCGGACGGTGCGGGCCGCTCCGCCGCCCGCCGAGATCCGCGACGCGATCAAGTCGGGCGGGTTCGACGCGGTGCTCTTCACCTCGTCCTCCACCGTGCGCAACCTGGTCGGCATCGCCGGGAAGCCGCACGCCCGGACGGTTGTTGCCGTCATTGGGCCCAAGACGGCGGAGACCGCGACGGAGTTCGGCCTGCGCGTCGACGTCCAGCCGCCGCACGCCTCGGTGCCCGACCTGGTGGAGGCGCTCGCCGCCTACGCCGTCGAGCTGCGGGAGAAGCTGGCCGCCATGCCGGCCAAGCAGCGCCGTGGCTCGAAGGTGCAGGGCCCGACCGCTCTGCGCTTCCGGTAGTCGTTCGAGGAGGGCCTGCCATGTCGTACCCCGAGATCCGGCCCCGCCGGCTGCGCCGCAACCCGGCGGTCCGCCGGCTGGTGTCCGAGACCCGGGTCGACCCGGCCGAGCTGGTCGTGCCGATGTTCGTTAAGGAGGGGCTGACCGAGCCCCGCGCCATCGGGTCGCTCCCGGGGGTGCTCCAGCACTCCCGGGACTCGCTGCGCAAGGCGGCGGCCGAGGCGGTCCAGGCCGGTGTCGGTGGGATCATGCTCTTCGGCGTGCCGGAGCAGCGGGACCCGACCGGCTCCGGCGGCATCGACCCGAACGGCATCCTCAACGTCGCCATCCGCGACGTGGTGGCCGAGGTGGGCGACGCCACTGTGGTGATGAGCGACCTGTGCCTCGACGAGTTCACCTCGCACGGGCACTGTGGGCTGCTCACCCCCGACGGTGAGGTCGACAACGACTCGACCCTGGCCGCGTACGCCGAGATGGCGGTCGCCCAGGCCGCCGCCGGGGTCGGCATGGTCGGGCCGTCCGGGATGATGGACGGCCAGGTCGGCGTGGTACGCCGGGCCCTCGACGCTGCCGGGTACCAGGACGTCTCCGTGCTGGCGTACGCAGTGAAGTACGCCTCCGCCTTCTACGGCCCGTTCCGGGAGGCGGTGGAGTCGGCGCTGGAGGGCGACCGGCGCACCTACCAGCAGGACCCGGCCAATCTGCGTGAGTCGCTGCGCGAGGTCGCGTTGGACGTCGCCGAGGGCGCCGATCTGGTGATGGTCAAGCCGGCGCTGCCCTACCTCGACGTGGTGTCGGCGGTGCGGGCCGCGGTCGACGTCCCGGTCGCCGCCTACCAGGTCTCCGGGGAGTACGCGATGGTCGAGGCGGCCGCCGCGAACGGCTGGATCGACCGCGAGCGGGTGATGCTGGAGACGCTCACCTCGATCAAGCGGGCCGGTGCGCAGGTCATCCTCACCTACTGGGCCGTCGAGGCCGCCAACCTGCTCCGTCAGCGCTACTGAGCGGCCCCACCTGCACGCGGGCCCGACGATTCGATCGCGCTGAAACAAGGAAATAGTGGCCTCGTCCTCAGGGGAGGCCACTATTTCCAGGATCGAGCGCGATCATCGCCGGGCCCTGACGATCAGGGCAGTTGCCCCGGGCGGTCGACGACCGCCATCTGGGTGATGGCAGTGCTCGTGTACGGCGACTCCTTGCCATCCCGCACGATAAGACGGCGGGTGCCGAGGTAGGCGTGGGTCTCCCGGTCGAAGATCAGGTCGATGTGTGCACCGAACACGCCCGGCGTCCGCAGTGCCACCCCCCGCCGGCCGGCCGCGTCCCGAATCTCGCCGGGCAACACTGTGGCCCCGGGCACCTGGGCCATGGCCTGGAACAGTGCACCGAGCGACTGCGGCGGCACGTACCCCTCAAGCATCCACATTCCGTCGCCGAAGATCGTCGCAGGGTCGTTGCGGATGGCCTCCAGGTCCGCACCGGCGGGCAGATCCACTGGGATCGGGTGATCCCGCAGGTACTGCGCCATCTGCTCCGGCTCGGTGGGCAGGCCCTGGAAGTAGCCGGGCGGCGGCGCCAGGTGCGAGACGTTGTCGGTCCGCCACTCGTCGGGGCGGCTCTCCAGCCTCCGCCGCTGCTGCCAGGTGGGGTCGTCGCCGACCGGCACCCAGCGCTGGAGCCGCTCCTGGGTGTACGGGCCGGCATCCGGCCGATCCCGCGAGGTGAGTCGCAGTTCGATGAAGAGGAACTGGCCGGGGCGCGCCACCAGGTCGGGCTGCTGCCGGGCCGTATCCGCGGCGTCGGTCAGGATCTCGGCCGCGTTCGCCGTCGGTGGCGCGTCGTCCACCGTCTGCACCACCAACCCGCCGATGGTCAGCAGGGCGGCCAGCCCACCGACCCCGGCCAGGCGCCAGCCCGGCGTCCGCCACCGTAAGCCTCGGCGGGCTGCACGAACGGGAGGCGCGGTCGGCGCCGGGTCGGAGGTCTGGTTCGTGACGTGGTCCCGCAACTCGCCGAGGAGTCGTTCCTCGAAGTTGCCCAGTGGGGTGTGGGTCATGGTGATCATCCCTCCGATCAGACGAGTGCGGATTCGGACTGTGCGAGCGCGAGGCGTACCGCGCGGCGTGCCCGGTGCACGCGGACCCGGGCTGCGACCGGGGAGATGCCGAGCGCGTCGGCGGCGTCCGCCACGGACAGGCCGTCGACGGCGACGAGTTCCAACAGGGTGCGGGTGCGCTCCGGTAGGCCGCGCAGCGCCTGGTAGGTGCGGCGGGCCAGCGCCTCGGCGTCGATGCGTTCCTCGATCCGGGCGATGTCGTCGGCATCGAGCAGCCGTCGTCCCGCTATGCGACCGCTGGCCCGCAGGAGTCGGGTCGCCCGCCGATGTTCGGCCGCGATGACGTTGCGAGCCACGCCGAAGAGCCAGCCCAACTCGCTGCCCCGCTCCGGCCGGTAACTGGTCGCACTGTCAATCACCGCGAGGAACACCTCGGCCGTGAGATCGGCGGCAGTGTGGGGGTCGTCAACACGACGGGCGACGAACCGGCTGATCGTCTCGACGTGCCGCCGGTAGAACCGCTCGAACGCCTCGGGGTCCGCGCCGATGGCCGCCAGGCCGTCCCCGCCTGGGCTCGGGATAGTCACAGGCCGTCCTCTCGTTGGCCGTCCTTACACCCCTTCATTGGCTCGGCGGCGGCACTGTGTTACGTCCCAGGGCAAGGTCATGCCGAAACGCGGATGTAGTGGCCTCCTGGTCCGCGGAGGCCACTACATCCTGGATCGAGCGCGATCACGCGCGGCTGAGCGGAAACCGTCAGTCGTCGTTGGTGATCGTTCCGGTCGCGAGTGGATCAGCCAGCCGCAGGCCGGGCACGCCGGCCACCAGCAGCGTCAACTTCTCGTCCGCCTCCCGCTTGCGGTCACCGCGCACCGACACCGGGAACGCCACCGACGTCTGCCCGGCGGCCAACACCTTGCAGCCGGCGTACGGGTCGAAGTCCGAGCCCGCCTGCGCCGTGAGGCCGACGGTGGCGGCGCAGAGCAGCACCGACTGGGACAGCGGCCGGGACACGGTGGCGGTGAAGGTGAGCTGCCGGGTGCCCTGGTTGCCCTCGGCCACCGCCGTGTCGGCCACTGTCAAGGACGCTCGGGACCGGAACCGGGCCACCTGCGGATCGTGGTCACTGGAACCGCGCGACCCGTCACCGGCGAACTCCGCCGGCCAGTCGGCGTTGATGTGCGCTGCCCGCACCTGCACCAGGTCGCCGTAGAACGCGTCGTTGACGAACAGGTGGTCGAGTGTCTGCGCCTGCCCCTCGAAGCTGTACGAGTAGGCCGAGGCGGGCACGTCCGCGACGAGGTTGTCCCACAGGTTGTGCAGGCCCGCCTCGTAGAGCGGGGCGAGCTGGTCCGACGGCGTGGGCTGCTCGCCGGTGGCGATGGGATCGTCCGGGCGGGGGAACACGTTCAGGTCCCCGCCGTAGACCACCCGGGCGGTCTGGTCGGCCGCCTCGATCGCGGTCACGATCGCCGCGCCGTAACGCGCCTGCTCCCGCCGCTGCCCGACCCGGCTGTCCGGGCCGGAGGAGTAGTGGTTGCTGAGCGCGTACAGGGTGAACCGCTCGGTCGAGCCTGGCGCCGCGGCCACGCTGAACTTGCCCAACTGCGGAGCACGGGTGAAGACGTTGCTCCCGTCCCGACCGGTCGAGGTGTCCACATCCGCCGGCAACACCGCGTTGAGGGCCTTCGGGTTCTGCACGTCGGCGTTGGCCGGCAACCCCGCGGCCCGGTACTGGACGGTCGGTGCCGACCCCAGCAGGGGGTCCGCCACCGTCGCGGCCGCCAGCGACACCCGGTCCGTGCGGTACAGGAAGGCCGCTGTGATACCGCGGGCGTCCGCGCCGGTCCGGTCATAGGCGGCGGCGTACGTGGGCCCACCGGCCGCCGCGACCGTCAGCGCCAACTCCTGGATGCTGTCCGGAGCACCATCGGCGTTGTTGGTGTCGCCGCAGCTCAGCGCCGCACCGGAGACCGTGCAGATGTCCTGGTCCTCGGCCTCCTGCACCAGGATCAGGTCCGGTGCGTGCAGGTCGGTGACGATCTGGTCGGCGAGCGCGGCCAACTGCTCGCGGTACTCCGCCTCGCTGCCCGGGACGTAGTCGAACGGCGGGTCGACGCCCACGCAGCCGGCGTTACCGGCGAAGTCGCAGCCGTCGAACGGGTCGTCGCGGTAGTCGTACAGGTTCTCCACGTTGTAGGTGGCCACGGCCACCTCCTGCGACCGGTCGGCCGGCTTGGGCGGGTTGTTCTTCGACGGGTCGGCCCCGGCGGCGAACTCCGCCCGCTCGACCTGGACGCCGTACTTCTCGAACGAGTAGTAGACCCCGCCCACCGCGTCCGCCCGCAGCGTGTCGAAGGTGTGCGCCGGCGGGAGCAGCGCGGCGCTGTCCCCGGCGGTGGCCTTCACGCCCATGCTGCCGAGCAGCGTCCGCTGGCCGTTGCCGTCGTCGAAGCGGCGGGTCGGGTCGTTGTCCAGTGGGTGCGAATCACGGAAGACCCGCCGGGAGTAAGCGTCGGCGCGGTCCAGCAGCGGGTCGTCGCGGTCGACCACCCACAGCTCCGCGTCGGCAGTGGAGGAGAAGACGTCCCGGCCGCTCACCGCGCCGCTGCCCGCGCGTACCCGGATCCGGGAACCCTCGTGCCGCTCCCAGAAGCGCTGCGCGTCGATCAGCACGGCCGGCGGCACCGCGTCGGCCACCGCGACCGCGCTGTCCACGACCAGCCCACCGCCGACCCGGCGGACCAGCGACGCGCCGGAGAGCTGGGTGAAGTTGTAGTACTCAGACACCCGGGCCCGCAGCACCACCTCGTCGCCGACCGTCGGCACGTAACCGCCGATCAGCGAGGTGAACGTGCCCATGAACACGAAGATGCCGTCGGAGCTGGTCGGGTCGCCGTCGGTGTCACCAACGCGGCTCTGCAGGAAGAAGCCGTGCTGCTCCGCCCCGGCCGAGGTGCGGGCCAGGGTCAACTGGGTGATCACGCCGCGTACGTCGTACAGCGTGCTGCTCGTGCCGTTGCCGCTCGCCGGTGCGAGCGGTGACCGGTCGCTCGGACCGGACTCGGTGTCGGTGGTCGGACCCTGCACCTCGCCGACGGTCAGCTCCCGGGTCACCTGCACGGCCAGCGCGCAGCTCGCGGTGCCACCGCCCGCGTCGGTCGCGGTGAGGGTGACTGTGTACGCCCCGGCGGCGAGGTCGGCGCTCACGCCGACCGTGGCGCGGGCGGTGCCGCCCACCCCGTCGGCGGGGGTGAACGCGGTACGGGTGATCGAGCCGGAGGTCGGGCTCGGGCTGATCGCGGTCACCGCCAGGTCGACGATCGTGTCGTCGGGGTCGGCGGCGGTCACCTCGCGGCTCGCGGCCGTGCCGGCGGCGGTGACCAGCGGCCCGCCACAGGTCAGCGTGGCCGGCACGTCGACCGGGCCACCGCCGTCCACGGTGTGCGCGCCCAGCCCGTCGAACGTGTCGACGGGGAAACCGGCCCACTGCGTGGCGGGGTCGAACGCGTCCGACGGGTCGGTGTCACCGGCGGCCACGTTCGGCAGTCGACGCACTGTGTTGTCAGCGGTGCTGGTGACGCCGGCGCCCCACTCGGTGCCCGGGTCGACGCCCACCTGGCCGATCGAGTCGAGCACTGTGGTGCCCCGGCGCAGCACGATCGCGTCGTCACCGTTGAAGAGGCTCGCCCCGGTGGTCTGGTCGGCCTGGGCGAGGATGGCGGCCCCGGCCGAGGCGCTGGCGAACACGAACGCGTCTCCGGCCGCCACGCTGCCGGTCAGGGCGATCGTGGTGGCCGTGGTGGAGCCGTTGAAGTAGAGCTGCAACTGGTAGCCACCGGCCGCCAGGTCGACGGCGGCGCCCGTGCCGTTGAACAGCTCGATCGCCTTGTTGTTCGACGAACCCTCGACGTACTCCGAAATGAACAGGTCGGTGGGCGCGGCGCTGGCCGCGGTGGGTGCGACGCCGAGCGCCGTGACGGTCACGGCGGCGGTGGCGGTCGCGAGCGCGGCGATTGAGCGGCGCGGGCGCATAGGGCCTCCACGATGGGTGGATGGGGGTCAACGCACGTTAAGGTGCGCGACTGTCCACCGTCCATCCCCTAATGGACAGTTTCGTGAATTTCTCAGCGCGGCGGATCGAGGCGGTGCACCAGCTCAGCGACGTCGACGCTGTATTCGCACCAGTCCCGGTCGGGGCGGTAGCCCAGCTCCGCATTGACCTTCAACATCGCCTCGTTGGCCTGCGCGTTCCAGGTTTGCACCTCGATCAGCTCCGGCTCGGCGGAGCGCAACTCCAGCAGCATCCGGGCCTTGATCGCCCGATCGATGCCGTAACCCCGGTGATCCTGCGCGACGATCGTGTCGTACTGGTCGGCGCGGGTCGGGTGCTGCGCCGGCACCACCACCTCGGTCAGGCCGGCCACCTCGCCGCTCTGCTCGTGCCGGGCGAGCACGATGTACGGCTTCATGCCCCGCCGGTGCAGCGTGTCGAGGCTGTCCCGCAGCCGCTCCGGGTCGTAGGAGCTGGGGCGCAGCTCACCGTCGTCGACGTCGCGCACCTCGGCCTTGGCCCGCGCGTACGCCTCGATCAGGTCGTCCGGCGGCCCGCCCGGAAAGAACTGCAGCTGGTAGCCCGCGCTGATGCCGGTGGCCATCTCGGCCAGCTCGGCCCAGTCCACCGCGGTCAGGTCGAGCACGCTGCGCGTCTCCACGTACTCCCGGTTGAAGCCGAGCGACTCGTAGAACCCGACCGCCGGCGTGTCGCCGACGACCTCGACCCCGATCGACCGGAAGCCCTCCTGATAGACCCGGCGTGCGGCGCGCAGCACCAGGTCACGGCCGAGGCCGGTGCGCCGGGCGGACGGGTGCACCAGCACCTCGAGCACGCCGATGTCACCCAGAAGGAGTACGTGCACCTGGCCGATCACCTCGCCCGTGTCGCCCGGGGCGGTCGGCTCGGCCTGGGCGATCCAGGAAATCCGCCGCTCGCCGGGCATCACCTCGGCGAGGTACTCCCGCAGCGAAGCCTCCCGCCAGGGCGGATCCTGCGGCAGATCGGCCGCCAGAACCGCGTTCAGCGTGGCCAACAGCGACGCGATCTCGGCGGACGACGCGGTCCTGGGGTCCCACTCGCGCACCATCACCCGTCTAGCTTGCCGCTAACAGAGGCCCGGGGGAAGTGTCCAGTTCTCCAACGTATCGAGACGATCACTTCACGACCGACTGGCCCGTCCGTACCGGTTCGCGGTGTCGTAGACGTCCTGGGCGTACCGCCGGACGTCGTTGTAGGAGAGGATCGCGTTCCACCAGTCGCCCGCAATGCTCAGGTTTCGACCACCCTTGCAGAGGTAATTGCCCGCTGCCAGGGCTGCGTCGTCCAGGTCGTGCGGGTCCTTGCGGCCGTCGTTGTCCGCGTCCGCGCCGATCTCCTGCCAGGTGGTCGGGATGAACTGCATCGGGCCGATGGCGCGGTCGAGGGTCGCGTCCCCGTCGAGCGCCCCACGGTCGGTGTCGATGATCCGCATCCGACCCTCCTTCCCGTCCAGCGGCAGCCCGAAGATGTTGGGCACCGCCTTGCCGTCCTGCCCCAACCGCGCCCCGTTGGTCGAGCCGTGATCCGATTCGACCTTTCCGATCGCGGCCAGCGTGGTCCAGCTCAGCGCACAGCTGCGGTTGGACTGGGCGAGCACCAGCTCGGCGTAGCCGTACGCCTGCATGGCGACCGCCGGGACGCCGACCTTGGCGCCGACCTGCTGCGCCCAGCCGGCCAGGGCGTCCGACGGTCGGCCACCGATCACCGAGCCGGTCGGCAGCCCGTTGCCGGGCAACCCGCCGGTGGGCAGCGGAAGGGTCGGCAGCGGCCCGGTGGGCAGCGGGCTGGTCGGCAGGCCGGACGGCATCCCCGGCGCTGCGACCCCGCTCGGCGTGGCCGAGGCGTCGACAGCGACCGGGCGGGGTGAGCGGATCGCGGCCGGTACGAGCAGCGCTCCCGCCGCGGCGGTCGCGGCCACCAGCGCCAGCAGGAAGACGCCGGGCAGGGTCAGCCGACCACTCGGCCGGCGTGCCCAGGCGCGGGTCGCCTGGGCTGCGGCGGCCGCTGCCCGGCGTGGCGGCAGACGTACCGCGTGGGCGAACTGCACCCGCCGCCGACGGGCCGGGTCGGACGCCGGCACGACCGGGATCTCATCCACAGTGGTCTTCGCCGGGTCCGCGGCACCGGTCTTCGCGTCATCGGCTGACGTGTCGGCGCTCGACGCGCCGGCCGCCTTCGACGCGGACAAGCCGCTGGCGCTGCCGTCCGCCTTCGAGGCGTCGGCTTTCGCGTCCTCGGCTTTCGCGGCGTCGGCCTTGGGGGCGTCGGCCTTCGCGTCCTCGGCCCTGAGGGTGTCGGTCTTCTGGTCCTCGGGTTTTGCAGCGTCGGCCTTGAGGTCCTCGGCTTTACCAATCTCGGCCTTCGCGGCCTCGGCCTTCGCGGACTCGGCCTGGGGGGCGGCTGCTGGGCTTGCGGCCGCCGGGACGGGTTCGGCCGGAACTTTCGTGCCGGTGGCGCTCGCGTCCGGTTCGGACCCGGCGGAGTCGGACGCGGTGGGCTTGGCCGCTGGCGGAGCCGGCGCGGTGGCCGCCGGCGTGGTGGCCGGCGGCGTGGTCGGCGCGGACGCGGAACGCCCGCTCAGCCAGGGGCGGCGGGGGCGGGGCACCTTGCGCACCGGGTCGGGCGCGGCCCCTGAGCCTTCGAGCGGCCCGTCCAGCGGCGCGGCCGGTCGTAACGGTTGCACATGCGTGTCGTCCTCGCCGTCCACCACCTGTCGAGTATCACCCATGCTCCGCGAACCGCCAGATCCACGTACCCTGGGTGCCATGCCCCGGTACGAGTTCCGCTGCCGCGCCTGCGGCGACACCTTCGAGGTCAACCGTTCGATGGCGGCGGCCGGTGAGCCGGCCAGCTGCCCACAGGGACACGCCGACACGGTCAAGCTTCTTTCCGCGGTCGCGGTCACCGGCCGCAGTGGTGCCCCGGCACCCGCTGGTGGTGGCTGCTGCGGCGGCGCCTGCGGCTGCTGATCGGGCCAATTCGGCGCCGCCTGGTGGGCCGGCCTTGCCGGGAGCGGGTCCGAGTGGCACGTTGAGGCGGCACTTGCCCGGCCGTTCTCACGATGTGTGATCGTTCGGATTCAGGCAGCATGAACCCGACGTCACGGGCGGAGGTTCCTCGCATGTCGCCACGGATCCAGCTCCCGAGCGGTTGGGTGACCTTCGTATTTACCGATATCGAGGGCTCGACCCGGCTGGCTCAGCTGCTCGGCCCGGACTACCGCCCGGTGCTCGCCGAGCATCGACGGCTGCTGCGCCGCACGCTGGCCAGCACGGGTGGCGCGGAGCTGCTGACCGAGGGCGACTCGTTCTTCCTGGCCTTCGAGGAAGCGACCGCGGCGATGACCGCGTGCCTGACCGCCCAGCGGGCACTGTCCAGCCACGACTGGCCCACCTCCGAGGCCGCGCCCCGGGTGCGGATGGGCCTGCACACCGGCTATGCCGAGCCACGCGACGGCGAGTACGCCAGCCCCGAGGTGCACCGGGCTGCCCGGGTGGCGGCCGCCGCGCACGGCGGGCAGGTGCTCTGCACCGCGTCCACCGCACGGCGGGCCGAGCCGATGCCGCCGGGTGCGACCCTGCTCGACCTGGGCCTGCACCGACTGCGCGGCTTCGACGACCGGGAACGACTGTTCCAACTGGTCGCCCCGGGTCTGGAGCGGCAGTTCCCCCGGCCCCGCACCGCCGACGCGGTAGCGCACAACCTGCCCACCCAGGTGACCTCGTTCGTCGGCCGGCAGGCCGAGCGCATCGAGTTGGGCCTGCTGGTGCGTCAACACCGCCTGGTCACCGTGCTGGGCGCCGGCGGCGCGGGCAAGACCCGGCTCGCGGTGGAGCTGGCCAGCGGAGTTGTCGAGGCGTACCCGGACGGGGTCTGGTTCGTCGACATCGCCTCGGTGACCGACCCGGGGCTGGTGGCGTTCGCCATCGCCGCCGTGCTCGGCCTGCGTCCCGAGCCGGGCCGGCCGATGCTGGACACCCTCGTCGAGTACGCGGCCGGCCGCCGGATGCTTGTCGTACTGGACACCTGCGACACCCAACCGGCCGCCTGCGCAGAGGTGATCGCGCGTCTGCTGTCCGGCGGGGGCGGCGTACGGGTGCTGGCCACCAGTCGTGAGTCGTTCAGCCTGCCCGGCGAGGTGGTGTGGCGGATTCCGCCGCTCTCGGTCGACCCGCGCGCGGACGGTGCGGAGAGCGACGCGGTGGCGCTGCTGCTGGACCGTACGGCGGCGGCGCGCGGTGGTCGGCAGCCCGACCCGGCCGAGTCCGCCGACCTGCGCCGGGTCGTGCAGCGGTTGGACGGTCTGCCTCTCGCCATCGAGTTGGCCGCCGCCCGGCTGCGGGTGCTCTCCGTCGGCCAGCTCGCCGAGCGGCTGGACGACGTCCTCGGCACCCTGGACGCCGGCCGGGAGGACCCGGATCCGCCGCCGGTGGAGCGGGGCTGGTCCGGCAACCAGCAGGACACCGTGGACCTGGTCGCGGCGGCGGCCGGGGCGTCACCGCCCACGCCGGCGAGCCGAGCGGTGCAGCGCTCGGCCACCGAACGACATATGACCATGCAGGCCACCGTCACCTGGTCCTACCGGACGCTGGGGCCCCGGGCCGCCCGCCTGCTGCGGTGGCTGGCGGTCTTCGCCGGCCCGGTGGATCTGGCGACTGTGGAGTGGTTGCTGGGTGACGATCCGCTGGATCCGCTCTCGGTCCTGGTCGACAAGTCGATGGTGCTGGCCGAGCCGCGTGCCGCCGGCAGCACCTACCGGATGCTCGACCCCATCCGGGCGTACGCGGCGCGGCGGTTGGCCGAGGCGGGTGAGGAGCAGGCCGCTCGGGACCGGCACGTGGCCTGGTCGGCGCACGCGTTGGACCGGGCCCATCTGGGCCAGGACGGCCGACCGGTGACGCTGTCGTTGTATGCCCTCGATCCACTGGCCGGGGAGTTGCGCGCCGCGCTGCGGTGGTGCGCCACCGGCGGGAGCGCGCGTGCCGGTCTCGGTCTGGCGGGTGGGCTGGACCAGTGGTGGCTGGAGCGGGGCCTGGCCCGCGAGGGGCGGCTGTGGCTGTTCCGGCTGTACGGACGAATTGCGGAGACGGGGGAGCGGATCCCGGAGGCGGAGATGGCGGCGGCGTACCACATGCATTCGCTGCATGCCAGCGCCGACGGCGAGTTCGCCGAGGAGCTGCGCTACTCCCAGCGGGCGGAGGCGGCGGCGCGGCAGGCCGGCGACGCCGGGTTGCTGGCCCGGGTGCTCGCCGGCAGGGCCGCGCCCCTGGTCGACATGGGGCAGTTCGTCGAGGCCGAGCGGGTGTGCCGGGAGGTCATCGACTGGGCGCACGGGCAGGACGTGGTCGGCGAGGCGCTGTTCGCGGTCTTCAGCCTGGCCGAGCTGCTCTGGCGGCGGGGCGCCCTGGAGGAGGCGGCGGAACTGCTGGGCGCGGTCCGTCCGGTGGAGGCGGCCCGGCCCGTGGAGCGGGGCAGGCGTTCGGTGGACATGCTGCTCGGCATGGTCGCGCTGGCCCGCGGCGACGTGATCGCCGCACACGAGCATCTGCTGGTGGCGTTGCGCTCCCGGATGGGCCACGGCTACCACGGGCGGGCGTGCGACACCTTGAACGCGGTCGCGGTGCGCTGCGCGATCGGCGGGGAGCGGTTGACCGCCGCCCGCCTGTTCGGGGCCGCGCAGGCCACCCGGGCGAGCATGCGTGCCACCCCCGGCATCTTCGGCGGTTACTGGGCCGAGCAGCAGGGGGAGTTGCGCGCGGTACTGGGCGACGCGGCCTTCGACGACGCGTACGGCGAGGGTGCGGAGCTGGGGCTGGACGAGGCCGCGGCGCTGGCACTCGACGTGGAACACCCGGACCTGGCGGCGGACTCGACCCGCTTCAGCACTGGCCTGTCCCAACCAACCCCCCGCCGTCCCGCCGACCCCGACCGCCATCCAGCCACCCGAACCGAACGCGCCTAACCCACCCCACCCTGCCCTCCCCACCCCCACCCCCACCCTTGTTGATCAAGAGGTTTGCGTCAGGAAACGCGCTCCCGATGACCGAAACCTCTTGATCAACGCGGGCGGTGGGGGGGGTGGGGGGTGGTGGGGGGGGAGGGTGGAGTTAGTGGGGTGGGGTTAGTGGGTTGCTGCGGCTTTGGCTTCGGCTTGGGCCTTCATTCGGGCTGCGCGGTCGATGTCGGCCTGCTGGACGGCCGCTATCGAACCGAAGATGCTGACCGCCTGGTAGTAGGTCCAGGCCAGGCTGTAGCAGGCCGGCCGGACGACCGAGTTGTACGTGGTGCAGACGCGCTTCAGGTCCTCGTAGAAGGCGCTGTCGAGGCGGGACTTGTTGGCGGAGAACTGGCCGACCGCCTTGTAGTTGCGGTAGCCGAAGTCGTGCCGGTAGCAGCCCAGGTTGAAGGTGAAGCCGAGCGGGTTGTCCGGGCTGGACGAGCAGTAGTCGGTGGACCAGTTGAAGTTGTACTCGGCCCAGGGTGCCCGGTTGACCCGGGCGCTGTTCCACGAGTTGTAGCTGGACGCGCTGGTCTGGGTCCAGCTGGACAGCACGGAGAGCCGTTGGGCGGGGGTGACGGCGGCGGCGGGGGAGGCGATGGCGAGGGTGGCGAGCAGCGCTAACGCGCCCGAGGCGATCAGGGTGGCGAGACGTCGGGGCACGGGTTACCTCCGCGGGGGTGAGCGGGTGGGACGGAAGTTACCGGCGGGTTACCGGATGTCGATGAGTGTCGATCAGCTGATCAACTGGGCGGTATGCGCATCGCCAACTATTGGTGACATACGTTGAAACAGACGAATGCC
>NZ_PYAC01000005.1:0-196425 GCF_003264475.1 Micromonospora noduli | reverse complement strand
CACCGGGACCACGAACAACAGCACCACGAACACCGGGACCACGAACACCGGGACCGTCGAGGACAGGACCACCGACAGCGGCACCGCGAGCAGCGACACCGCGAGCAGCGGCACCGCGAGCAGCGGCACCGCGAGCGACAGGCTTACAGCCAGCAGGCTCACCAACGACCCGACCGCATCCGACACCGCCGGCGATCATCACGGTCGGCGGTATCACGTGGGGCGGCGGCATGTCACCGATGAGCGTGGCGAGCCGTTGGTGCTGGACTGGCGGGCGCCGGTCTCCCGCTCGTTCTACCGGGCCAGCGTGCGGGATCCGCAGGGGGTGGCGGTTCGGCGGCGGTTCGGGTTCAGCAATGGTGTCCTGACCAGCTTCGAGGATGAGCGGCTGGATCGGGGCGAAGAGCTCGGTACGACCAGTCGGATCCTCACCGCCGAGATCGAGCGTCCGCGCGTCGGGCCGATGCGGGACATCGTCGCCACGATCCAGCCGGAGCAGGACGAACTGGTCCGGGCTGACCTCGCCGACTCGATCTGTGTGCAGGGCGCGCCGGGTACGGGGAAGACGGCGGTGGGTCTGCACCGGGCCGCGTACCTGCTCTACCTGCACCGGGAGCGGTTGCGGCGGGCGGGTGTGCTGATCGTCGGGCCGAACCGGGCGTTCCTGTCGTACATCGCGGCGGTGCTGCCGGCGCTCGGTGAGGTCGAGGTCGAGCAGGCCACGGTGGAGGAGTTGATCTCCCGGGTGGCGGTTCGGGCGGTCGAGGCGCCGGAGGTGGCCGCGCTCAAACACGACGTACGGATGGCGAGCGTGCTGCGGCGCGCGGTGCAGGGGCGGATCGGCACCCCGACCGAATCGATCACCGTGTCGGACGGCTCGTTCCGCTGGCGGATCGGGGTGGAGCCGTTGCACCGGATCGTCGAGGAGACCCGCCGGGAGGGGCTGCCGTACGGCACGGGTCGGGAACGTGTCCAGGCGCGGGTGGTGAGCCTGCTGCAACGGCAGGCCGAGGCGCGGCGTGCGGAGTCGCCGAGCGATGCCTGGCTGCGCCGGATGAGCCGCTGCCGGCCGGTGCTCGACTTCCTGGACGCGGTCTGGCCAGCGCTCACCCCGGAAGGGCTGGTGCACGGCCTGTTCTCCGACCCGACCCGGCTGGCCGCAGCGGCGGACGGGTTGCTCAGCGACGCCGAGCAGGCACAGTTGGTCTGGGCGAAGCCGGCCCGCACGCCGAAGGCGACCCGTTGGACCGCTGCCGACGCGGTGCTGATCGACGAGGCGACCGGGCTGCTGGAACGGCTCTCCGGGTTCGGGCACGTGGTGGTGGACGAGGCGCAGGA
Organism: Micromonospora noduli; assembly: GCF_003264475.1. Lineage (NCBI taxonomy): Bacteria > Bacillati > Actinomycetota > Actinomycetes > Micromonosporales > Micromonosporaceae > Micromonospora > Micromonospora noduli. The sequence goes on along the minus strand of NZ_PYAC01000005.1, from coordinate 195,087 downwards.
CCTCTCCCCGATGCAGTGTCGGGCCATCGCCCGGCGCAGCGAGCACGGCTCGGTCACGCTCCTCGGTGACCTCGCCCAGGGCACCGCGCCGTGGGCGGCGACGGACTGGAGGGAATCCCTCGCCCACCTGGGCAAGCCGGACGCGGTGGTGGTGCCGTTGACCATCGGTTTCCGGGTGCCCGCCGCGGTCGTCGCATTCGCGAACCTGCTGCTCCCGGCGCTCGCGGTGGACGTACCGCCGGCCGAGTCGCTGCGCCACGACGGCGGCCTGGACGTGCGTACGGTGACCGACCTGACCTCGGCGACGGTGGCCGAGGTGCGCGCGGCGCTCGCGCACGACGGCTCGGTCGGTGTGATCGCCGCGGACGACGCGGTCGACGGCCTGCGAGCGGCGCTGGCCGAGGCCGGTGTCGAGACCGCGACCGCCGACGACGTGGCGGCCGCGGAGCGGGTCACAGTGGTGCCGGCGACGCTGGTCAAGGGCCTTGAGTACGACCATGTGGTGGTGGTCGAGCCGGCCGCGATCGTCGCGGCCGAGCCGCGCGGGCTGCACCGGCTGTACGTGGTGCTCACCCGGGCGGTGTCCCGGCTGGCGGTGCTGCACGTTGCGCCGCTGCCCGCACCGCTCGTCGACGGGTCAGCCGGCTGACAGGGCCGCCGCGATCTCCCGCAGCGGGCGGCCGGACTCGGCCAGCGGCACGTGGAACGACAGCCACGACCCGTCGGCGAAGTCGATCCGCAGCCGCTTCCAGTTCAACCGGTACCTGCCGAACCGGGCGGTCACGGCCGTGCGCGGGACGGACCCGAGCAGTTCGATGTCGGCCTGCGCCCGTTCGTCCGCCGCCGAACTGGAGAGCAGCCCGACGGGTGCTGTCGCGCCGAGCAGCAGCCGCTGGTCGGTGACCGCCAGCACGAGGGTTCGGAGGCCCGTGCCCTTCGTCGCCACGGTCAGGGCATGGTGCAGCACGGACGCCTGGGAACCTGGCTCGCCTCGACCTCCGACGCCGAAGAAGAGCCAGTCGACGGCGTTGTCCGCCCGACCGAAGGTGATGTTCGGTGAGAGCACGTTGAGCAGGACGCCCAGGAAGCCCGGCCCACCCGTGGCGGGTGGGGCCGACGGCTGCGGGGGCGGCGCCGGGGTCAGCCCGCCGCCCGCTCGCACCTGGGCCACCGCGCGAACCTGCTCCCCGGCCGGCAACAGCCGGGTGATCCCGTCGACGTACCGTGCCTGGCTCTCGTCGACGGTCATCAGCGCCCCTCGTGGTCGTCGGGCTGGCGCGGACCGGCACCCGGCGCGCCGATGACCTCACCGACCAGCTCGCGGACCTGGGCTGCGGCGGCCTCCTGCGCCCGGTTGGCGGCTGCGGTGAACTCCTCGGCCAGGCTGTAGGAGTCCAGTCGCATCGCCCGGGGGTTCAGCTCCGTAGAAACGATCTTGCCGTCGGCCGCAGCGGTCACCCGCACCAGGCCGGAGTCGCTCACGCCCTCGGCGCTGGTCTGTTCCAGCTCCGCCATCCGGTCGGCGAGTTGCCGCTGCCATCCGTCCAGGTTGCGAGCCAGCGCCTCGATTCGGTCCAGGGCGGGGAAGGTCATGGCTGCCTCTCAGTTCACGATGGAGTCGAAGACATTCTGCACACCCACTGTGTACGGGCCCAGGTCTTCGCTGTACGTGCCGTCCACCAGGTAGTTGCGGTCCTTGTGCCCGTCGGAGATGTCGTGCAGGCCCACGCCGGTGTCCAGCAGGGCGCCGCCGAAGCCGGGGATGTTGACCGGCGAGACCTGGTTGATGACGAACTTGCCCGGAAAGAGGGTCTTGAACTTCTCGACCTGGAAGGCACGCCCCTCGGGCGTCCAGCCGCCCTTGCTGAGCAGCTTGTACTGCTTCTTCCGCTGCTTGAGCTCCATGACGGTGTCCGCGTACTTGCGGAGCTGCCCGGCGACCTTGCCCAACCGGGCGGCGAGGCGGGTGAGCACCTCGGCGAACCGGGCGACGATCTTCACCATCCGACCCACTGTGGTGGCCAACCGGGCCAGCACCCGGACCACAGTGGCGGCCAACGAGACGCCGGCGCTCAGCGCCGCGGCCACTGCCGCGATGATCACCTCGGTGAGGAACCAGAGCAGGAACTCGAGGATCAGCTCGACCAGCAGGTTGAACGCGTCCACCGCCGCGTTGGCCGCCTCGACCAGCACGTCCTTGGTGCCGTCGAGCCCCTGGGCCAGCTCCTCGATCGCCGCCTCGACCGACTCCATTGAGGCATGGAAGCTCTCGGCGGCGTCGCCCGTCCAGGCGCCGCGCAACCGGGCCCGGTCGGCGATCTGGTCACCGGCGATGTCCCGTACCGCCGCGCCGGTGTCCAGGCAGAGCTGCGCGGCCCGCATCAGGTCGTCCGGTTCGCCAGCGACCAGCTCCAGCAGCTGCTCGAACGGCCAGAGCACCGCGTTGGAGAGCGGCTTGAAGGGTTCGGGCGTGCCCGAGACGATCTGCTCGAAGTAGGTCTTGTTGCGCTGCAACGCCTCGGTGCTCACGCCGGCACCGAACCGTTCGGAGCGCCGGTGCCACCCGACCAGGGGCCGGGCGCGATGACGTCGGGAGCCGGCGGCCGGCCGGGCACGAAGAGATCGGTGTTGGCCACGTCGGTGCCGGTGTAGGCGGCGGCGGTGTCGGTGAGCCCTTCGGCGATGTCCGCCATCATCTCGGCGCCGTCGGCGAGCCCCTGAAGGCACGCCTCGAACTGCTCGGCGTACGTCGCCGCGAGGTTGAAGGACGCCGGCATCACCCCGAAGGCGTGCCGTGGCACGTGCCCGTCACCGAAGGCGCGGTGCAGTTCGCGGAAGCGGGCCGCCCGATCCTTGGACCCGGCGGCGAACGCCGTCAGAGCCTCCGGCTGGACCTCCAACTCATTACTCGGGCTTGACACGGACCCTCCCCTGTGGCCTGTGCGACGGATCAGTCGCCACGACTGACCACCATAGGCACTGCTGACCGCGATCGGGGGTCCCGTCGGTGATGACGGGGTCACCCGATTCGACTTTGTTCCGTAAAGTAGTTTGCGTGGACCTCGACGATGATTCACCACCCACCGATGCCGCAGCGGCGCTCCGGCTGATCCGGGACCAGCGGTCGGCGACGGCACGCCGGCTCGATCCCGACGCCCGCCTGCTCTACTGGCCGTGGGGTGTCGCCTGGCTGGTCGGCTTCGGCCTGTTCTTCCTCCGGTTCCCCCCGGGTGATCAGGCGCTGGCTCACCTGCCGGGCTGGCTGCCGCTGACCGTCCTCTTCGTACTGCTCGCGGCCGCCGGAGCGACCCAGGCGGTGGTCAGCGTGCGGGCCTACGGCCAGGTGACCGGCGACTCCGCCCGGCGTGGGCAGTGGTACGGGTACGCCTGGGCCCTCGGTTCGGTGAGCGTCTACGCGGGGCTCGGCCGGATCTCCGAACACCTGCCGCACGACCTGGCGGCGCTGCTCTGGTCGGCGACCGCCGTCGGGCTGACCGGTGCGCTGCACATGGCCGGCGGGGCGGTCTGGCTGGACCAGGACCTGTTCCGCCTCGGCGTCTGGATCAGCGTGATCAACCTGATCGGCGCAATCGCCGGGCCGGGCTGGCACCCGCTCGTCGTGGCGGTGGCCGGCGGTGGCGGAATGCTGGTGGCCGGCGCGCTCGCCCGGCGCCGACAGCGACAGCGACAGCAGCCGTGACCGAGCTGGATCCGGTCATCCACGCGCAGGCCCGGCTGCGGGTGGTCGCCAGCCTCTCCGCTCTCAACGTCGGCGACAAGATCGCGTTCCCCCGCCTACAGGAGCTGCTCGCGATGACCGCCGGCAACCTCTCGGTGCACCTGCGCAAACTTGAGGACGCCGGCTACGTGGAGATCAGCAAGACCCACCGTGGACGCACCCCGGCGACCCTGGTCGGGCTCAGCCGGCGAGGTCGGTTGGCGTTCGAGGAGTACACCGAAGCGATCCACGCCCTGCTCGACCCCGCCCCGTCGAAGGAGCAGCCATGACCCTCGCCCGCGCCGAACAGGCCAGCCGCCGGTACGGCGACGTCCTCGCCCTCGATCGTGTCGACCTGGAGGTCCGGGCCGGTGAGCTGGTCGGCCTGCTCGGGCCGAACGGCGCCGGCAAGAGCACCCTGATGAACCTGCTGGTGGGCCTGCGCCGCCCCAGCTCCGGGCGGGTGGAGCTGTTCGGTCGCGACCCCCGCGACCCGGCGAGCCGGCGGCAGATCGGGGTCACCCCGCAGGAGACCGGTCTGCCCGGCACGCTGCGCGTCGGCGAGGTGGTCGACTTCGTCTCCGCGCACTACCCCGACCCGGTGCCCCGGGCCGAACTGCTCGACCGTTTCGGGCTCGCCGACCTCGCCCGACGGCAGACCGGTGGGCTCTCCGGCGGGCAGCGCCGCCGGTTGGCGGTGGCGTTGGCGTTCGTCGGCCGGCCCCGGCTGGTGCTGCTCGACGAGCCGACCACGGGCCTGGACGTGGCCGCCCGGCACACCCTGTGGGACGCGATCCGGGCATTTCACGACGACGGCGGCACCGTGCTGTTGAGCAGCCACTACCTGGAGGAGGTGGAGGCGCTCGCCCACCGGGTGGTGGTCATCGGGCAGGGCCGGGTGCTCGCCGACGACACAGTGGACGCGGTGCGCGGCATCGTGGGCGTACGCCGGGTCAGCCTGATCGCCGACAACCTGCCCGACCTGCCCGGGGTCGTTCGCACCGAACGGGTCGACGGTCGGCTGCACCTGCTCACCACCGACGCCGACGAGCTGGTCCGAGCGCTGGTCACGGCCCAGACTCCGTTCACCGACCTGGAGGTACGGCCGACCTCGCTGGAGGAGGCGTTCCTCGCCATCACCAGCGGAGAGGCGACCAGCAAAGACGTGCCCGCCGGCACCGACCGACCCACCACCGCCGCTGCCGGCGGCCGACCCACGACAGTTTGAGGAGGCGACAGTGCAGCTCGCCCTGGTCCACGCCCGCTACCAACTCCTGGAGATCATCCGGATTCCGGTGGCCGTCTTCGGCAGCGCCTTCTTCCCGGCCGCCGCCATGATCTTCTTCGTGGTCCCGTTCGCCGGTGACGACGCGGTCGGTGCCACCTACGCCACCGCGTCGATGGTCACCTTCTCGGTGATGAGCGCCAACATCTTCCAGTACGGCGTCGGCGTCGCCGAGGACCGCGATCAGCCCTGGAACCCGTACACCCGGACCCTGCCGGCCGGACCCGCGCCGCGGTTCGCCGGCCGGGTGCTGGCCGGCCTGGCGCTGACCTACCTCTCGCTGATCCCGGTCGTGGTGATCGGCGCGACGCTGACCGCGGCCCAGGTCACCCCGGCGGCGTTCCTGCTGGCTCTCGGCACCGTGGCCGTCATCTCGGTGCCGTTCACGCTGATGGGGCTCGCCATCGGCTACTCGCTGCCGAGCAAGGCGGCGATCGTGGTGGCGCAGGTGCTCTTCCTGCCGCTCGCGTTCGGCGGCGGCCTGCTCTCCGCGCCGGGCGACGCGCCCGGGTTCATCGAGACGATCGCGCCGTACCTGCCCACCCGGGGCGCGGCCGAACTGATGTGGGCGGCGGTGGCCGACTACGACGTGGAGCCGCTGGCAGTGATCATGCTCGGTGTCTGGGTGGTGCTGCTCGCCGCGCTCGCCGGCTGGGCGTACCGGCGGGACGAGGGTCGCCGGTTCAGCTGACGATTCGTCCGTTTTCGCCCCGGGCTGCGGCGGGACGGTGCCAGGATTCCGGCAGGGGGCCGCCGTGGCCGCCCGGGCCGAGAGGGGTCTTGACGTGAGCACCGTCCCGCCGGGTACGCCCTGCTGGGCCGACCTGGCCACCCCGGACCTGACCGACGCACGGCGCTTCTATCCGGAGCTGTTCGGGTGGATCGGCCAGGTCACCCCGGAGCCCGAGGCGGGCGGCTATACGGTCTTCCTGCTCGACGGTAAGCCGGTGGCCGGCGCCGGCCCGCCCGCGATCCCGGACCAGATTCCGATCTGGTCGACGTACCTCGCCACCGACGACGCCGAACTGGTCGCCGGCCGGGTCGAACGGGCCGGCGGGCAGGTCGTCGTACCCCCGTTCGAAGTCTTCGACAGGGGCTGGATGGCGGTCTTCGCCGACCCGGCCGGCGCCACGTTCAGCGTCTGGCAGCCGCTGGCCATGGCCGGTGCCGAGGTGTTCAACGTGCCGGGCGCGATGAGCTGGAACGAGCTGGTCACCCCCGACCCCGAGGGCGCGAAGGTCTTCTACGAGCTGGTGTTCGGCTGGCAGCCCGACGACCAGGCGGTGGGCGCGATGACGTACACCGGGTGGCGGCTCGGGACGCAGATCGTCGCCGGGATGATGCCGCCGCTGGCCGACGACTTCCCGGCCGACCTGCCCGCGTACTGGACGGTGTACTTCGCGGTGGCCGACGCGGACGCCGCCGCGGCCCGCGCCGCCGAGCTGGGCGGAACGATTCTGGTCCCGCCCCGCGACATCCCGGCGGGCCGCTTCGCCGCCCTGCGCGACCCCCAGGGCGCCCTCTTCTCCGTCATCGACCTGGGCCCCTGACCCAGCGCCTGCGTGCTCACTGGCGGGTGGGGCGGACGGGGACCACCAACGGGCCGTGGGCGCCGGGGACCACCCGGACGCTGGCCCGGTAGTGGGTGGCGAGCAGCTCCTCGGTCAGCACCTCGGGCGGAGTCCCGGCGGCCACCACCTGACCGGCGGCGAGCATCACCATCCGGTCGGCGTACTCACCGGCCAGGGAGAGGTCGTGCATCGTGGCCAGGACGGTCAGGCCGTGCTCGCGGCGTAGCTGGTCGACGACTTCGAGCACGTCCTGCTGGTGGCCGATGTCGAGCGCGCTGGTCGGCTCGTCGAGCAGCAGCAGCGTCGCGCCCTGGGCGAGCGCGCGGGCGAGGAACACCCGCTGCCGTTCGCCGCCGGAGAGGGTGGCCAGTTCGCGACGGTGGAAGCCGGCGAGGTCCAACTGCCCCAGCACCTCGTGCACGGCGTCGACGTCGGCGGTCGACTCCCGGCCCAGGGTCGGGATGTACGGGGTGCGGCCGAGCAGCACGTAGTCCAGCACCGACATGCCGGGCGGCACCACCGGGGACTGTGCCACAGTGGCCACTATCCGGGCGCGGTCCCGACGGCGCAGCGCGGCACTCGGCGTACCGAAGAGGGTGATCGCCTTCGGCGCGGGCAGCAGGCCACCGACGGCGCGCAACAGGGTGGATTTGCCGGCGCCGTTCGGGCCGATGACGGTGACCCACTCGCCGACGTCGACGGTGAGGTCGACGCCGGTCAGGATCGGCGTGCCACCGAGGGCGACGTGCAGCCCGCGCACCTCGACGGCCGGCGTGCCGGCGGCGGGTTCCCTGCTGGCGGGCTCCCTGCTCACGTGAGCACTCGCCGGGCGGTCCGCAGCACGAGGACGAAGAACGGGCCACCCAGCAGGGCGGTCACCACTCCGATCGGCAGCTCGGACGGAGCGGCGACGGTGCGGGCCACCACGTCGGTCAGCGCCAGGAACGCGCCGCCGAACAGCAGTGACATCGGCAGGATCACCCGGTAGCTGGACCCGGCGAGCAGCCGGACGGTGTGCGGCACGATGATGCCGACGAAGCCGATCAGGCCGGTCGCGGAGACCGCCGCCGCGGTGCCCAGCGAGGCGGCGGCGATCAGCAGGTAGCGGGTGCGCTGCGGGTGCAGGCCCAGGCTTCTCGCCTCGTCGTCGCCGACCGCGAGGACGTCCAGCTCTCGGCGGTGCAGCAGCACGACGATGGTGGTCAGCGCGGCGTACGGCAGCACCAGCAGCACGTCGTGCCAGCCGGCGGTGGCCAGCCGGCCGAGCAGCCAGGAGTAGACCGGCTGGATGCTGTCGGCGTGTCGTTGCAGGAGGTACGTCTGCCCGGCGGAGAGGAACGCGGAGACCGCCACCCCGGCCAGGATCAGCATGGCCGGTGACCCGCGTCGCCCACCGGCCGCGCCGAGCACGTAGGTCATCGTGACGGCGAGCAGCGAGCCGGCGAACGCGGCCAGCGGAATGGTCATCGGCAACCCGGAGAGCGTGCCCTGCCGGCCGGCGCCGCCGAGGGCGATCGCCGCGGTGACCGCGAGGCCCGCGCCGGCGGCCACACCGAGCAGGTACGGGTCGGCCAGCGGGTTGCGGAACACGCCCTGGTAGCAACCACCGGCGAGGGCGAGCAGACCGCCGACGAGCAGGCCCAGCACCACCCGGGGCAGGCGCAGCTCGGTGACGATCGCGATCTCACGCTCGGTCAGCCCGCTGTCGAGGTGCACCCCGGGAAACAGGTTGAGCAGCTCGGCGGCGACGCTGCCCGGGGGCAGGCTCACCGGGCCGAGCGACACCCCGACGACGAGCGCGACGAGCACCGCGACCAACCCCGCGACCAGCCACCGCATGCGCAACCCGGCGGGCCGAGCCGCAGACAGCAGGCCGGCCGGCCGGGCCCCGGACGCCAGCCCGGCGGGCCGCGCCGTGGACGACGACCCGGTAGACCGAGCCACGGCAGGTTGCCCGGCGGGCCGGACTGTGGAGGGCAGCCCGGCGGGCCGGGCCTCGGCAGGAGGCTCGGCCCGCTCAGACGACGGCGGCGGCTCGGCCGGCCGGCCGGTTGGTGCCGGATCGGACACCTGTCGCGGCCCGGTCACCGACGGACGACGGTCACGCGGGCACCTTGGCGACCGCGTCGATGATGACCCGGAGCAGGTCCACGACCCGCGGGCCCCAGCGGGAGGCGACGTCGTCGTCCAGGGCGACGACCTGGTTGTTCTTCACAGCGGTGAGGCCGGCCCAGCCACTGCGCGCCTTGACCGTGTCGGCGTTCTGCTGGCAGCACTTGGCATCGGCCAGGAAGACGAAGTCCGGGTCGGCCTTGACGATGAACTCCTGGGACAGCTGCGGGTAGCCGAAGCTCTTACCGTCCGCGTCGGCCGGGTCGGCGATGTTGGTCAGGCCGGCCTGGCTGTAGAGCGAGCCGATGAAGGTCTTGCTGGTGGCGCTGTACAGCTCCGGGCCCAGCTCGTGGAAGTAGGTGAGCTTCTCGGCGCGCTGCGGCAGGTCCTTGACCAGCTTGGCGATGTCGTCCTTCATCCGGCTGGCGACGTCGGTGGCCTGGTCGGCGTGCCCGGTCAGCGTGCCCAGCTCGGTGATCTGCCGGTACGAGTCGTCGAGCGTGGTCGCCGCCGGGGTCTGGTACACCGGAATCTTCAGCTTGCCGAGCTGCTCGACGATCTTGTTGCGGTCGTCGGAGAGCACCACGAGGTCGGGGTTCTTACCGGCGATCGCCTCGGCGTTCGGCTGGAAGGCGGAGAGGTCGGTCTTGGGCACGTCGGCCGGGTAGTTCGACTGGTCGTCGACGGCGGTCACCTGCGGGCCGGCACCGATCGCGAAGAGCATCTCGGTGGCGGTGGGCGACAGCACGACGATCTTCTCGGGGCGCTTGTCGAGGGTGAGCGCGCCGACGGTGACCGGGTAGGCGGCGGCCGCGGTGCCGGTGCTCGGCTGGTCGTCGGCCTTATCGGCGCAGGCGCCGAGGGCGAGCGCGGTGACCGCGAGGGTCGCCGCGAAGAGCCGAGGGGTACGTCTGAACATGGGGGCCTCCTGTCGGTCGAGGAGTGTGGTGCTTCGCCGACAGGGACTTTCGTACGCCCGCCCACGAGGCGCCCTTCCTCGAGAGCGCGTTTCGCGACCGATCCGTAGGCGACCTGGCTCGTCCCCACCGACCGGTGGGGCATCACAGTTGCGGGACAGCGCCGGGTTTCGTACCGGCTTCGCTGCGGACTGGTCGCTAAGACGGTAGCGCACCGCCAGGACGTGCCGGATCGATCAAGGGCCGGTCGGCAGCCGTCGATACCTCGGACACCCGCACCACGCGGGGCGGGGAGGCATATGTCCGAGATCCTGAGGTTTCGGAACGGGTGGTGGGGCCCCGCCGGGGCGGGACGGGGCCCCACCCGATCAGGAGGACGTGATGGTGACGTTGTCCACAGCCGCCTCGACCAGGCTGGCCCCGGACGCGTCCGCAGCCTCGACGAGCACGCGGACCGACTGGCCGGCGTACGGGGTGAGGTTGAGGTTGGCGACCGCCCAACTCCCGTTGCGGTTGCTGGCCGCGCCGGCCTGGGTGAGCAGCGCTGTGGTGCCGCCGTTGTGCACCACGCTCACCCGCAGGTAGTCCGCCGACGAGGCGTTCGAGCCGTGGGCCAGGTACCACGCGAGTGAGAGGGTCAGCGTGCCGGACGACGGCAGGGTCACCGCCGGGGACCGGGCACTGGTCACGCCGCCGTCGACGTCGTAGTCACCGGCCGCCGAGCCGGCGAGCCGGCCGGTGACCAGGTCGTTGGACCCGGCGTACGGGGTGAGCTGCTTGGCTCCGGAGGACGTGGTCGCCTGGGCGGCGCCCCGCTCGAACGCGCCGAGGGTGGCGGTGTCGGTGCCGCCCGGGTTGATGGTCCAGCCGGTGGCGGTCTCGAAGGTGTCCGACCAGACAGTGGTGCCGCCACCGCCGCCGCAGTACTGCGACTGCTTGCCGATGGCCCGGTACGGGCAGTCGGCGTACTCGCTGAGGATCAGCACCGCCTCCCGGTTGCGTGAGGTCTGCGCCGGGATCACCTCGTCAGGCGGGTAGAAGCCGCCGCCACCGGACGAGCCCGGGTACATCTCGAAGGTGTAAGCCCAGATGTTGTGGGTGGCCCACATCCAGTCGAGGCTGTCTCCGTCGGTGATGTATAGATCGCTGGACTGTTCCGGGGTGTAGCCGTTGGTGGCCGCCATCTGCTGACCGATGGTGGCGAAGGTGTTGTACTGGTCGGCGTTCATCCCGGTCGCGGTGTTCGCTGTGGTGTAGCCGTACGGCCAGAGCACCAGCTGCGAGTACGTGTGGAAGTCGATGTTGGCCTTGATCTGCTGCACACCGCCGACCACCCGGCCGTTGACGAAGTTGCGAAGCGCCTGCGTCTCGGGCGCGGAGAACGCCGACGGCCCCCGGTAGGTCTCCGACGAGGTGCTGCCGGACGAGCCGCCGCAGCATCCCCAGTTGTAGGACCAGTTGCGGTTCAGGTCGGTGCCGACGTTGGACGAGCCGCTGTTGGGCTGCCGGTTCTTGCGCCAGGAACGGTACGACCCGGTGGCGATGTCGTACTCGCTGCCGTCCGGGTTGACCGTCGGCACGATCCAGAGCTCCCGGCCGTTGACGATGTTGGTGATCCGGGAGTCGCTGCCGTAGCTGTCGGTGAAGAGGTTGAGCAGGTAGATCGCCATCTCGACGGTCAGGTGCTCACGGGCGTGCTGCTGGGAGTTGAACAGGATCTCCGGCTCGTTCTCGTCGGTGCCGACGTTGTCGGAGATCTTCACCGCCATCAGGTCGCGGCCCTCGTACGACGAACCGATGCTGATCTTGCGGGCGATCGCCGGGTGGTCGGCGACGACCTGGTTCACGACGGCGGTCAGTTCCGCGTAGTCGTGGTAGTTCGAGTCGGCCGGCGGGAAGGCCTGCGTCCCGAAGTCGCCGGCGCCGCGCTCGGCGTTGGGTGGCGGGGCGAGCGGTTCCAGCCGGAAGCCGAGCTTGCCGATCGCGGCGGCCTCGCTCGCGGTGGCCGATATGTGCAGCACGCCGTGTTCGGAGTAGTCGATGGCGGCTCCGGTGCGGGCCACCGCGTTGCGGTCGGCGAGGGTCCGGGGCCCGAGCACCCGGTAGCCGGCGGCAGCCTGCTCAGCGGTGCGGTCGGGTGCCGGTCGGGCGGCGACCGGACCGGCGGCGACGGTGACGGTGACGATGCCCAGCCCGGTGACGACAGCGAGCACCAGGACACGGCGGAGGGGGATGGGCGTGCGGAGGGCCATGGACTACCTCCTCGATGGGCGGGAGATCCCGCTCGGTGAAGGACACTTCACCATCTGTCACATGGTCATATCAACATTGATCGCTGCGTTGGCCATCCCAGGCACATCATCATGGCGGCAATGATTTTCCACCTATCAACATCTGGCGAAACTTCCCTCCAAGCGGAAAACTGACCAGCGACGATGCCCCCTCGACACCGCGGAGCACCCATGGCCAGATCCCGCCTGCGCGCGGCCGCCCTCGCCGGCGTCACAGCGCTCACCCTGCTCACCAGCGCCGCGCCCGCGCTGGCGGCCCACCCGCCCGCCCCCGCCCACGACGAGCAGATCACCTACCAGGACTGGTCCGGGCCCGCCGACTGGCACCGCGGCAGCCGGGCCGGAACCCGCGTCGTGCCCGGCGCCCGAGCGGGCGTCACCCTGGCCCGCCCAGCCGGCACCATCGAGTACGCGGACCCGCACACCGGTGCCACCCGCACCTGGGAGTACGGCACCTGGACCTCGCCGGTGACCCAGGTCGGGTTCGACGCCACCGAGCTGATCGCCTCCTGGAACGCGGAGACCCCCGCCGGCACCTGGATCCAGGTCGAGATGCAGGGCAGCTACACCAGCGGCGACCAGACCCCGTGGTACGTCCTGGGCCGCTGGGCGTCCGGCGACACCGACATCTTGCGGACCAGCGTCAACCGGCAGGGCGACCCCTTCTCGACGATCTGGACCGACACCTTCAGCATCGACGACGCCACCGCCGGGGTGCTGCTGCGGTCGTACCAGCTCAAGCTGACCCTCTACCGCGCACCCGGGCAGAGCGCCGCCCCGGTGGTCCGGATGCTGGGCGCGATGAGCTCCACGGTGCCGGACCGGTTCACAGTGCCGCCGAGCGCCGGACACATCGCCTGGGGCCGGGAACTGCCGGTGCCGCGCTACTCGCAGAACGTGCACTCCGGGCACTACCCGGAGTACGACGGCGGCGGCGAGGCATGGTGCTCACCCACCTCGACCGAGATGGTGGTCGAGTACTGGGGGCGCAAGCCGTCGGCGGCCGACACCTCCTGGGTGGACCCGACCTACCCCGACCCGACGGTCAACCACGCCGCGCGGATGACCTACGACTACGCGTACGACGGCGCTGGCAACTGGCCGTTCAACACCGCGTACGCGGCCAGTTTCCCCGGGCTGGAGGGCCGGGTGACCCGGCTGCACTCGCTGGATGAACTGGAGCGTTTCATCGCCGCCGGCATCCCCGTCGTGACCAGCCAGTCCTTCCTCGCCAGTGAGCTGGACGGGGCGAACTACGGCACCTCCGGGCACCTCTTCGTGGTGGTCGGCTTCACCGCCGACGGCGACGTGATCGTCAACGACCCGGCCTCGTCCAGCAACGACGTGGTGCGCAACGTCTACAAGCGTGCGCAGTTCGAGCAGATCTGGCTGCGTACCAAGCGCACCAACGCCAGCGGCGGCGTCTCCGGTGGCTCCGGCGGCATCGCGTACCTGATCAAGCCCATCTCGAAGCCCTGGCCCAAGGTCCCCGGCTCCACCAACTGGTAACCCCGAACCCCACCCAACCCGCCCACCGCCGCGCGACCAAGCGGGTTGATCAAGAGGTTTGCGTCACCGGAAGCCGCCCTGGTGACGCAAACTTCTTGATCAACGCTGGGAGTCGGGGGTCTGGGGGTCGGGGTTCGGGTTTGGGGTGGGGGTTTGGTCTTCGCCGGCCAGGGCGGAGCGGAGGCGTTCCTTCTCGGTGCGGCGGCGCTCGGCTGCTTCGGCGATCTCCCCGGCCATCTCGTCCCGCCAACCGCGCAGCAGGAAGAAGGAGAGCGCGGCGGAGAACACCAACGCCAGCATCAGCTTCAGGAACACGTTCATGTCGACCAGCCAGAGGCCGGCCAGCACGGCGACGAACAGCCCGATCCGGCCCAGCGTGTACTTGAGCGCGGCGCTCACCTGCACCACTCCGTTCTCTCCGTCGCCCGCCACTGCCGGCGGAAGGGTCGAGCCGCCCGACGGGCGGTCGTGGTCAGCCGGTCCGGCGGGCCAGCCAGCGGACACCCGGGAACCAGAGGGCCGCGTACGCCACTGTGAACGCCCCCGCCGCCAACGCGCCGGAGAGCAGCGGCGGCAACCCCGCGCCCAGACCGGCGATCAGCAGCCCCGCGAACACCCCGACGGCGGCGGCGACCACCGCCGCCACCACCCGGGCCGCGCCGAACTCCCAGGCCCGGAAGTCGTCCCAGAACAGCCAGGCCGGCAGGATCACCGCCAGCCAACCGTTTGTGTGCCCGAAGTCGCCGGCGCCGATCGAGGCGAACGCCCAGTCGAACAGCACCAACGCGAGCACGCCGATGACCAGGCCAGCCAGGCACACCCCGAGCAGGTCGCCCAGGGTACGGATGCGCCCCTCGGCGTCCCGGCGGGGAAACCCGCTCTGCTGCTCAGGTCCTCGTTGCTCGGTCATCGACTGCGAGGGTACGTGGTGGCTCAGGCCCAGACCTGCTGCGGCTCGGCGCGCCGCTCGGCAAGCGACGGGGCCTTGTCGTACTCCCGGACCACGTTGTAGCGGGTGTCCCGCTCGACGGGCTGGAAGCCGGCGTCCCAGATCAGGTGCAGCAGGTCGTCCCGGTGCATGGTGTTCGGGGTGCCGTACGAGTCGGCGTCGTGGGTGATCTTGTATTCGACGACGGAGCCGTCCAGGTCGTCCACGCCGAAGTTCAGCGAGAGCTGAGCCACCGACAACCCGTGCATCACCCAGAAGTTCTTCAGGTGCGGCACGTTGTCGAAGAGCAGCCGGGAGACGGCGAACGTCTTCAGCGACTCGGCCGGCGAGGCCATCGTGGTGCGCGCCTGGATCCGGTTACGGATCTTGCCGTCCGCCGAGTCGACGAAGTCGTGCTGGTAGCGCAGCGGGATGAAGACCGCGAAGCCACCGGTCTCGTCCTGCAACTCGCGCAGCCGCAGCACGTGGTCGACGCGGTGCCGGGGCTCCTCGATGTGGCCGTACAGCATCGTCGCCGGGGTCTTCATGCCCTTGCTGTGGGCCAGGGCGTGGATGCGCGACCAGTCTTCCCAGTGGCAGGCGTGGTCGACGATGTGCTGCCGGACCTCCCAGTCGAAGATCTCCGCGCCACCACCGGTCAGCGACTCCAGGCCGGCGTCCATCAGCTCGTCGAGGATCTCGTCGGCGCTCAGGCCGCTGATCTTCTCGAACCACTGCACCTCG
This sequence comes from Micromonospora noduli, assembly GCF_003264475.1. NCBI lineage: Bacteria > Bacillati > Actinomycetota > Actinomycetes > Micromonosporales > Micromonosporaceae > Micromonospora > Micromonospora noduli. The sequence goes on along the minus strand of NZ_PYAC01000005.1, from coordinate 180,012 downwards.
GTCGCGGTGAAGCACTTGAGCTTGACGTTCGGCAGCGCCGCCTTCAGCTCGCGCAGCACCTTCGGGTAGTAACGCCAGGGCAGCGTGGGGTGCAGGCCGTTGACGATGTGCAGCTCGGTGAGCTGCTCGTCCTCCATCTCCTTGGCCTTGCGGACCGCCTCGTCGATGCGCATCGTGTACGCGTCCTTCTCGCCCGGCTTGCGCTGGAACGAGCAGTACGCACAGGACGCCGAACAGACGTTGGTCAGGTTGAGGTGACGGTTGACGTTGAACATCACCCGCTCGCCGTTCAACTCGGTGCGCTTGTGGTGCGCCAGCCGCCCCAGCCAGGTCAGGTCGTCGCTCTCGTAGAGGGCGACCCCGTCCTCCCGGGTCAGCCGCTCACCGGCGTACACCTTCGCTTCGAGCTCACGCTTGAGTCCGGCGTCCATGGCACGTCCCTTCCACCTGCGGTCCGGATCGAGCGTACGTCGCGGCGCCGAAGGGCCCGGCGGCACGGTCGCCGGCAGCGACCCACTTCACCAGACTCTCAGCCTCCCGTAACCCGCCAACGCATCGACAAGGGTGGCGAGGTGCGGTAGTAACAAGGTGGGGCGGAACACACACACTGGTACCGTCCCGGCGGTCGCGCCCACCGAGCGCGGCGACGAGCGGTTGGACGGGGAGCGGCATGGTCTACAGCGGGCGCGGGCGACGGCAGCGACGACGGAGCCCGGTGATCTCGCCGGTCCTGCGTCCGAAGCTCTGGGCCGCCCTGCTCGGCGCGATCGCCGCGGCCGTGCTGGCCACCCCCGCGTACGCGGAGCCCGGCGTGCCGACCACAGTGCCGGACACCGGTTCGCGCCCGGCGGTCACCGGTTCGCTTCAGCTGCCCGGCGGCGCGCCGGTCGCTGGCGTGCCCGCCCCGCCGGTGGTCAACATCGGCAACGGCCCACTGGCCACCGCGATCTCCGCCGGTGAGACCCAGGTCGGCGCGCTCGGCGAGGCGTTGCTGGTGAGCCGGCAGAAACGCGTCGACGCGCAGGCGCAGGTCGACGCTGCCGGCAAGGCGCTGGCGACCGCGCAGGACGCGCTGCTCCGGGCCCAGCAGACGGCCGACACCGCCGCCGCCGAGGCCGTCAAGGCCGCCGCGGCGCTGCCGCCGGGCGACTTCGCCCAGGACATCCGTGGGCTCAGCCGCCTCCAGGCCATCACCCGTGGCGAGAAGGTCGACGGCGGCACCACCGGCGTGGCCGGGGAACTGTCCCGGGCCCGCACCGGCGAGCAGGCCGCGTACCAGAAGCACACCCAGGCCAAGGAGCTGCTCGCCGCCGCCGAGGCGGAGTTCACCGCCGGTGAGACGGCGCTCCGCACCGCCGAGGCGAGCCTGCTCAAGCTGCGCCGGGACAACGCCGCCGCGCTGATCGAGATCGAACGTCAGCAGGAAGCCGCCGAGCAGCAGATCGGCGCCGGTTACGTCTCCAACCAGAGCATCAGCGGCATGGCCGCGCACCCCCGGGCGCTGGCCGCGGTCCGGTACGCGCTCGCCCAGCTCGGCGACCCGTACAAGTGGTCCGAGGAGGGGCCGAACGAGTTCGACTGCTCCGGCCTGATGTGGGCTGCGTACCGGTCCCCCGGCGCCGACTACTTCGACCTGCCCCGGGTCTCCCGCGACCAGTACGCCGCCACAAGGGGCCGCACCGTCCCGCAGAGCGCGCTGCTCCCCGGCGACCTGCTCTTCTTCGCCTCGGGCAGCAGCTGGACGACGATCCACCACGTCGGCATGTACATCGGCAACGGCAAGATGGTGCAGGCGCCCACCACGGGCGACGTCGTCAAGATCTCGGTCGTCCGCTGGTCCCGGCTGTACGCCGCCACCCGGGTGATCGGCGCGGTGCCGGCACCGGTCGTGACCAATCCGACCCCGCCCGTCTCGACCCCGAAGCCGACGCCCACCCCGTCGCCCACGAAGACCACCAAGCCGACGCCGACCCCGTCGCCCACGAAGACCACCAAGCCGACGCCCACGCCGACGCCGACGCTGACGACCACCCCGACGCCCACCCCGACCGGCAGCACCACGCCGAAGCCGTCGAACACCCCGAGCAACACTCCGACGACTCTGCCCTCGGCACCGAGCAACGCGCCGACCAGCGCGTCTCCGACTACCACGCCGAAGGCCAGCACGAGCGCGACGGGCAGTGGCAGCGCGACGAGCAGCCCCACCGCCACGGGCTGATCCGCCACGACCGGCTCCGGCTGTCCGCTCGGGAAGATCTGTGGCACCGTGACAACCAGGCACATCCGACTCGACGTCACGGGTCCGGGTGCGAGCATGGCGCGGAGGGCGGAAATGGCCGAGCAGAGAGATCCGGCGGAGACTGTCGACCCCGTGGTCGACCAGGCCGGCCCGCCAGGGCCGGACACCGCCGACCCGGTGGCCGCCAGCGACGCCAGCCCGGCCGCCACCAGCTCGACAGGCAGCGACACCAGCTCGGCGGATGTCGGATCCGATGACAGCGACGCCGCCCCGGCTGTCAGCGGCCCGGTCGGCAGTGCCACAGTCGGCAGTGGCACGGCGGCGGTCGTCGCGGACGCCTCGACCGAAGCCGATGGCGACGCGTCCGCCGACGGCGACGAGCGCCAGAGCCCGACGGCCGCACCGGTACGCGCACGTGCCAGCGTCGTGACCGCCGGTGCTCTCCGCAGTGACCTGCCGGCCAGCGCTCCGGTCACCGCGACCACCTACCGTGCGACCGGCTCGGCCAGCCCAGCCGACGTGTCGTTGCCGGGCCAGCGAAGCGACTCCTCCGCGTCGGCCCGGGCCAGCGCCACGGTTCCGAGCAGCAGCCGGGGCACCGCCAGCGCCCTGGGCACCCCGGACCGTCGCGAGAGCGCACCCGCCGTCTATCGAGCCGCGCCGGTGGGTGCCGAGCCGGCCCCGCCCTCGACGCCCTCGACGCCGTCGACTCCGGAGCCGGAGCCCGACCCCACGCCACCCGGCCCCGGGCCGACCGAGCCGTCGCCACCGGAACCGGAGCCCGCGCCGGCCCCGGGTCCGTACCCGCCCGGTCCGGTGCCGACGCCGGGTCCTCGACCCACGCCGCCGCCCGATCCGGTGCCGCCCGTTCCCGGCCCGCCCACCCCACCGCCCTCGCCGGTGCCGCCCATGCCCGGCCCGCCGACGCCACCCGTCCCGAGCCCGCCGCTGCCGCCACCCGGTCCGCCGGTGCCGGCACCACCGGCCCCGCCCGGCCCGATGCCGGCACCGCCGTTTCCGCCGCCGCCGGCGATGACCGACACGCCCGGCGTACGGGCCAGCGCTCCGGTCTCCGCACCACCGGCCGGGTGGCCGTCCCCCGGTGGGGCGACCCGCCCGACGTCCGGTGCCGGATGGGCCGGGGCAGCCGCCTCCGCGCCGCCGGTGGTGCCCGCACCAGCGCTGCCGAGCTGGCCACCGTCCACCGCCGGGGCCGCTTCGTCGACCAGCAACAGCGGAAACTCCCGGGTGACCGCGTCACCGAGCGGCCCACCGGCTGGTTCCGCCGGACGGGACGCTGCCGGCGCCCGTGGTGGGCGGCACGACAGTCGCACCGACCTGGCCGGCACCGTCTACGGCAACGGCGAGGGCGCCGGCTTCACCACTGTCGCGATTCCCGCCAACGCGGTGGAGACCTCCGGCTCGCTGACCGGGCACATCCTGGCCCAGGGCTGGTCCGACACGCCGGCCGAGCAGTCCAGGAACACCCGGGTGATGATCGTGCTGGCCGCCGCTCTGGGGCTGCTGGTGGCGATCAGTGTCATGGTCGTTCTGCTGGCTGGTGACGCCCTGGACGGTCTGGTGGGCAGCGTGCTCAACGGGTGAGCCAGCGAGCGCCAGCGATGGTGAGTCCGCCCACTACGGTCGGTCAACCGGCTGGCGGCTTCGCCAGACCGCCGTACACTGGCTGAGATCACTGACCCGGCGCGCGTGGTGTGCGCCCCTGGGCGATCTTGCGGGCGATCCGGCGGTACAGCCGCGGCAGGCCATCGCGAAGATGCGCCCCGCTCGAAAGGTTTTTGTTGACCACCTCTGCTGACCCCAGCACCGTTACGTCCGTTTTCAACTCAGTCCCGGCGGCCGACGCCGCCCGGGAGCAGCTCGACGTCGCCCCGAGCGAGGCCGGCACCGCGCCGGTGGCGACCGCGCAGGCCGAGCCGACCGAGACCGCCGAACCGATGAGCTTCGCCGCCCTGGGCCTGCCCGAGCCGCTGGTCCGCGCGCTGGCGCAGCAGGGCATCACCAGCCCGTTCGAGATCCAGCGGGCCACCGTTCCGGACGCGCTCGCCGGCCGCGACGTGCTGGGCCGCGGGCAGACCGGTTCGGGCAAGACGCTCGCCTTCGGGCTGCCGATGATCGCCCGGCTGGCCAACCGCAACCGGGCCCGGCCGATGCGTCCGCGCGCCCTGGTCCTGGTGCCCACCCGCGAGCTGGCCATGCAGGTCAACGACGCCCTGGTGCCGCTGGGCAAGTCCGTCGGCATCTTCCTCAAGACCGCCGTCGGCGGCGTTCCGTACGACCGTCAGATCGACGCGCTGCGCCGCGGCGTGGAGATCATCGTGGCCACCCCGGGCCGGCTCGGCGACCTCATCGAGCGGGGCATCTGCCAGCTCGACGACGTCGAGGTCACGGTGCTCGACGAGGCCGACCAGATGGCCGACATGGGCTTCCTGCCCGAGGTGACCGATCTGCTGGCGAAGACGCCCGCGAACGGTCAGCGGCTGCTCTTCTCGGCCACCCTGGACGGTGACGTCGACGCGTTGGTCAAGCGGTTCATGACCGACCCGGTCACCCACTCCACGGCGCCGTCCACCGCCTCGGTGTCCACCATGGACCACCACATGCTGTTGATCCCGCCGCACGAGAAGTTCCCGGTGGCGGCCTCGATCGCCGCCCGGGATGGCCGGACCATGGTCTTCGCCCGCACCCAGCTCGGGGTGGACCGGCTGGTCGAGCAGCTCGCGGCCGTCGGCGTACGCGCCGGTGGGCTGCACGGCGGCAAGACCCAGCGGATGCGCACCAAGACGCTCGCCGAGTTCCGTGAGGGCCGGATGAACGTGCTGGTCGCCACCGACGTGGCGGCGCGAGGCATCCACGTCGACGGGGTCACCCTGGTGCTGCACGTCGACCCGCCGAAGGACCCCAAGGACTACCTGCACCGCGCGGGGCGTACCGCCCGGGCCGGTGAGTCGGGCGCGGTCGCCACGCTGGTGCTGCCCAAGCAGCGCCGTACCACCCTGGCGATGATGGAGAAGGCCGGCGTCGCGCCGGCCGAGACCCGGGTCCGGGTCGGGGACGCGGCGTTGGCCGAGCTGGTCGGCGCCCGCGAGCCCAGTGGCGTCCCGGTCCGCGTCGAGGCCGAGCCCCGGGGCTACGGCGACCGCTCCGGCGGACCGCGCCGGTTCGGTGACCGCACGGGAGGCGACCGCCGCTTCGGCGACCGCCCGCAGGGTGACCGGCGCTTCGGCGACCGGCCCACCGGCGACCGCCGCTTCGGCGACCGGCCGCAGGGTGACCGGCGCTTCGGTGACCGGCCCACCGGTGACCGCCGCTTCGGCGACCGGCCGCAGGGCGACCGGAGCTACGGCGACCGGCCGCAGGGCGACCGGAGCTACAGCGACCGCCCGCAGGGTGAGCGCCGCTACGGCGACCGGCCCACCGGCGAGCGCCGCTTCGGCGACCGCCCGCAGGGCGACCGGAGCTACAGCGACCGCCCGCAGGGTGAGCGGCGCTTCGGCGATCGGCAGCACAGCGACCGGCCGCAGGGCGACCGGAGCTACGGCGACCGGCCGCAGGGCGAGCGGCGTTACGCCGATCGGGACACCCGGGGTTACGGCGACCGGCCGCAGGGCGAGCGTCGGTTCGGCGACCGGCCGCAGTTCGGTGACCGGGACGGTCGGGGCGACCGACCGACCGGCGAGCGGCGCTTCGGCGACCGGGACGCTCGGGGTGGGTTCCGCCCGGAGAGCCGGGTCCGGGACGACCGGCCCCGCGACGACCGGCCCCGCGACGACCGGCCCCGCGAGGACCGCCCGCGTGACGATCGGCGCGGTTTCGGCGGGCGACCGGCAGCGCGTACCCACTGATTGATCCACCGAACGCCGTCGTGAAGCCCAGGCTTCGCGGCGGCGTTCGCGCATGCGCTGCCGATACCGAGCAGGTCGCGTAACGTCCGGCTCATGCCGACCATGCCGAAGTCAATCTTCTGGTCCCGGACTGACACCGCCGGCAGCGAGCAGGTCCTGCTCGACGACGGCAACGGGTTGGCGGCCCGGGGCACTCTGCTCGCCGTGGACCCGATCCCGTGGACCGCCCGCTACCAACTGACCACCACGCCGGACTGGGCCACCACCCGGGTTGAGGTCGAGGCCGAGGGTCTCGGCTGGCTGCGCCGGGTGACCCTGGAGCGGGCCGCCGGCCGCTGGCGGGTGACCACCGCCGAGCAGGGCAACCTGGACGCGGCCCTGGTCGCGGCCGGTCATCGCCGGGCCGGTCTGCCGGGTACGGACGACCCGGACCGGCTGGCCGATGCGCTCGACGTCGACCTGAGCGGTTCGCCGCTGTTCAACACCCTGCCGGTGCACCGGCTTCGGATGGCGGCCGAGCCGGCCGATGTGGCACACCGGATCACCGTTGCCTGGGTGCTGCTGCCCGGCCTGGAGGTGGTGCCGGCCGAGCAGATCTACACCGGGCTCGGGCCGGGTCGGGTGCGCTTCGCCAGCGGCACCTTCACGGCCGACATCGATCTGGACGACAGCGGCTACGTGGTGCGTTACCCGGGGCTGGCCGAACGGATCGACCCGCGCTGATCAGCACACCGGCGGGTCAGGGCCGGTCGATCGGCCTCAGACGGACCCGGACCCGCTGACCGGTTCAGGCGGGCCAGGCTCCGCTGGCCAGGAAGCGGTCGATGGTGGCCAGGTGCGGGGTGAGGTCGAGGCCCTGTGCGGCCACCCAGTCGTCGGCGTAGTACGTGTCGGCGTACCGGTCGCCCGGGTCGCAGATCAGGGTGACCACCGAGCCGGTCCGACGCTCGGCGAGCATCTCGGCGATCAGGCCGAACGCGCCCCACAGGTTGGTGCCGGTGGACCCGCCCACCCGGCGGCCGAGCAGCGCCGATCCGGCGCGCATGGCGGCCAGGGACGCCGCGTCCGGCACCTGGACCATCCGGTCCACCACCGAGGGCAGGAACGACGCCTCCACGGTGGGCCGGCCGATCCCCTCGATGCGGGAGCCCCTCCCGGTGCGTACCGACCAGTCGGCGGCCAGCCAGGCCGGGTAGAACGCCGAGTTCTCCGGGTCGACGACGCAGAGCTTGGTGGCGAGCCGGCGGTACCGGGCGTACCGGCCGATGGTCGCGCTCGTGCCCCCGGTGCCGGCGCCCACCACGACCCAGGCGGGGATCGGGTGCCGCTCCAGCTCCAACTGCGCGTAGATCGACTCGGCGATGTTGTTGTTGCCCCGCCAGTCGGTCGCCCGCTCGGCGTAGGTGAACTGGTCCATGAAGTGCCCGCCGGAGTCCTCGGCGAGCCAGCGGGCCTCGACCACCACGCTCGCCGGGTCGTCCACCAGGTGGCACCGGCCGCCCTGGAACTCGATCTGCGTGATCTTCTCGGGCGAGGTGGAGGCGGGCATCACGGCGATGAACGGCAGGCCCAGCATGCGGGCGAAGTACGCCTCGGAGACCGCCGTGGAACCCGACGACGCCTCGACGATAGTGGTGCGCGGCCCGATCCAGCCGTTGCAGAGCCCGTAGAGGAACAGTGAGCGGGCCAGCCGGTGCTTCAGCGAGCCGGTGGGGTGTGACGACTCGTCCTTCAGGTAGAGGTCGATCCCCCATTCCCGGGGCAGCGGGAACGGCAGCAGGTGGGTGTCGGCGGACCGGTTCGCGTCTGCCTCGACGGCGGCGATCGCCTCGGTCACCCAGGTTCGGCTGGATTCGTCGCACCGGTCGAGATGAGTCACGCTCGGAAACCTAGCAAGCGGGCCAGCTGTGGTCAGCGCCGGTCCGGCGGCGTTGACCTGCGGCGTTGGCGGCGCTGACCGGCGCGGCCGGCGGCTCGGACGAGCGGGGTGAGTGCGACGGCCAACCTGGGCAGGGCGTCCAACAGGCGCACCTGCGCTCCCCGCCAGCGGGGCAGGCTGACCACTGGACGTGGCCGGCGGGCCAGCCGGACCGCCCGGGCCGCCACCTGCTGCGCGGTCAGCATCGATCCAGTGAACGAGGCCACCGCCCCCGGGTCGTCCAGCCGGTCGTGCAGCATCGGGGTCCAGATGCCGTCCGGGCAGAGGCAGGAGACGTGCACCCGCCGGTACCCGGCCATCCGCAGGTCGGACAGGGTGCCGAGGCTGAACGCCAGCAGGGCGTGCTTGCTGGCCGCGTACACCGTCTCGCCGGGCGCGGCGACCAGCCCGGCCAACGAGACGACGTTGAGCACGTGGCCGTGGCCCTGCCCGCGCATCACGGTCAGCGCGGCGAGGGTGCCGTTCATGGCGCCGTGGGTGTTCACGTCGAGCACCCGACGGCGGGTCGCGGCGTCGTGCTCCCACGACGCCCCGGTGACCAGGATGCCGGCGTTGTTGACCCAGAGGGCGAGGTCGCCCCGGCCTGCGGCGGTCGCCGCGATGGCGGCGCAGGCGTCCTCGTCCCGGACGTCCAGGGCGGCCGACCAGCCGCCGAGCGGCGCCGCGGCGCTCTGCACCGCCACCGCGTCGAGGTCGGTGAGCAGCACTGACCAACCGTCGGTGTGCAGCGCGGTGGCGATGGCGCGGCCCAGGCCGCTGGCAGCGCCGGTCACCACGGCCACGGGACGCGCCGGCTGGGTCATCGGCGCACGCTACCGCCGGCCGCCGGTGCGACACCAGGGGTACGCGGCGGTCAGGCCGCGGGCGGGCCGACCGGCTGGGGTCGGTTCTCCCACTTGGTGGAGAGCGCGATGGCGGTACGGGTGGAGGCCACCCCGGGCGTCCGGTTCAACCGCACGATCAACTGCTCCAGCTCGGCGATCGTGCCGACCCGCGCCTTGAGCAGGAACGACTCCACGCCGGCCATGAAGTAGCACGACTCGATCTCGGGCAGCACCCGCAGCGACTCAAGCATGTCGTCGCTGTCGGCGCCGGAGTCCTCGACGATGCCGATCAACGCGGTGACACCCAGCCCGATCGACTCCGGGGCCACGTCCGCGCGGTAGCCCCGGACCACGCCGCTGCTCTCCAGCTTGCCGACCCGCTCGTGCACGGCCGGGGCCGAGAGGCCCACCTGTCGGGCCAACTCGGCGTACGAGAGGCGGGCGTTGCCGCGCAGCAGGTCGACGAGGCTCAGGTCGATGGCATCCACAGAGAGTGACCTTAACCGTTCACACGTAACGTGCGGCCTTCGGCACCCGTTGGACTGAGCGGTGAGTCACTGTTCATAAACCGCCGGTCAGGGCAGAGGTAGCACCAGTAACATTACTAACTCCCCACTCAGTGCATTTTTCGCGTTTGGGCGGACAGGCCATGTCCCTGGTGCTGTAATTGCCATACGTCCCTCATGACGGCTCTGGGCTACGCACCAGCCGGGGGCAGTGTGTTCAGCCGGGGGCTTCGTCGACGCGAGGAGGGGGCTGTGGACACTGGAGATCGCCTGCTGACACCGGGTGAGGTCGCCGCGCTGTTTCGGGTAGACCCGAAAACTGTGACGAGATGGGCGGCGGCCGGCCGGATAGGAAGCATCCGGACTCCAGGCGGGCATCGCCGGTTTCGGGAATCCGAGGTGCGAGCCCTGCTTGAGGGGGAGGGCATGCTGGACGAGGTGGATGAGGTCGGTAAACCACGCAACGTGGGGCCGGCGGCATCCACGGGGCCGGGTCCGGCCAACGCCGGCATGTACTGAACTGGTGCGGACAACGCCACGCGGACCGGACACCAGTCCGGTCCGCGTCCCGCTTCGGCCAACAGCCGGGCGGCAGCACCGCTCGTTCTGAGCAGCACAACGGTGCCCAGCGCGAGCGGACGACTCAGCATGAGCGGGACGGCTCAGCTTCGGGCTGCGCCAAGCTGGCCGGACCATCGCCGGAACAGAGTGTGCGGGACGCCGAGCGCGTCCAGCACCTTGCCGGCCACGAAGTCGACCAACTGCTGCGCGCTGGCCGCCGCGCCGGCACCGTAGAAGCCGGGGCTGGCCGGCAGCACCACCGCGCCCGCGTCGTGCAGGGCGATGAGGTGCTCCAGGTGGCTGCGGGTCACCGGTGTCTCCCGGGGGACCAGCACCACGGGACGGCGTTCCTTGAGGTTGACCTCGGCGGCACGCTGCAACAGGTCCTTGGAGAGCCCGATCGCGATGCCCGCGCAGGCGGCCGTGCTGGCCGGGACCACCGCCATCCCGCGTACCCGGTAGGAGCCGCTGCTCGGCCCTGCGGCCAGGTCGCCGGCCGGCCAGTGCCGCACATCCGCCGTGGTCAGGTCGCGGTCCAGCCAGGCGGCGAGGTCCTCGGCCCAGTGCCCGTCACGGAAGGGTCGGCCGGTCTCGTCGAGCACTGTGAGTCGTGCCGCCCGGGACACGATCAGGTCCACCGGCTCGCCCGCGTCGAGCAGTCCGCCGATCACGGCCGCCGCGTACGGCGTACCGGAGGCACCGGAGACCCCGACCACCCATGGTTCCCGCATGCCCCCAGCCTGCCTGGTCCGGCTGGTCCGCTGGTGGGCACCCCCGGGGTTGGTCCAGTCCGACATGTCGGACGGGGTACCTGCGCATCCCACCGACCTGACATGCTGCCGCTGGCGATTCGCACCGGAACCATCTCGAGGAGGAGGCATCGGTGACGACCGGCGAGATCCTCCGGGCGCTGCGTGGCGAATGTCCGATCCCGCCCCGGCTTCCACCACCACACGCCGATCGTGTGCAGGACTGGCTGCTCGGTCTGCTGCCCGAGCTGGGCCTTCCACTGGACGCCGCCGCGCTGCACCGGCTGTCCCGGGGCGCCTTCGCCCGGTACGCCGCGCGGCTCTACCCGGCGGCGACCGAAGCCGACCTGCGGGCGCTGGCCGCACTGTTCACCTGGTTCTTCCTGGTGGACGACGCCTGCGACGGGCCGAGTCGGTTGACGCCGGAGCAGATCCGGGCGCTGCGCAACGGCACAGTGGCACTGCTGCACGAAGGCACCCGGCTGCGGCAGACCGGGCTGACCGGCCCGCTGCGGCGACTGCTGGTGCTGGCCTGGCGGGAGCCGCGCCGCCGGATGCCGGCCCGGTGGCGGCACCGTTTCGCCGACGCGGTGGCCCGACACCTCGACGGCACCTGGCAGGAGGCCGTCAACAAGGAGGCCGGCCGCCGTCCCGGCGTGGACGAGTACGTCGAGCTGCGTCGGTCGACCTCGGCGGCGGAGGTGTCGTACCCGCTTGTGGAGTTCGTCAGCGGCCGGCCACTGCCCGACCCGGTCTACCACCACCCGCTGCTGCGTCAGATCGCTCGCACCGGCAACGACCTGCTCTCCTGGTACAACGACCTGGCCTCGCTGGAACGGGACCGGGTGACCGCCGGCGGGCACAACCTGGTCCTCGCCATCGAGGCCGAACTGGGCGTGCCGGAGGCGGAGGCGGTCGAACGGGCGGCCGAGCACTGGCGGGAGGCGATGCGGCGCTTCGTCGCGTTGCGCGCCGCGGTGCCGTCGTTCGGCCCGGCGTTGGACGAGGCGGTCGCCGACCATCTCGACGGGATCGCGAACGCCGTGCGCGGGACCATCGACTGGACCTTCGAGAGCGCCCGCTACCCGGTCAGCACCACCCCGCCAGCCTCAGGGCCGTAGGCCGAGCCGGACCACCCAGCCTCAGGGCCGTAGGCCGAGCCGGATCACCAGGTCGAGCAGTGCGAAGAGGAACAGCGCGATGCCGACGAACCCGTTTGCGGTGAAGAACGCCCGGTTGACCTTGCTGAGGTCGGTCGGGGTGACCACCAGGTGCTGGTAGGCGAACGCCACAGCGGTCAGCGCCAGCCCGATCCACCAGAGCCAACCGAGACCGATCAGCGCACCGAACCAGATGAACAGGGCGAAGGTCACCACGTGCGCGACGGTGGAGGCGTGCAACGCGAAGCGCCGACCGTACCGGGCGGGCACGCTGTGCACGCCGATCTCCCTGTCGATCTCGGAGTCCTGGCAGGCGTAGATCAGGTCGAAGCCGCCGATCCACAGCCCCACCGCCGCGCCGAGCAGCCAGGCCGGTCCGGAGCCGTCCAGGGTGCCGGTGACCGCCAGCCAGGCGCCGACCGGGCCGACCGCCTGGGCGATCCCGAGGATGGCGTGCGGCCAGTTGGTGAACCGCTTGGCGTAGGGGTAGACGACCAGCGGCACCACGGCGAGCGGCGCGAGCACCAGGCAGAGCGGGTTGAGCAGGGCGGCGGCAACGAGGAAGACCACAAGCGCGACGGCCGCGCCGGTCCAGGCCGTCCGCACGCTCACCGCTCCGGTGACCAGTTCCCGACCGGCGGTACGCGGGTTCCGCGCGTCGATCTTACGGTCGAGGATCCGGTTGGCGGCCATCGCGAACGTCCGCGCCCCGACCATCGCAACAGTGATCAGCAGCAGGTCGAGCCACCGTACCCGCCCGCCGGAACTCTGCATCGCGGCAAGCGCGGAGAGGAACGCGAACGGCAGCGCGAAGACGGAGTGCTCGACGGCGACGAGCTTCAGGAAGGACTTGGTCCGGCCCGGCTTCGCCGTCGGTGCGTCGATGACGGCCATCAGATCCCGTACTCCTTCCAGCGCTTGTCGACCAGGGCCGTGACTTCCGGGCTCATGCTCATTTCCTCCGGCCAACCGCGGGTGTAACCCTCGGTGGGCAGCTTGCGGGTCGCGTCGACGCCAGCCTTACCGCCCCAGAACTGCTGGTACGACGAGTGGTCGAGGTGGTCCACCGGACCCTCGGTGAGCAGCAGGTCGCGGGCGTAGTCGACGTTGCCGAAGGCTCGGAAGGCGACCTCGTTGTAGTCGTGCACGTCGCAGTCCTCGTCGACGATCACGATCAGCTTGGTCAGTGACATCAGGTGCGCGCCCCAGATCGCGTTCATCACCTTCTGCGCGTGCTTCGGGTAGCGCTTGCGGATCGAGACGATCGCGCAGTTGTGGAAGACGCCGGCGGCCGGCAGGTCGTAGTCGACGATGTCCGGGATCATCAGCTTGAGCAGCGGCTGGAAGATCCGCTCGGTGGCCTTGCCGAGGCCGTGGTCCTCCTGCGGCGGCTTCGAGGTGACGATCGAGTGGTAGACCGGCTTGCGCTGCATGGTCATCGCCTCGATGTGCAGCACGGGGAACGGCTCGACCGGCGTGTAGAAGCCGGTGTGGTCGCCGAACGGCCCCTCGGGCAGCCGCTCACCCGGCTCCAGGTAGCCCTCCAGCACGATCTGCGCGTTCGCCGGCACCTGCAACGGCACTGTGAGGCAGTCGACCATCTCCACCCGCTCGCCGCGCAGGAACCCGGCGAACAGGTACTCGTCGATGTCGCTGGGCAGCGGCGCGCTGGCCGCGTACGAGACGACCGGGTCGCAGCCGATCGCGACCGCGACCGGCAGGCGCTGCCCGAGCCGCTCGGCGACCGCGTGGTGCGCCGTCGAGTCCTTGTGGATCTGCCAGTGCATGCCCAGGGTGTTGCGGCCGTGCTGCTGGAGTCGGTACAGGCCGAGGTTGCGCTTGCCGGTCTCCGGGTGCTTGGTGTGGGTCAGCCCGTAGTTGTGGAAGATCCCGCCGTCGTCGGGCCAGACCTGCAACCCCGGCAGCCGGTTGAGGTCGACGTCCTCACCCCGGTAGACGACCTCCTGGCAGGGGGCGGTCTTCACCTTGCGCGGCGGCAGCGACTTGAGCTGCATGACCTTGCCGAGGCCCTCCCGGATGCCCGACCAGCCGACCGGCAGTTCCGGCTTGATCATCGCGCCGATCCGGGCACCGACCTCGTCCAGCGAGTCGACGCCGAGGGCCATCGCCATCCGCTTCTCGGTGCCGAACAGGTTGATCGCCACCGGCATCTCGCCCCGGGTCGGACGCTCGAAGAGCAGCGCCGGGCCGCCGGCCCGCACCGTGCGGGTGACCACCTCGCTGATCTCCAGAGTCGGATCGACCGGGACGTCGATCCGGCGCAACTCCCCCGCGCGCTCCAGCGCCGCGATGAAGTCCTTGAGATCGGTGTACGGGAAGCCACGAGCCGCCATGTCGACCAGTCTCCCGCACCGGCTCCCGCACGGCCCAAGCCGGGTGCTGTGACGCTCGCGATCGCCCGCCGAGACCGGCCGGCCGGACGGCGGGCAGCGGACGGCGCGTCTAGATCGACTCGGCTTTCAGGAAACCGCGGTGTCCCAGGCCGCCGGACACCGCGACTTCAAGGAAGGCGAGTGGATCACCGCTCATGGGCCGCCCCTCGGGGCATGGCGGGCGCTTGAGCGGGTAGCCGGGCGGGCGGCAGAGGGCGGGGCGGCGGGCGGAGGCGGCGATGGGCGCGGAACGGGTTCCGGCGGGGTTCACCGAGCAACGGGCTCGGGTCGGCCAGATCAGCATGAACTACGTCCGTGGGGGTGCCGGCCCGCCACTGGTGCTGCTGCACGGGTATCCGCAGTGTTGGTACATGTGGCGGCACCTGCTGCCCGAGTTGGGGCGCTCCTTCGACGTGGTCGCACCCGACCTGCGCGGCTTCGGGGGCAGTGACGCCCCGGACGGCGGGTACGACAAGAAGACGGTCGCCGCCGACCTGCACGGACTACTCGATCAGCTTGGCCTGGTCGGTGACCTCCGGCTGGTCGGGCACGACCTGGGGACCATGGTGGCGTACGCGTACGCCGCCGCCCATCCGCAGCGGGTGAGTCGGCTGGTGCTCAGCGAGGCGCCGATCCCCGACGAGAGCATCTACACGTTCCCCGCGCTCACCTCGGCCGGGCCCGGGGTGTGGAACTTCGGCTACTTCTCCCTCGGCAACGGGCTGCCGGAGGCGCTGGTCAACGGGCGGGAGTCGCTCTGGGTGGACAAGTTCACCGACGCGCTGATGGTGCGCAAGGGCAGCATCGCCGCGCCCGACGTCGAGGAGTTCGCCAGCCATCTGCGCGACCCGGCGCATCTGCGGGCCAGCTTCGCCTACTTCCGGGCGTTCGAGCAGGACATCGCGGACAACGCGGCGTACCGGGGCACGAAGCTGACGATGCCGGTGCTGGCTGTCGGGGCGGCGGCCAGCCTCGGCGGGCAGGTCGCCGAGCAGGTTCGGCGGTACGCCGACACGGTCCGCGGCGAGGTGATCAAGGACTGCGGGCACTGGCTGTACGAGGAGCGCCCCGACGAGATGCTCGCCCTGCTGCGGGACTTCCTCGGGGCGTCCTGAACAGCGGCTGTCCGGCGCCCCCGGTCAGGCGGCGGCGGGCGTCCAGGCGTGGGCGGCCAGCGGCGGGTCGAGCGGTGCCCGGGTGAGCCGGTTGGCGAAGGTGGACATGGTGTACGCGCCGACCCCGAGCACCACGTCCAGCGCGTGCCGGGGCTGGTAGCCGGCGGCCAGGAAGTCCTCCAGCTCGTCCTCCGGCACTGCGCCCCGGTGGTCGAGCACGGCCAGCGTGAAGCGGCGCAGCGCCTCCAGGCGCGGGTCGGGCAGCACCGAGCCGGCACGCAGGGCGGTGATCAGCTCGGGGGTCGCGCCGAGTCGGGTCAGCTTGCCGGTGTGCAGGGCAACGCAGAAATGGCATTCGTGACTGGTGGAGACCGTCAGGATGACCACCTCCCGGTCCAGCGGGGCGAGGTCGGTCTGCTCGAAGCCCGTGCTGGCGGTGAGGAAGCCGGTGAGCAACTGCGGCGAATCGGCCATCAGCGCCACCGGGGTGGGCAGCCAGCCGAACCGGCCGCGCACTCCCTCGATGGACCGACGGGCGGCGGCGGGTGCGGTCTCAGCGGTGTGGGCGGTGAAGACGGGCATGGCTGCCTACTTTCCGAAGCTTGGATCGGGGGACGTAAGATGGTCAACGTGGTTGACGAAATAGTAAACGTGGTTGTCGAACATGGCAACCGCTGATCCCGCGCGCCCCGGCTTCGCGCTACCGCTGCTGCTCCTGGCCGGCTTCCGGACGCTGATCGACGACCTGCACGCCGAGCTGGCCCGGGAGGGGCATCCGGAGCTGCGACCGCTGCACGGGTTCGTGCTCCAGGCCGTTGGGGCGGACGGCACCACCGCCACCGAGCTGGGCCAGCGGCTGGGCATCTCCAAACAGGCCGCCGGCAAGACCGTCGACCGGTTGGTGGCCGTCGGCTACCTGGAGCGGGTCGACGACCCCTCCGACGCCCGACGCCGGCTGGTCCGGGTGACCCCGCGCGGCGCCGACGGGCTACGCCGCTCAGCCGAGATCTTCGACCGGCTGCGTGCACAGTGGGCGGACACGCTCGGCCCGGAACGGGTCACCGCTATGGAAGACGACCTCGGCACGATGGCCTCGGCCAACTGGTTCCGACTCGACGTGCCCGGCTGGTTCGGCGGCTGACCCCAGTTGCTGCGCAGGCATGAGCCGGTGGCGAGTCGTGGACCGGATCGACGCCATTTCGCCGAGGTGGCGGTTGCCGGGCGACCCGTGCCGGATGCGGTGCAGCCTGCGGTTGCCCGGTTCAGCGCGCGGTCAGCGGGCGCGGGCCAGCTCGACGAAGGCCCGCCACGCGGCGGGGGTGAAGGTCAGCAGGTCGCCGTCGCGGTCCTTGGAATCGCGGACGTGCACCCGGCCGGGCAGGTTGTCGGCGACCTCGACGCACGCGCCGGCGTCGTTGCCGCTCCGGGTGGACTTGCGCCAGCGGGCTCCGGTCAGATCCATGGCTTCACGATCTCCTCGAGCAGGTCGATCGACTGCTGCCGGGGCAGCGCGTCACTGCGCAGACTCTCCCACCTTCCGAGCAGGGTCGCCACCTCGAAGATGTCGTCCACTGCGGTGCCACCGGTCTGGTTGTCGAGGAAGCCGAGCCAGCTGCCGTCGGCGGTGCGGCCGAGGATGAACGGCCCGAAGAGCCCGGCGTGCAGGCCCACGCCCTGCGGCAGCACGTGCACCCTGATGTGCGGGCGGCGGGCGCACGCCACCAGGTGCCGCAACTGCTCGGCCAGCACCTCGGCGCAGCCCTCCGCGAAGCGCTGCAACGCGGCCTCGTCGATCACGGCGGTGAGCTGCGGCGGGTGCTCCCGGTCGAGGATCGTCTGCCGCTCCAGCCGGGCCGCCACCAACTCCTCCACCCGGTCGGCGGTGAGCCCCAGGTCGAGCCGGAACACCGCCCGGGCATAGTCGGCGGTCTGCAACAGCCCCGGAATCATCGTCGCGCCGAAGCAGCGCAGCTGGGTGGCGACCCGTTCGACCTCCAGCCACGGGCGGAACCAGACCGGCTCGCCGTCGCGCCGGCCCAGCTCGCGCAGCGAGACCAGCAGGCCGCCGGTGTCGAGCACCTCGTCGGCCCGGATCAGGTACGCCTCGTTGGGCGCCGTCTGCCCCAGCTCGACGGCCGACACCATCGACGGCGAGTAGTGCGCGCGTTTGCCGTACTCCTCCTGAGTCAGCCCGGCCGCGAGCCGGGACCGCCAGAGCTGCTCCCGGATCAGCGCCGCCGTGGACACCACTGTGGTCACTGCGCCCCACCTTCCGCCGCGATTGTCGGGTCAGGCGACCCATCCGCCGCACGGTAGCGAGCGCCTGACACTGTGTCATGCCGTGACGCGCATATCGCGGTAACGCGAGCAGCGACCCCGCCTGACCGCCCGGCTCGACAGCCGCCACTGAGAGATCCACTCGGGTTTCAGGGAGTCGCGGCGTCCCGGGCCGCACGACATCCCGACTTCCTGAAAGTCGAGTGGATCAAGGCCGAAATCGTGATCGAAAACTGTCACAGGTGATCTCTAAGATCATGGATGCCGATCGGGTCGGGGTGCTGCGAGCCCGGCTTCTTCCGATCGGCTCATCCCTCTTCAAGGAGATCCATGAGATCTGTGCACGTTGCGCGTGGCAGGCTCTTGCGCGGCCTGACCGCGCTGGTCGTGGGCACCGCAGGGGTCGCCGTGGCGGCTGGCCCGGCCGCGGCTCAGGACGACCCCGGCTGGGTCGACGGCTGGCTGGGTGACGTCACTGTCGGCGGCCCCGGCGCTCCCGGCCGCACTGTGCCGCTGACCCTGAACAGCACCGGCGCCAGCCAGCCCCGGGTGACCATCGACCTGACCGGCCTGGCCGGGGTAGCCACCGCCGGCTTCCCCGACTACTGCGTCACCCAGGGCACCTCGGTGACCTGCCCGATGCCGCCGACAGCCATCGAGGAGTTCGGCACGCTCACCGGCACCATCCCGGTGGTGTTCCGACCCGCGCCCGGCGCGGTCGACGGCGCGACCGGCACCCTCGACTACACGGCGCTCGGCGAGCAGACCGAGGCGTACGCCCAGCAGGCGACGGTCACCGTGCGGTCCGGGCCCGACCTGCTCGACCTGGTCGACGAGCACCTGACCGGCGTCGAGGTGGGCGACAACCTCGCCGTACCGGTGTCAGTGGTCAACGCCGGCGACCACCCGGCGGTGGATCTGCGGCTCACCATGCGCTTCCCGGTGGGCCTCGTGCCGACCAACTACCGCAACTGCCGGTACGGCACCAACCAGTCGCTCGCCACAGTGATGGTCTGCACAGTGCGGGGCACGTTCGCGCCCGGCCAACGCCACGAGCTGCGGGGTGGGCTCGGCACCACTGTCGGCCCGGCGACGCTCGGCAGCAAGCGGATCACCCAGGTCGTAGAGCCGCTGGCCAGTGCCGGGCCGCTCCCGAGCGGGGTAAAGCTCAGGAGCCGCGACGCCGACCGGGCGCTGCGGCTACGGCCGGTGGGCACTGCGCTCGACGTGCTCCCGGTCGAGGCGAGCCGGGCCGACGGCCAGACCTACCTGCGCGGGGTGCACGGCGCCTTCGACATCGTCGCGACGGGCGCGGCCGTCACCGGTGCCGTCGGTGACACCGTGCGGGTCACCGTCGGCCTGCGCAACACAGGTCCGGGCGTGCCAGACGGCAGCATCTCCGGCGAGAGCGTCGGGGCCTTCCTCTTCACCCCACCCGCCGGGGTCACCGTGCTGGCCACCCCGCCGGGTTGCTGGTTGAGCGGTGACGAGGAGGAGCCCGAGACCGTCCCGGCAACCTGGTACTGCAACGGACCGGGGTCGGTCTTTCCCGCCGGCACCACTCACGCGGTCGGGTTCGACCTGCGGATCGACAGCCTGTCGGGGGCTCCCGGCGAGGTCCAGCCGTTTCAGCGCTACCCCCGGGTGGACGACGACCCGAGCAACGACATCGCCCCGGTGACCGTGAACTGACCACACCCGCCGAAACGATGCGGGCCGGTCACGGACGATTCCGTGGCCGGCCCGCGCGTCATCGAACAGGTCAGTCCAGCCCGCCATACGAGTGCAGGCCGGTGAAGAAGATGTTCACGCCGAACAGGTTCATCAGCATGGTGAGGAAGCCGAGCACCGCGATCCAGGTGGCCACGTTGCGCTTCACGCTGGGCGTCGCGCGAGCGTGCAGGTAGCCGGCGTACACCACCCAGGAGATGAACGCCCAGGTCTCCTTCGGGTCCCAGCCCCACGGCCGACCCCAGGCCGCCTCGGCCCAGATGGCACCGGCGATCACCGCGAAGGTGAAGATCGGGAACGCGAAGGCGTGCAGCGCGAAGGTCAGCCGCTCCAGGCCGGCCGCGCCGGGCAGCCGCTTGGCCAGGGTGTACGGGAAGCTCCGCTTGCCCTGCTCGTACCCGTTGCGCATCAGGAAGCCGACCGCCGGCACCACGCCGAGCAGGAAGATGCCGGACGCGAAGACGATCGTCGAGACGTGGATGATGAACCAGTACGAGTTCAGCGCCGGCACCAGCGGCACGATCGGCACGTACAGCACCAGCTCGGCGGTGGCGACCAGCAGCACCATCACCAGGGTGAGGAACAGCCCGAGCTTGCGCAGCGACTGTCGCTTCCAGAGCACCACCAACCAGGCGGCCACCCCGATGAACGTCACCGTGAGCACGAACTCGTACATGTTGCCCCAGGGCATCCGGTCCGCGGCGAGCCCACGGGTGACCAGCGCCGCCAGGTGCAGCACGGCGGCGACCGCGGTGGCCCCCACCCCGAAGAGGCCCGCCAGCCGGGCCCGCCCTGCGGAACGGTCGACAGTGGGCGGCGACGGGACCGGCGCGGGCGGCGTCGGGACGACACCGCCGCCGGCACCGACCAACTCGCGCACCGGAGCCGCCGTGGCGACCCGGGTACGCACGTTGCCCAGCGCGTACTCGACGGCGTGGCCGATCATCGCGACCAGGTACGCCAGGATCGCGAAGGTCACCAGATTGTCGGAGAGTGCGGACATCACTCGGCTCCTTCTCGCACGCCGGCCCGCTCAGCGGAGTCAGCGCCATCACCAGCCCGTTCGGCACCGCTGACGGCGGCGACCAGCTGGGTGAACTCGTCGGCGAACCCTGGATAGTCGGTACGCGGCAACCCACCGACCTCCATCAAGCTACTACCGCTCGTCGGAGATCCTTCCCCGGGGTCGGCCGGCACCACCCGGAAGAACACCCGGCGGCGCTTCCCGAACAGCGAACCCATCAGCCCGACCAGCAGGACGCCGCAGCTGACCAGCAGCATCGTCGAGCCGGGATCGTGCCGGATGGAGAGGGTGACGTACCGCTCCGTGCCCAGGAACTCGACTGTCGTGCCGTCGTCCAGCTTCCAGGTCTCGCCCTTGCGGAGCAGTTTGGTGCCGACCTCCTTGACCTTGCCGGCTCGCACCTGCCGCTGGTCGAGTTGGTAGACCGAGCCGGGGATGCCGGCGTCCAGGCCGAGGTTGCCCCGGTAGGCGACCAGGTTCAGCGCGGGGTTGCGCTCGGTCGGGTACTCCGAGCGGACGAACGGCGCCTGCTCGGGCGCGGTGGGCAGGTAGATGCCGGTGAAAGCCATCTGCTGATCCGGTGCGCGCTGGCCGGTCGCCGGGTCGACGTTCGCGTCCGGGAAGGCCGCCAGCCCCTCGCTGGTCAGGCCCATGTCGCCGGTGGTCAGGAACGGCTCGTCACTGATCTGGCTGTTGCCGAACCGGTCGGTGTAGCGGATCACCGGGGCGTACCCGTGGCCGAGCAGGTAGACGCTCGCGTCGTTCAGGCGCAGCGGCGCGTTCACCGAGAAGTCGGCGCTACGGGTCGGCTCGTCCGGGCCGTCGACGGTGACCGTGGCGTTGAAGAACTCCGGCTGGCCGGAGGCAAGGAACCGGGCCTCGAAGTCGTCCAGCCGCAGGCAGAAGCGGGGCAGGTCGGCGCTGCTCACCTGGGGGCCGAGCTTCGCCTCGGCGTACTGCTGGCGGGTGTTGCAGAACGCGTTGTCCGCGCCGGCCACCAGCAGCCGGTTGCCGCTCCAGCCGTACCAGGAGCCGAGCGCCACCCCGATCAGCACCGCGATCAGCGAGGTGTGGAACAGCAGGTTGCCGGTCTCCTTGAGGTAGCCCTTCTCGGCGGAGACCTCGTCGCCGCGCACCTCGACGCGCCAGCGGCGCTTGCGCAGCGCCTCCGCGATCGCCGCCGCCCCACCGGGCGGGGCGGGCAGGACTGTGTGCTGCGGCAGCCGGGCCATCCGCTTCGGCGCGGCCGGCGGCCGGGACCGCAGCGTGCGGACGTGGTCGCGCAGCCGGGGCGTGATGCAGCCGATCAGGGAGGTGAACAGCAGCAGGTAGATCGCGGAGAACCAGACCGACCCGAAGACCTCGAACGCGCCGATCCGGTCCAGTCGGGGGGCCCAGTCCGGGTGGTCGACGAAATACTCGTTGACCTTTTCCGGGCTGATCCCGCGCTGTGGCAGCACCGAGCCGGGGATGGCGGCGATCGCGAGCAGGAAGAGCAGGATCAGCGCCGTACGCATGCTGGTGAGCTGCCGCCACGAATTGCGCAGCAGGGCCAGCAGCCGGTTCGGCCGGCGGCGTGGCGCGGGCGCCGCGGTCTCCGGTCGGTCGTCGACGACCGTCATCAGATGCTCACCTCGCCCACCCCGACGGTGGTCTGCAGCCAGATCACGAAGCTCTGCCATCCGCCGGTGACCAGGGCCAGACCGATCAGGATGAGCAGGGCGCCGCCGACCCGGGTGACCCAGCGGCTGTTGCGCCGGACGGCGCGGAAGACCCCGAGCAGGCGTTCGAAGCCCAGCCCGAAGACGACGAACGGTATCCCCAACCCGAGGCAGTACGCCACGGCGAGCACCACGGCTCGGTCGCTCTGGCCGCTGGCGGTGGCCATGCCCATCACCGCGCCGAGCGTGGGGCCGGTGCAGGGCACCCAACTGAGCGCGAAGACCGCCCCGAAGACCGGTGCGCCGAGCAGCCCGGCCGACGGCAACCGGGAGATCCGGAACTCCCGTTGCAGGGCCGGGATCATCCCGAGGTAGCTCAACCCCGCCACGATGATCAGCACGCCGACGCCGATCTGCAACTCGCGCTCGTAGTCGAAGAACACCCGGCCGATGCTGGCGAAGAGGATCGCTGTGGCCACGAAGACGACTGTGAACCCGCCGATGAAGAGCAGCGTCCCGGCGAGCACCCGACCCTTGACCGCGCCGACCCGCGCGACCCGCTCCTTGACCGCGACACCCCCGCCGGCCGGCGCGGGATCGGCCTCCGGCCGCCGGCCCTCCAGGTCGGCGCCGGCCAGACCGGTCACGTACGACAGGTAACCGGGGACGAGCGGAAGCACGCACGGGGAGAGGAAGCTGACCAGGCCGGCGAGCGCCGCCGCGCCGATGGCGAGCAGCAGCGGCCCGCTGAGGGCCAACTCCCGGAAGGTCTCGCCCATCAGTTCGGGGCCGGCTTCTCGGCGGCGACCCGTTCGACGATCGGTTGCAGGCCCTCCTGCTTGACGGCGGCCCGGATCACCGCCGCGATCCGGCCGTCCCGGTCGAGCACCACCGTCGCCGGCACGCTGTTCGGCGGGATGTCCAGCGCGAGTGCCGTCTTGCTGGACGGGTCGAACAGGCTCGGATAGGTGACCCGGCCCTTCTCGAACGCCTTGGCCTTGTCCCGCGAATCCTGGACGTTGATGCCGAGGAAGTTCACCCCGGAGCCCTTGGTGGCCTGGTAGACGGCTTCCAGGTCGTCAGCCTCGGCGCGGCAGGGCGCGCACCAGGAACCCCAGAAGTTGACCACCACGACCTGACCGCGCGCCTCGCTGACGTCGTAGCTGCCGCCGAGCAGCAGCTCACCGGCGACCTTCGGGGGCGCGGAGCGCTGGTCCGGTGCGCACTCGAAGATCCCGTCGGTGGTGGTCGTGCAGGTCTTCTCCTGCGCCTTCGACGACGTGCAGCCGACCAGCGCCATCGCGGCGACGGTGGCGAGCAGACCGGCGGTCCACCTCCGGGCGTTCATCAGGCCCCCTTGGCCGTCCGGGCGGTCGCGGAGAGAGCGATCAGGTGCGCGGCCGGCTCGCTGTAGCCGATGCCCGCCACCTTCGCACCGTCGAAGTGGAACGAGGTGAGGCTGGCCAGCCCGCACTGCCGCTTGCGCGGGTCGTGCCAGAGCCGCTTGCGCTCGACGTAACGGCGCAGCGTCCAGATCGGGAGCTGGTGCGACACCAGCACCGCCTCGCGTCCCTCGGCGGCGACCCGGGCGGCGTGCACGGCGGCGAACATCCGCTCGGCGATCACCCGGTACGCCTCACCCCAGGACGGGGTCACCGGGTCGCGCAGCACCCACCAGTTGCGCGGGTCGCGGAACGACCCGTCACCCGGGGAGACCTTCTTGCCCTCGAACCAGTTGGCGCTCTCGATCAGCCGCTCGTCCACCCCGACCGGCAGCCCGAACTGGGCGGCGATCGGCTCGGCGGTCTGCTGGGCGCGCTCCAGCGGGCTGGCCACCACGTGCACGATCTCCCGCTCGGCCAGGCCCTGCGCGGCGGCCTTGGCCATCTGCACACCCAGCTCGGACAGCCGGAAACCGGGCAGCCGGCCGTAGAGGATCTGGTCGGGGTTGTACACCTCGCCGTGCCGAAGCACGTGGACCACCGTCTTGCTCAAGGCTGCGCTCCCTCTGTTCGCGACTGCGGGGCTCGCAAACCCGGCTCACTCCTCGCGCTCACGCTCAACCCCCGTGACCGGCCGCTGCCGCCGCGTTCGCCGCCGTGGGCAGCGCGTCGGCGATGTGTTCCAGAGCGGCGTCGTCCAACGCCGCCGACACGAACCACGACTCGAACGCGCTCGGCGGCAGGTAGACGCCGGCGGCGAGCATCGCGTGGAAGAACGCCTTGAACGCCGGCACCTGCTGCGTGCGCGCGCTGTCGTAGTCGACCACGTCGGCGTCGGTGAAGAAGACCGAGAACATGCTGCCCGCGTACGAAAGCCGGTGCGGGACCCCGGCGGCGGCCAACGCGTCGGATGCCAGCTTGCCCACGACGGCGGCCGTCTGATCGAGGCGCTGGTACAGCGCATCGTCGGCGAGCCGCAGGGTCGCCAGGCCGGCGGCGCAGGCGAGCGGGTTACCGGAGAGGGTGCCGGCCTGGTAGACCGGGCCGGCCGGCGCGAGCCGCGCCATGATGTCCGCGCGCCCGCCGAACGCCGCGGCGGGCAGGCCGCCACCCATGACCTTGCCGTACGTCCACAGGTCGGCGTCGGAGGCGTCGAGGCCGTGCCACCCGGCGCGGGAGACCCGGAACCCGGTCATCACCTCGTCCACCACGAGCAGGGCGCCGTGTGCGTGCGCGATCCGGGCGAGCTGCTGGTTGAAGCCGTCGCGGGGGGCCACCACGCCCATGTTGCCAGCGGCGGCCTCGGTGATCACCGCGGCGATGTGCTGGCCCTCGGCGGCGAACGCCTCCTCGACGGCCCGGATGTCGTTGTACGGAAGCACTATCGTCTCGCTGGCCGCCGCGCCGGTGACACCGGGCGAGTCGGGCAGGCCCAGCGTGGCCACGCCGGAGCCGGCGGCGGCGAGCAGCGCGTCCACGTGGCCGTGGTAGCAGCCGGCGAACTTGACGATCTTCGAGCGGCCGGTGAAGCCGCGGGCCAGCCGGATCGCCGACATGGTCGCCTCGGTGCCGGAGTTGACCAGGCGGACCTGCTCCATCGGGGTCCGGTCGACCAGCTCGGCGGCCAGCTCCACCTCACCCGGCGTGGGGGTGCCGAAGCTGGTGCCCTTGGCGGCGGCGGCCTGCACGGCGGCCACCACCTCGGGATGCGCGTGCCCGAGGATCAGCGGACCCCAGGAGCAGACCAGGTCGACGTAGCGGCGACCGTCGGCGTCGTACAGCCACGGGCCCTCGCCACGGACCATGAAACGCGGGGTGCCGCCGACCGCCTGGAAGGCGCGCACAGGGGAGTTCACCCCGCCCGGCACGATGGCGCGGGCGCGGTCGAACAGGGCCTCGGAGGCCGGCGCGTCGGCTGGGTAGCGGCCGGATCCGGCGGGAAAGATGTCGGTCACGATGCCGCCATTGTGACAGCGCCGGACGGTCAACCAGCAGCCACCCCGCGGTGGGGTTACCCGGCTCACCTGTGACCCGCGCCGGTCGGCAGCGCCGACACGGTGGGCCTCGTGGCCTGGACGGCGACGGCTCGCGGCCTCGACAGGCCAGGTCGGTCGGATCGCGCTAGGCTGACCGGGTGGATCGTGCCGAACTGTCCATCACGCTACACCGGACGGGCGACGAAGCAGTCTTGCGCCTGGCCGGTGAGATCGACATGCTCACGGCGGCCCAGCTCTCCACCGTCGTCAACGAGGTGCTGGCCGACCCCCCGCCGAAGATCGTGCTCGACCTCGGCGGCGTCACCTTCTGCGACTCGCAGGGCCTGGGCACCCTGGTCGTGCTCAGCCGCAAGGCCAGCCACGCGCAGAGCCTGCTGATGTTGACGCACGTGGGCGACTTCCTGATCCGCGTACTGGACATCACCGGCCTGCGCAGCGCCCTGATGATCCGCAACGACCAGCCCACCGGCTGAGCCGCCCCGCCGCGTCAGGCGGTGTTGCCCCAGCGGGCCTGTTCGAGCAGCCGTACCGCCCGGTCGCGGACCTCCGGGTCGTCCGAGCGGAGCTGGGCGGTCGCCTCGTCGACCGCGTCGGTGAGCCGCCGCCACTGCGTGTCGCGCTCCCGGACCAGATCCGACTGGGTGGCGAGCTGCCGGGTCTTCACCCACAGCTCGACGAAGACCGACACCTTCGCCCGGAGCACCCACGGATCGAACGGCTTGGTGAGGTAGTCAACAGCGCCCACCTGGTAACCCCGAAGGGCGAGCTGGGCGTCCCGGTCGGCGGCGGTGAGGAAGATGATCGGCACGTGCCGCGTCCGCTCGCGGCGCTTGATGTGGCTCGCCGTCTCGAAGCCGTCCATGTCCGGCATCTGCGCGTCCAACAGGATCACCGCGAAGTCGTCCACCAGCAACTGCTTGAGCGCCGCCTCACCGCTCTCCACCGCCACGGACTGGACCGGCAGGCCCTGAAGGATCGCCTCCAGGGCCGTCAGGTTCTGCCGGCGGTCGTCCACGAGCAGCGCTTTGGCCATCTGGGTCACGAAGTCTCCTCGGTCCGGCTGCCGTTGATCCAGGACGACATCAGTTCGATCAGGTCGTCCAGGTCGACCGGCTTGGTGATGTAGTCGCTGCCCCCGGCAGCGAGCGCCGACTCACGGTCACCCGGCATCGCCTTCGCGGTCAGGAAGACCACCGGAAGGTCGGCGAACCGGTGGTTGCGGCGAATCTGGCGGGTGGTCTCGTAACCGTCCTGGTCAGGCATCATGGCGTCCATCAGCACGATGTCCACCTCCGGATGCTCGGCCAGCAGACGGACACCGTCCGCCCCGTTGTCCGAGTACAGCACGGTCATCCCGTGCAGCTCCAACGCACTGGTCAAGGCGAAGACGTTGCGGACGTCGTCGTCCACGATCAGCACCGTGGCGCCGTCCAGTTGACGGGTGGCCGGTGCCTCCGGCCGTTCCGGCAGCAGTTCCAGCGGCGGCATCAGCAGCGACGACGGCAGCCCGGCGCGCTGCGGCGACGGAGCCTGCGGCGCGACCACTGCGTCCGGGGCCAGCACCTGCGGCACGAACAGGGTGAAGGTCGAGCCCTGACCGGGCGCGGACGAGACGGTGATGGTGCCGCCGATCAGTCGGGCCAGATCGCGGCTGATCGACAGGCCCAGACCAGTGCCGCCGTACCGGCGGCTGGTAGTGCCGTCGGCCTGCTGGAACGCCTCGAAGATGATCGACAGCTTGTCGTCGGAGATGCCGATCCCGGTGTCGATCACGGTGAACGCGATCACCTGCTGGGCGTTCGTCAGCGCCGGCACGTCGAAGACCGCGTTCTCCGCGGCCGGGGCGATCCGCAGCGTCACCGCACCGTTGTCGGTGAACTTCACCGCGTTCGAGAGCAGGTTGCGCAGGATCTGCTGCAACCGCTGCGCGTCGGTCACCAACGCCGGCGGCAGATCCTTGCTCACCCGTACCTGGAAGTCCAGGTTCTTCTCCTCGGCCTGCGGCGCGAACGCCTGCTCGACGTAGCCGCGTAGCTCGGTGAAGCGGATCTCGGTCGGCTCGACGTCCATCCGACCCGCCTCGATCTTGGACAGGTCGAGGATGTCGTCGATCAGACGCAGCAGGTCGGAGCCGGACCCGTGGATGGTCCGGGCGAACTCGATCTGCTTCGGGCTGAGGTTCTGCTCCGAGTTCTCGGCCAGCAGACGGGCCAGCAGCAGCAACGAGTTCAGCGGGGTCCGCAGCTCGTGGCTCATGTTGGCCAGGAACTCCGACTTGTACGCCGACGCCCGGGTCAGCTGCTGCGCCTTCTCCTCCAGGCCCAGCCGGGCCAGCTCGATCTCCCGGTTCTTCGTCTCGATGTTGCCCTTCTGCTCGGACAGCAGAGTGGCCTTCTCCTCCAGCTCGGCGTTGGTGCGCTGCAACTCCGCCGACTGCTCCTGCATCTCGTGCGCCAGCCGCTGCGACTGGGCCAGCAGCTCCTCCGTACGCCGGTTGGCCTGGATGGTGTTGACAGCGATGCCGATGGTGAGCACCAGCCGCTCCAGGAACGACAGGTGCAGCTCGGAGAAGGCCGACACGCTGGCGAACTCGATCACCCCGAGCAGCTCGCCCTCGAACAGGACCGGGAGCACCACCAGGTCGGACGGGGGTGTCTCGGCCAGGCCGGAGCGCAGGGTGAGCCGGCTGTTCGGGGAGGCGCTGACCCGGATCGTGCGACGGGAGAGCGCGGTCTGCCCGACCAGCCCCTCACCCGGCCCGAAGGTGACGTCGTGCCCCCGCGCCACGTACCCGTACGAGGAGGTCAGCCGCAGCCGCATGCTGCCGTCGGCGTCGTCGGCCAGGAAGAAGGCGCCGAGCTGGGCGTCGACCAGCGGAGTCACCTCGGTCATGATCATGCGGCAGACCTCGCCGAGGTCGCGCTGGCCCTGCAACAGGCCGCCGATCCGGGCGAGGTTGGAGTCCAGCCAGCCCTGCTCGGCGTTCTTCTTGGTCGTCTCCCGGAGGGTGACGATCATCTGGTTGATGTTGTCCTTCAGCTCGGCGACCTCGCCCTGCGCCTTGACCGCGATCCGCTGGGTCAGGTCGCCGCGGGTCACCGACGTGGACACCTGGGCGATGGCCCGCAACTGCGTGGTCAGCGTCGAGGCGAGCTGGTTGACGTTCTCGGTGAGGTCGCGCCAGGTGCCGGAAACACCCTTCACCTGCGCCTGACCGCCGAGCTTGCCCTCGATACCGACCTCGCGGGCCACCCGGGTCACCTCGTCGGCGAACGACGACAGCTGGTCGACCATCGTGTTGACAGTCGACTTCAGCTCCAGGATCTCGCCCTGGGCGTCCACGGTGATCTTCTGCGACAGGTCACCCTTGGCCACGGCGGTGGTCACCGAGGCGATGTTGCGGACCTGGCTGGTCAGGTTCGACGCCATCGAGTTCACGTTGTCGGTCAGGTCCCGCCAGGTGCCGGAAACACCCTTCACCTGCGCCTGACCGCCGAGCTTGCCCTCGGTGCCCACCTCGCGGGCCACCCGGGTCACCTCGTCGGCGAACGACGACAGCTGGTCGACCATCGTGTTGACAGTCGACTTCAGCTCCAGGATCTCACCCCGCGCATCCACCGTGATCTTCTGCGACAGGTCACCCTTCGCCACCGCCGTGGAGACCTGGGCGATGTTGCGGACCTGGGCGGTCAGGTTCGACGCCATCGAGTTCACGTTGTCGGTCAGGTCCCGCCAGGTGCCGGCGACCCCACGCACCTGCGCCTGGCCGCCCAACTTGCCCTCGGTGCCCACCTCACGCGCGACCCGGGTCACCTCGTCGGCGAACGACGACAGCTGGTCCACCATCGTGTTGACAGTCGACTTCAGCTCAAGGATCTCACCCCGCGCATCCACCGTGATCTTCTGCGACAGGTCACCCTTCGCCACCGCCGTGGTCACCGAGGCGATGTTGCGGACCTGGCTGGTCAAGTTCGACGCCATCGAGTTCACGTTGTCGGTCAGGTCCCGCCAGGTGCCGGAAACACCCTTCACCTGCGCCTGACCGCCCAGGTTGCCCTCGGTGCCCACCTCACGGGCCACCCGGGTCACCTCGTCGGCGAACGACGACAGCTGGTCCACCATCGTGTTGACGGTGTTCTTCAGCTCCAGGATCTCGCCCTGGGCGTCCACCGTGATCTTCTGCGACAGGTCGCCCTTCGCCACCGCAGTGGAAACCTGGGAGATGTTGCGGACCTGGCTGGTCAGGTTGCCGGCCAACTGGTTGACGTTCTCGGTGAGGTCCCGCCAGGTGCCGGAGACGCCGCGCACCTGGGCCTGACCGCCCAACTTGCCCTCGATGCCCACCTCACGCGCGACCCGGGTCACCTCGTCGGCGAACGACGACAGCTGGTCCACCATCGTGTTGACGGTGTCCTTCAGCTCCAGGATCTCGCCCTGCGCCGCCACAGTGATCTTCTGTGACAGGTCGCCGCGCGCGACCGCCGTGGAGACCTGCGCGATGTTACGGACCTGGGCGGTCAGGTTCGACGCCATCGAGTTGACGCTGTCGGTCAGGTCCTTCCAGGTGCCGGCCACGTTCGGCACCTCGGCCTGGCCGCCCAACTTGCCCTCGGTGCCCACCTCACGGGCCACCCGGGTCACCTGCTCGGCGAAGAGCCGCAGCGTGTCGGTGAGGTAGTTCATCGTCGCGGCCAGCTCGGCCACCTCGCCACGCGCGCCGACAGTGATCTTCTGCGACAGGTCGCCCTTGGCCACCGCCGTCGCCACCTGCGAGATCGACCGCACCTGGCCGGTCAGGTTCGACGCCATGGTGTTCACCGAGTCGGTGAGGTCCTTCCAGGTGCCGGCGACGCCCCGCACGTCGGCCTGGCCACCCAACTTGCCCTCGGTGCCCACCTCACGGGCCACCCGGGTCACCTCGTCGGCGAACGACGACAGCTGGTCCACCATCGTGTTCACTGTGCGCCCGATGCGCAGGTACTCACCGCGCAGCGGCCGACCGTCGATCTCCAACGCCATGTGCTGGGACAGGTCACCGTCGGCGACGGCCACGATCACCCGGGCGATCTCGGTGGTCGGTCGACCCAGGTCGTCGATCAGCGAGTTGATCGCCCGCTGCCCCTCCGCCCAGGAGCCGTCCAGCCCCTCGTCGTCGAGCCGCTCGGTGAGCCGGCCGTCGCGACCGACGATCCGGCTGATCCGTCGCAGGTCCAGGTACTGCCGCTCCTGGAGCGAGACCACCTCGTTGAACGCGTCCGCCACCTCGCCGGCCGCGCCGGCTCGGCGGGGAAGCCGAACCTTCAGGTCGCCGCGCCCGATCCGTCGCAGTGCCTCGGCCAACTCACCGAGGAGCGCCTCGTGGTCGGACGCGGACGGATCCGCCACCGACTGCTTCGACGTGGTCATCATTCCTCGCTCAACTCGGGGGCGCCGGTCCGTGCGGACACACCGGCACCCCATATTGTGCCCGCGCGCGCCGTGGTGCCAGGGTGCGCGACCCGCCAGGTGGCATCGATCGCCCCGTAGACCCGCCCAATCGGCGTCGAGCCGGCACGGCGCGTCGCAAACCTCGCCGGGCTCCCGGACCGGTCGTTTCGACGCGTCAACCCGCTCCCTGCCGCCGGTGCCGCTGACCGACGCGACAGCCCGCGATCGGTGATCGGCTTGGCACCCGGCAGGGGGACGGTGGAGGATACGGGGGTGTCAGCCGAGGCGGGGCCCGCGACGGCCGGGGCCCGGGACGGGGCCGTCCGGCGTGTGCGGCTGCCCGCCGACCGCCGTACGCCGGCCGCCGCCCGCGCCGTGGTCCGCTCGGTGTTGACCGAGTCACACCTGGACGAGCTGGCCAACGAGGCGCTGCTGCTCACCACCGAGCTGACCACCAACGCCGTCGAGCACGCCCGCACCGAACTGGACATCGAGGTCGTCGCGGACGAGATCGGGCTGACCGTCACCGTCTCCGACTTCGCCCCCGGTTCCGGCGACGAGCTGACCGTCGGCGACCGCAACGACTCCACCGAGATCAACGAGGTCTCCGTGCGGGGCCGGGGCCTGTTGCTGGTCGACCACTTCGCCAGCCGCTGGGGCACCACGTACCTGCCCACCGGGAAGGGCGTCTGGTTCCGGCTGGACCGCCCCGGCGCCGACCAGCCCTCCAGCGGGACCATCGGCGAATCGACACCGGCCAACGCCGGCCCTCGGACGAGCGCCGACGGGTCCGCGCCGAGCGCCAGCGCGATGAGCGAACTCATGCAGACCGCCCCCGACCTGTACGGGGACGACCCGTTGCCCGACTTCGCCACCAGCCTGCTCAGCCGGGTCGCCGAGATGGTGGGCGCAGCCGGCGGCACGATCCGTCTGGACCGTGGCGACGGGCAGGGCAGTCAGGTGCTGGCCCGCTTCGGTCGGCCGCCCCGCCCCGGCATCGACCTGCTCCGGGTGCCACTGACGGTGCACCGCCCGTACGCCGGGGAGTTGGAGTTGGACGCCGCGCCCTCGGCGTACGCCCAACCGTTGGCGGTGCTCACCGCCGAGCGGCTGTCGCTGCACCTGGAGAACGACCGGCTGCGCCGGGCCGACGTCCGCCGGCAGGTGTGGCTGACGTTCCTGGCCGAGGCGAGCGAACTGCTGGCCCAGTCGTTGGACGTCGACCTGACCATGGCGCTGGTGCCGCAGTTGGTGGTGCCGCGACTCGGCCAGTGGTGCGCTGTGCACACCACCGACGAGTGGGGTCGGCTCCGGCTGGCGGCGGCCAGCCACGCCGACGAGTCAATGCTTCCGCAGTTGCACAAGGTGCTGGCGGAGACCGGGCCGGACTCGATCCAGGCCCGCCTCCGCGAGGCGTCCCGCAGCGCGGCGCAGATCCCCCTGGGCGGGCCGATGGAGGGTTTCGCCGTCCCGCTGATCGCCCGCGGGCAGCGGCTCGGGACCCTGGCGGTGGGGCGGCACCAGCGGCACCGACACGACCCGGACGAGGTGGCCGTGTTGGAGGACGTGGCCCGACGGGCCGCGCTGGCCATCGAGAACGCCCGCATCCACGCCGAACGCCGTCGGGTGGCGCAGACGCTCCAGCAGTCTCTGCTGCCGCCGGTGCTCCCGCTGGTGGACGGGATCGGTTTCGCCGCCGAGTACGTCCCGACCGGCGACGACGCCGAGGTGGGCGGCGACTTCTACGACGTGGTGCCGCTGCCCGACGGGCGCTGGCTGGTGGTGATCGGTGACGTCTCGGGCAAGGGTGTCCAGGCCGCCGCGGTGACCGGGCTGGTCCGGGACGTCATCCGGGTGCTGGTCGGCGACGGCAAACCGTTACCGGAGGCGCTGGCGCGACTCAACGAGACACTTGTCGAGCGCGGTAGCGGTCGCTACTGCACGCTGGCGCTGGCAGCGGTCGGGCAGGGCGAGGGTGACAAGTTGGACGTCTCGCTGCACCTCGCCGGGCACGACCGGCCGGTGCTGCTGGCCGCGGCGGGCGGCGCCGAGTTCGTCGGCACCGGCGGCACCGCGCTCGGCCTGCTCGACACGATCACCTCACCGACGGCGA
Organism: Micromonospora noduli; assembly: GCF_003264475.1. Lineage (NCBI taxonomy): Bacteria > Bacillati > Actinomycetota > Actinomycetes > Micromonosporales > Micromonosporaceae > Micromonospora > Micromonospora noduli. The sequence continues at coordinate 146,988 of NZ_PYAC01000005.1, read as the reverse complement.
AGATCACGCTCGCGCCGGGCGATTCGCTGATCTTCTACACCGATGGCGTCACCGAGCGGCGGCGTGGCCGGGAGCTGTTCGGCACCGACCGACTGCGGGACGCCGCCGCGCCCCTGGCCGGATATTCGGCCGACGTGGTGGCCGCCCGGCTGCGCGCCGCGGCGATCAACTTCTCGGTCGAGCCACCCCGGGACGACATCGCCGTCCTTGTGCTCCGCAACGACGCGACCTGACCGCGGCGCGGCCCCCGAATCTCGGGCCCGCTCGGTAGATTGACGGCCATGACGAGCGCCGCGCAGGTCACGTCGTACTCCCGGCCGGCGGTCCGGGCCCTGATCGTCGCGCAGTTCGCGACCATCGGCGCCTTCCTCACCGTGCTGCTGCTCTACGTCGGTCGGATGACGAGCGCCGGCGTCGGCCCGGCCGAGATGTTGACCGGCGCGTACGACCCGAAGGACATGCTCCCGTTCGGGATGAGTGGGCTGAACCCGTTCCTCTGGCTCTATGCCGTGGTCGGGGTGCTCTATCTGACGGGTGCGGTGCTCGGGCTGCCGTTGGCGATCGTCGCGGTGGTGCTGGTCGCCAGGGAGCGCGAGGCCCTGCCCCGGGCGACCCGGTCACTGCTGCTGGCCGGCGCGGTCGGAGGCCTGCTGGTGCTGGTGGCCCGCTTCACCCCGTCGCTGCTGGACATGCACCGGTGGTGGCTGGACTAATCCCGGCCGGGCCGCACCTGCCGACAGGCTCACCCGGCCGCGCCGACGGCTCATTCGCCGGCCAGGCCTCACAGGCCGCCGGGGAGCCGCCCGGGCGCGAGGCGGTGCTCCGGATCCAGGTGCCGCTTCGCGGCCCGCAACTGGGCCAGGCCCGCCAGCTCACCCCAGAGGTCGACCGCCTGGCGGACCGCCGCCGGAGCGGACACCACCACGCAGCGGCCCTGCCGGGCCAACAGCACCCCTCGGACGGCGGCCAGGATGGACGCCACCCGATCGGCTGCCAGCGCCCCGGGCAGTGCCGCGTGCACCACGCCCAGCCCGGCGGACCCGCGCACCGGCACCGGCGCGCCGGCCGCGTCGCGTAGCGCGTAGACGGCGGCGTGCAGGTCGCCGATCGGCACCTCCAGGCGCAGCGCCGTGTCACCGGGCGCGAACGGGTAGCGGCGCCACCACGTCGGCGCGGAGTGGGCGATCGTCGCCTCCCCGTGCAGCAGGCCGACCAGCCGCTCGGCACGCTCGGTGACGTCGGCGGGGCCGCCCTCCAGCAGCACCACCAGGCTGCCGGCCCGGGACGGGGCACCGGCCCGGCCGGACATCGACGGATGACGCTCCCGGGCGGTGGCCGCCGGATGACCGGGCGGGTACGGCGTACGGGGGCGGGGGGTGCCTCCGGGCAGGTCCAGCTCGATGGCCGACGGCTCCAACCGAGCGGCGAGGATCGTCCGGACCAGGTCGTGCACCTCCAACGGCGTCCACACCGGGCGGGACACCCAGAGCCTGCTCGCCGGCACCGGCTGCACCCGCAGGCTCGCCGACACCAACACGCCGAGCGCGCCCTGGGAGCCGCAGAGCAGGCGGGCCAGGTCGAGCCCGGGCGCGCCACCGCCGACGCTGATCAGTTCGCCGTCGGCGGCGAGGTAACGCACACCGAGCAGTTGGTCGCAGGGGCTGCCGTGGCGGTGGCGCAGCGGGCCGGCCTCGCCGGCGGCCAGCACACCGCCCACTGTCGCGCCGGGCGAGGGGGCGTCCATCGCCAGCCGCTGCCCGGTGCGCTCCAGGGTGGCCTGAACCGCCCGCAGTGGAGTGCCGGCCCCCACGTCGGTGACCAGCGAGTCGACCGGCTCGTGACCGATGCCGGCCAGCCGGCCGGTGTCGAGCAGGATGTCAACCTGAACGGGCGCAGCCCCCCAGTCGATCTTCGTGCCCGCACCCCGGGGCACCACCGTCAGATCGTGCACGGCGGCCAGCCGCAGCACCTCGGCGGCGGCGTGCGGGCCGCCCGGGACGGCCACCCAACGCGCCGGTCGCCCCGCCACCTCGTCGGCCGGCCCGGCCAGCCGGGAGAACGGCGGACCGCAGATCGCCGCCAACCGCCGGGTGATCTCAAGGGCTCCGGACCGGCCGAGGGAACTCGCTGCTGCCGCCATGCCGGCCATCGTACATGTGTTCGAAAGCCGTGGTGGCGAGTATCGGGATGCCGCTGGTCCGGCGCGCTGCGCCTGCCGGCCGGTAACGTGGCCGCCGTGACCACCGAGACTGCCCCGCCCGCGGCGAAGCGGGTGCCCAGCGAGCGCACCCACCACGGCGACACAGTCGTCGACGAGTACGCCTGGCTCGCCGCCAAGGACGACCCGGAGACGATCGCCTACCTGACCGCCGAGAACGAGTACACCGACGCGCGTACGGCACACCTGGCCGACCTGCGCGCCGACCTGTTCGAGGAGACTCGCCGACGCACCCAGGAAACCGACCTGTCCGTGCCGACCCGCAAGGGCGGGCACTGGTACTACACCCGGACGGTCGAGGGGCAACAGTACGGAGTGCAGTGTCGCCGGGCGGTCCGCGACGGTGAGACCGACCCGCCGGTCAGCGCGGACGGCGCCCCGCTCGACGGCGAGGAGGTGCTTCTCGACGGCAACCTGCTGGCCGAGGGGCACGACTTCTTCTCGCTCGGCGCGTTCGACGTCAGCCCGGACGGTCGCTGGCTGGCCTACTCCACCGACTTCTCCGGTGACGAGCGCTTCACCCTGCGGGTGAAGGACCTGACCACCGGCGAGCTGCTCCCGGACGAGGTGCCGGACACGTTCTACGGCACCGCCTGGTCGACCGACGCCTCGGTGCTGTTCTACGTGACTGTGGACGACGCCTGGCGGCCGAACCGGGTCTGGCGGCACACCATCGGCTCCGCCGCCGCCGACGACGTGGTGGTCCACCAGGAGGACGACGAGCGGTTCTGGGTGGGGGTGGAGCTGACCCGGTCGGAGAAGTTCATCCTCATCGACGTGCACAGCAAGGTGACCAGCGAGGTGCTGGTGATCCCCGCCGGCAACCCGACCGGCGCGCCGGCCGTGATCGCTCCCCGCCGACAGGGCGTCGAATACACCGTGGAGCACCACGGCCACCGTTTCCTGATCCTGCACAACGACGGCGCTGAGGACTTCGCGCTGGCGTTCACCTCGGCGGACGTACCGGGCGACTGGGTGCCGCTGATCGAGCACACCCCCGGCACCCGACTGGAGGCCGTCGACGCCTTCGCCAACCACCTGGTGGTGTCGCTGCGCACCGACGGGCTCACCGGGCTGCGGGTGCTGCCGGTGGGCAGTGACGACGGGCACGACATCGACTTCCCCGAGCCGCTGTACAGCGTCGGGTTGGACGCCAACCCGGAGTACCGCACCGGCCAGGTCCGGCTGCGTTACTCGTCGCTGATCACCCCCGACTCGGTGTACGACTACGACCTGGTCACCCGGCAGATGGTGCTGCTCAAGCAGAAGCCGGTGCTGCCCGGGCCGGACGGGCGACCGTACGACCCGGCCGAGTACGAGCAGCACCGCGACTGGGCGCTCGCCGACGACGGCACCCGGGTGCCGATCTCACTGGTCTGCCGCGTCGGCACCCCCCGGGACGGCTCGGCGCCCTGCGAGCTGTACGGCTACGGCTCGTACGAGGCCAGCATGGACCCGTGGTTCTCGGTGGCCCGCCTTTCCCTACTGGACCGGGGCGTGGTCTTCGCGGTGGCGCACATCCGGGGCGGCGGTGAGCTGGGCCGACGGTGGTACGACCAGGGCAAACTGCTGGCCAAGAAGAACACCTTCACCGACTTCGTGGCGTGCGCCCGGCACCTCGTCAAGGCCGGCTGGACGGCAAGCGACCGGTTGGTCGCCCGGGGCGCCTCGGCCGGTGGCCTGCTGATGGGCGCGGTGGCCAACCTCGCGCCGGACGCGTTCACCGGGATCGTGGCACAGGTGCCGTTCGTGGACGCGCTCACGTCGATCCTCGACCCGTCGCTGCCGCTGACCGTCACCGAGTGGGAGGAGTGGGGCAACCCTCTCGACGACCCCGAGGTGTACGCGTACATGAAGTCCTACACGCCGTACGAGAACGTGGCCGCCGTGGACTATCCCGCGATCCTCGCGGTGACCAGCCTCAACGACACCCGGGTGCTCTACTCGGAGCCGGCGAAGTGGATCGCCCGGCTGCGGGCGGTCGCCCCGGGCGGCGACTACCTGCTCAAGACCGAGATGGGTGCCGGGCACGGCGGTCCGAGCGGTCGCTACGACTCCTGGCGCGAGGAGGCGTTCATCAACGCCTGGATCCTGGACCGCATCGGCCACGCCTGACGGCGATCGGGGGGTGGTCATGACCGACGAGGACGAGAACGAGGACGGGGCGGAGGCCGGCGCGCCGCCGGGTGCGGCCCGGCGCGCGTCCGCCTGGATGATCCTCGCGATCGTGGCCGCCGCCCTGCTCGTTTGCTGCTGCTCGGCCGCCGTCGGCCTGCTGATCTCCTGGTCGGCCGGCCTCTTCCACACCCCGACCTGACCGGCGGACGGCTGACGCCGCATCGAGGTGGCGTCAGCCGCGGCCGGCCCCTACCAACGCTGCCGCCTCGCCGGTCCGCACCATCCGCTGCCAGCGCAGCCGGTTGCCGATCAACGCGGTGACCACCGACTGCACCACCACCAGGTACATGAGCTGCCGGTAGACCAGTTGCTGGAACGGCAGCGCCCACAGTGGGCCGTACCGCTCCCGGTCCAGTCGCAGCGCGTACGCGGCGGTGGCCGCCTGGAGCAGCAGTAGTCCCGCCCAGGCCAGGGCGAGGGTCGACCAGGGCAGGAAGAGCAGGCCGTACACGGCGAACACGTCGACCGCCGGCGCGGTGAGCGGCAACACGATCTGGAACACCGTGAGGTACGGCAGGCCGCGCCGCCCCAGTTTGCCTCCGGCACCCGACTCGCGCAGCGCGTGCCGGTGCTTCCACATCGCCTGCATGGTGCCGTAGCACCAGCGGTAGCGCTGCCGCCAGAGCTGGCGCAACGACGACGGGGCCTCGGTCCAGGCGATGGCCGACTCCTCGTAGACGACCCGCCAGCCGGCCCGGAGCACCTTCATGGTGAGGTCCGTGTCCTCGGCCAGCGTGTCCGACGGCACCCCTCCCACCCGCAGCAGCACCTCGCGGCGGAACGCGCCGATCGCGCCGGGAATGGTCGGCATGCACTCCAGCACGTCGTACATCCGTCGGTCGAGGTTGAAGCCGATCACGTACTCCAGGTGCTGCCACCGACCGAGCAGCCGACGCCGGTTGGCGACCTTGGTGTTGCCGCTGATCGCGCCCACCGACGGGTCGGCGAAGCCCTGCACCAGGCGGTGCACTGTGTCCGGCTGGAAGACGGTGTCACCGTCGACCAGCACCAGAAGGTTCGCCCGGGCCGCCCTGATGCCCGTGTTCAGCGCCGCCGGCTTGCCGGCGTTGGCCTGCCGGATCACGCGCACCCCGCGCAGTCGCATCCGCTCCACGATGTCGGCGGTGCCGTCGTCCGACCCGTCGTCCACGACGATCACCTCCAACGCCGGGTACGCGCTGGCCAGCAGGGACCGAACAGTGGCGGCGATGTTCGCCGCCTCGTTGTACGCGGGCACGATCACCGACACCGGTACCCGCACCTCGGGACGGTCCCGGCGGGGCCGGCGGACCCGGCGCACGTGCCGCTGGGCGCAGAACACCTGCACGGCCAGACGCGCCACCCCGAGCACGAGTGCGGTGGCGAGCAGGAAGTTCATCACCTCGGCGGACCAGCGGGCCCCGGTCTGGGTCCAGCGCAGTGCGGTGCCGCTCAGTCGGGTACCGGTGCCCGCCGGAACCATCGACGGTGAGGCGTCGATGCCGGCGGAGACGGTGGTGAACCGGTAGCCTTGATCGCCGAGCGCGGGCAGCAGGCGGTCCAGCGCGGCGAGGGTCTGCGCCCGGTCACCGCCGCCGTCGTGCATCAACACCACAGCCCCCTTGCCCCGCTTCGGGGTGGCGGACCGCACGATCTGGTCGGTGCCGGGGCGCTGCCAGTCCTTGGTGTCCAGGTCGGTGAGCACCGCGACGTGCCCAGCACCGGCGGCGGCGCGCAACGCGGCGTACTCGGACCCGGTCAGCGCCGTCGGCACCGAGGAGAACGGCGGCCGGAGCAGGGTCACTTCCCGGCCGGTGGCCGATGCGACAGCCTTGCGGGTCAGCGACAGTTCGAGGTCACGCCGCCACGGCGACACCTCGGCGAGGTCGGCGTGGGTGAACGTGTGCGACCCGACCTCGTGCCCCTCGGCGAGGATCCGCCGGACCAGTTCGGGGTGCTCGTTGACCCGGGCGCCCACCACGAAGAAGGTGGCGTGCGCGCCGTGCCGACGTAGCACGTCGAGAACCTGTGGCGTCCAGCGCGGGTCCGGCCCGTCGTCGAAGGTCAGCGCGATGGTGCGGTCCGGCAATGCCCGGCTGACCGGTTCCGTGCGATCCAGCCGTAGCACCGGGCCACCCGAGCTGACGGCGGCCGGCACATCCGACGCGGGCCGCGCGGTGGCGTTTCCCGAGCCGCCCGCGAGACCACTCAGCAGTCCGTTGACGGTGAGCGCCGCCAGCAGCAGGAGCAGCCCGAGCAGGAGCAGCAGCCAGTGCGCACGAGGGTCTCGCCGGGCGACGTGTCTCGCCATCATCACTGCGGCTTACCGGGCGACCTGCTCGGCTTGGCGGTCCTGCGGCGCTCGTCACCACGGCCCGGTTGGTCGGTGGCGGACGGCGTCGGAGTGGCCGTGGCGGTCGTGGTCGGGGATCGGTCGCTGGTCCGGGTGGTGCGCGGCAGCGGCGCCGACGTACGGGCCGCCGGCGACGGCGACGGCGACTCGCCCACCCGGGGCGGGTTGACCCCGTCCACGCCGGCCTCCACCGGGCGCGTCCCCCGGGAGTCGTCCGACCAGCCGGGCAGCGGCACCGACGTGTCCAGGAAGAGCCCCGCGGCGATCAGGACGAGGCTGGTGAGCAGGCCAAGGCCCATGGCGGTGCCCGCGATGACGGTCAGCCGTCGGCGACGCCCGGTGCCGTCGACGAACACCGGCGGGACAGGGCCCGGTTGACTGTGCATCTGGCAAACTCCCACGGGTTTCCGTGCCAGGACCGTCCGGTCTGACATCGGAGACCCGATCGTCCGGGCCTCCGTTGCACACAGCGGCCCCGCCACCAGCGGTGTTACATCGACTCAGGACGGCGAGCAGCGCCGCGAAGGTCGGGCTGCCCGCCCACGGGTCGGGCATCGCCGGCCCGCCGCGAGCAGGGGCCACCGAGCGGCGAGCGTGCCGACGCAACCACCGCCCACACGGTCTCACTAACGCCAGGACCAGCAGTTACCCGATAAGTAATAGCTAGGCCCCGCCCCCACGCCGACACAGCCAAGTTCGCCAATGCTCGTGGCAACGATCAACGGGCCTTGTTCCAAGGTGGACCCCCTGATAGGGTCAACTCGCCAGCTGGTTAGCGCTTAGTCCATGGATTCTCAATAAGCGTGATTGATGATTGGAATCAATAACCACCGCTTCATCTAGGACAGGGGCGAAAATGAAGCAGCGCGGCAGGAGTGCGGCGGTAATTGCCGCCGTGGCACTTGGAATTCTCGCTATTCCCTCAAGTGCATCAGCAAGCGACATCTCCACCTGCTTGACTAAATGGGGACCGGGTCCCGACGGCTACATAACGGTGGCCTACCCGTTCAACGACTGTGGCGGGCGGTCCATCCGGGTGAAGATCGTGATGACAGCCGGGCCGGATGGTCCGTGCTGGACTCTCAGCTATTCCCAGAAAGCAGATTGGAAGCCGGGCTTCGGGCTTAGTCCTCGGCTGGGATCCTGCTAATTAACGCGCTTCAGGCAGCAGCCTGAACTCCGCTTAGCGATTCCTCTGACAATAGCGCGGTCGGGCGCCGGTCTGACTATCTTCGCATCGGTGCCCGACCGCCAAAAAGTCACGACGCAGACTAAGTGGTTGACATTCTTGCCGCCTCAGGGGCATGGGCCGATACGCTGAACGCATCAGCAATGACCTTGAGTAGACGACTCTCGCCATTCTTGGCTGCGCGAACACTGCTGTGGGTCCGGTTCGCCGGTCCGCCGACTGTTTGCTGAACGTCGGCGCATTAGCCCCGCATCTGTTGCGTACGTGGCCGGCGATGAGTTCAGCTCGGTCGAGTCTCGTCGGCGCCCCTGTGGTCATGCGGGCGCCACGCTGAACAGTTCCCGCCAGGTGAGCGCGGCCGGCCGTGCCTCTCGCCGCCCCGAACACGTCGCTGAGGGTGGCGGCCGGGTCGGCCTTGACCACCGTCAGCTCACGCAGCCGTGCGGTGTGCGCGGCCCGCTGGGCGATCAGGTACGACTGGGCCCGACCGACGTCGGCGACCAGCAGCGCCATCACGACCTTGGCGAAGAGGTGTGCTGGCCACGTACGGCATGGGCGGTTCCAGGTCAACACCCCACCCCACTCCCATCCACTCCCATCCCCGCCCCCGTCTCGATTCGGTTGATCAAGAAGTTTGCGTCACCGGCGCGCCGGAATCTGACGCGAACTTCTTGATCAGCGAGGGCCGGGGCAGGGGGTGGGGGTGGGGTTAGGGGGTTTGGGGCCAGGTGGGGGTGCGGCCGGTCTGGGTCAGCAGGTGGGCCAGGTCGGGGGCCAGGTCGGGGGTTGGAGTGGGGGCGGGCAGTGGGTCGGCGAAGACGCCCATCTTGCGGGCGGTGGGGCCCAACTGCTCCACCAGCGTGTGCAGTTCGGCCACCGCCTCCGGGGCCGGGTGGTACGGCTGGCCGGTGGCGACCGCGAGATCCCAGCCGTGCACTGTCAGGTCCAGCAGGGCCATACCGCCAATGGCGGACTGCGGCATGGGCATACGCGGTGACATGCCCTCCACGCTGGACGGGTCCGACCAGGCGGCGATCAACCGACCGGTCTCCACCTCGAAGCGGTCCCGCCAGCCGTCGCCCAGGTGGTCGGGCTTCTCGGCCCACTCCACCTGTCGTTTCTCGGCCAGGTCCTGAAAGTTGACCACCACCTGGAAGAGGTGGTTGAGCAGATCACGGACCAGGTAGTCCTGGCACGGCGTGGGCAGGTCCAGTTGGTCGTCGGAGATACCCCGTACGACATCGACGGTTCGCGGCGCGGCGGCCGCCAGCAGCTCGCTAGTCTGAGTGGACATAGGGCCAGCGTATGAGGGTGGTCTTGAACAAATGCGACAGCGACCGCGTGGCGACAGCCGGGGAATTCTCGACCCCGGGCGTCTGCTGCGCGAGGTGCGCTTCCGTCGACACCTGCCGGCGGAATCGCTGCGCCAGTGGGTCGAGCACTACTGGTTGATCGACTGGGTGTTGAGCGCGCCGTTCGAGCAACGGGTCGTGCCGCACCCGGCGGTCAACGTGGTGTTCCGGCGGGACGACGACGGGCCCGAGTCCGGCGAGGTGGCCGGGGTGGGCCGCGACCTGTTCCGGATCACGCTCAGCGGCACCGGCAGGGTGTCCGGGGTGCAGTTCCGCCCCGGCGGCTTCCACCCGTTCTGGCGGCGTGCGGTCAGTGAGCTGACCGGCCGCAGGGTGCCGTTGCCCGCCGGCCGGCTGACCCCCCCGGACGCCCCGGTGGGCGAGGGCACGTTCCCGGGAGCAGCCACCTCGGCGACCAGCGACGACGAGCGCTGCCGGGCGCTGGACACCCTCCTCACCTCCTGGCAGCCGGAGCCGGACCCGACGGCCGAGGAGGCCGTCCGCCTGGCCGAGGCGATCCGTACCGACCGGACGGTGCTGCGCGTCGACGACTTCGCCGCGCGGCACGACGTTCCGGTCCGCCGGTTGCAGCGGCTCTTCCTGGAGTACGTGGGGGTCGGGCCGAAGTGGGTGATCCGCCGCTACCGGCTCCAGGAGGCGGTCGAACAGGCCGCCGGTGGCCCGCTCAGCTGGGCTGACCTCGCCGCCGACCTCGGCTACAGCGACCAGGCCCACCTGGTCCGTGACTTCACAGCCGTGGCCGGGGTGTCCCCCGCCGCGTACGCCCGCTCAGTGAGCTGAGGAGAGCTGACAGATCAGCGACGCCGCAGGACGACCACGGCGACGTCGTCCTGGATCTCCGGTGGAGCCAGTTCCACCAGCAGTCGGGCGCAGAACTGGTCCAGGTCACCGTCGACAGTCGCGGCGACCCTGGCCAGCGCGGCCAGCCCCTCGTCGATGGAGGCGTCCCGTCGCTCGATCAGCCCGTCGGTGTAGAAGACCAGCGTGGCCCCTGCCGGGACCACGAACTCCAGATCGGCAGGGCGCGGGGCGCGGATGCCGAGCAGCGGCGCGGAGTGCTGCACGAACTCGACCTTGCCATCCATGATCATCAGCGGCGGAAGGTGCCCGGCACTGGCCAACCGGACGTGTCCGGTCGGCGGGTGCATCAGCAGTACGCAGAGCGTCGCCACCTCGTTCGGCAGCAGCGTCCGCATCAGCTCGTTGACCCGGTGCAGGATCTCGCCGGGCTGGTGGCCCTCGACCGCGTACGCCCGCACCGCGTGCCGCAGCTCGGCCATCACGGTCGCCGCGTGCAGCGAGTGGCCGGCGACGTCCCCGATCGCGAGCAGCAGATGCCCGTCGAGCATCACCAGCTCGTAGAAGTCGCCGCCCACCTCGGTCCGCGCGCTGGCCGGCTCGTAGCGCACCGCGAGGTCCAGGCCGGCCACGGTGGGCAGCCCACGCGGGAGCAGGCTGCGTTGGAGGGTGACAGCGATCCGGTGCTCCTCGTCGAAGGAGCGCTGCCCCTCCACGGCCGCCGCCACCGCCTGAGCCAGCTGCTTGAGCACCGGGGTCCGCGCGGTCTGGGTGGCGGTCGGGACCACCACGTACAGCGGGGCCCGGTCCTCGCGCAGTCGGGCGGCGGCGACTGTCACAGTGTCGTCCGCCGGCCAGTCGACGAGCGCCCAGTTCGCCGGGGTCTCCACCCGGACTGTGGCACCGGTGGGCACCCCGCTGTCGTCGACGACCCACGGCACCACGGCGGCCACCGCGCCGGGCCCGACGCAGACACCCGCGAGGCAGTCACCGTCGAAGGTTTCGGCGATCACCGCCGCCGGACTCTTGAAGATCTGGGCGGCGCCCTCGGCAGCGGCCTCCAGCAGGCGCGCGAACGTCGGCGCCGCATGCACCGCGACGGTCGTGTCGGCCAACCCGAGCAGCCGCTCGGCGAGCAGTTCAGCGCGCTGGCGGGCCTGGTAGTAGCGCAGCACCGCCCGGGTGGTGGCGATCAGCTCCTCGGGCTCGATCGGCTCGGTCAGGTACGCGTCAGCGCCCCGGGTCAGCCCCTGGGCGCGGTCGGCCACGTCCACAGCGTGCGCCGACACGTGGATCACCGGCATCGCCGGGTGCCGCGCCTTGATCTGTTCGCAGACCTCGTAGCCGCTCAGGTCGGGCAACCGGACGTCAAGGACCACCAGATCGATCCGGTCCACCTCGACCCGAGCCAACGCATCGGCGCCGTTCTCGGCCTCCAGCACTGTGAACCCGGCCCGGGTCAGCCAGCTGACCAGCAGGTAACGCTTGGTACGACTGTCGTCGACCACCAGGATGGTTGTCGGCATGGCGTCCACGCCGTCACGCCCCGCCGGTGGGTAGGGAGACGGTGAATGTGCTGCCCTCGCCCGGCGCGCTGGCCAGCTCCAGTGTCCCGCCGAGCAGCGTCACCAACCGCCGGGCGTACGGCAGACCGAGGCCGGTGCCGCCGACCCGGGTGGCTCCGGGGATCTGGTAGAACTCCTCGAAGATCCGGTCGTGCAGCTCGGGAGCGATGCCCGGCCCGGTGTCGCTGACCTCGAACTGCCAACGGTCGCCGTTCTGGTTGGCCCGCAGCCGCACCTCGCCGCGCTCGGTGAACTTCAACCCGTTGTGCAGCAGGTTGCGCAGCACCTGGCCGAGCAGCACCTCGTCGGTGCGCAGCAGGGCCGGCCCGGTGGGCTCCTCCACGACCAGCTCCACCCCCGGTCGGGTGGCCAGCGCGCGCAGGGTGCCGCGCAGTTGACCGAAGACCGGCCGCAGGTCGACCTCGGCCAGCTCCGGCTCGATCCGGCCGGACTCCGCCTTGGCCAGGTCGAGGAGTTCGTTGACCAGGTTGAGCAGGTCCGCCGCCGAGGAGCGGATCAGATCGACCTGGCGGCCCTGCTCGTCGGTGAGCGGGTCGGAGGCGGAGTCGGTGAGCAGCCGCCCCAGACCGATGATCGCGGTGACCGGGGCGCGCAGCTCGTGGCTCACGTTGGCCAGGAACCGGCTCTTCGACTCACTCGCCGCGCGAAGCTGGGCCGACTTCTCGTCCAGCTCGGCGTAGAGGGCCACGACGCCCCGGTTGGTCTCCTCCAACTCCTCGGTGAGCTGGTTGTAGAGCGCCAGCACGCCGCGGTTGGTCTCGGCCAGCTCCTCGTTCAGCACGGCCAGCTCGTCGCGCTGACTGCGCACCTCGTCGAGTGCAGAGATGAGCTGCCCGTTCTGCACTGTCAACTCGTCCAGCGCACTGCCCGGCGCGGTGCGGCCGAGTTCGGTACGGAACTCGGCGAGCCGCTCCGGGGTCGGCGTCGGCGCGTTGGCCGGGACTCGTCGGGACATCCGTACGACCGTAACCCCCTCGACGGTCAACACGCTCAGTGTGTCGACCAGTCGGGACACCGCGCCGGACTGCGGTTCGTAGCGATCGTCGGGCAGCGGGGACACCGGGGCCAGGTCGGCGCGCAGGTGGAACCGACCGTCGGCACCCGCGTCGACGTGGAAGGAGACGTCCGCTCCCCCGGTCGTCCGCAGCAGGTCCCGGGCGACCTCGCTGAGCGCGGTGGCGATCCGCACCTGGTCCTGGTGTTCGAGGCCGACCACAGCGGCCACCTCGCGCCCCCGCTGACGGATCACGAAGATGTCCTGCTCGACCCGCAGTGCCATCTGGAGCAGCGGCAGCGCGGCCGGCTCCCCGATCATGCCCACGACCTCGCGACCAGTACGCAGGCGTCGTCACGTCGCACACCCGCGTCACGGAGCAGGGTCGCCGCCATGACCAGCGGAGATCGCTCCGCCAGGCCCGGGTAGTCGGTCATCCGCCACCGGTCGACCACCCCGTCGCTGTGCATCACCAGCCGGGCGCCGGGACCGAACGGGTAGTCGTACTCTCGGATCGTCGGCCGCTGGTGGCCGGCGATGCCGGGCAGCGACACCAGCCCTCGACGGCGGCCGTCACCCTCGACGACCATGCCGGCGATGTTGCCCAGGCCGGCGTAGTGCAGCACCCCGGCCTCCGGCAGCAGCTCGCCGACGGCGAGCGCGGCGCCCCGGGTGTGCGACATGCTCCGGTGCAGGTGACCGACCACCATCGCCGGTGGGCCGGCCGGGGCGTCGCGGAACGCGGCCAGCGCGGCGTCGGTGGCGGCCCCGGCCAACGGGCCGTGCCCCAACCCGTCACTGACCAGCACCTGGTGCCGCCCGTCGACGACCCGCACGGCGTAGCCGTCGCCGCTGATCGTCTCGCCGGTCAGCGGACGGGTGAGGGCGCCGGCCCAGGACGGCCGTGCCGCCTCGGCCGGCCAGACCTGCACGGCGAGGACGGTGCCCCGGCCGGGCAGCGAGTATCCGTCGAACCAGCTGGCCTGCCGGACGATGGCACCCAGACCGATGCCGAGTGTGCCGGTGGTGGAGTGCCCGTCCTGGGACGAGACGGTCAGGTCGGCCATGCCCGGCCCGGAGTCGATGGCCACCAACTCCACCCCGGCCTGCCCGGCGCGGCGTACCGGCCGGAGCAGCAGGACGCCCTCGTCGGCGTGCTTGACCAGGTTGCTGGTCAGCTCGGCCGCGACGATGGCCAGGTCGGCGATGCGCGCCTCGCCCATTTCCACCTGTGCGCCGAGGCGTTCGGCGGCCCGCCGGACGGCGCTCGCCGCGCTGCTGGCCTCCACCCGGAACCAGATGCCACTGTCGGTGACCGCGTCGCCGTTCACCTGGACCACTTGGTGACCGTGATCCGCGTCCCGGTCTCCGCCGACGTCTCGATCTGGAACTCGTCGACGAGGCGTCGCGACCCGCTGAGCCCGAGGCCGAGGCCGCCGCCGCTGGTGTAGCCGTCGGTCATGGCCAGGTCGAGGTCCGCGATGCCCGGCCCGGAGTCGGCGAACACGATCTGCACGCCCTTGCGTCGGCCGTTGTCCACGACCGTCACCTCGACCGAACCGCCGCCGCCGTACACCAGGGTGTTGCGGGCCAACTCGCTCGCCGCGGTGACCACCTTGGTCTGGTCGACGAGGGACAGCTTGCTGGCCACCGCCACGGCGCGGACCAACTGCCGGACGCGCACCACGTCCTCATCGCTCCGGACCGACTGCGCCTGTGGCTGGCCCAGGTCGATGCCCGCGGTCACGGCGTGGCCGTCTCGGCGTCCGGATCGTCGTCGAGCTGGTAGTCGAGCTCGTCGGCGTGGGCCGCCGCGATCAGCTCCATGCCGCGCTCCACGTTCAGCGCGGTACGGATGCCGTTCAGTGACAGCCCGAGTTCGACAAGGGTGATGGCGACGGCCGGACGCATCCCGACCACCACCGTTTCCGCGTCCAGCACCTTGGAGATCGAGGCGATGGTGGAGAGCATCCGCCCGACGAAGGAGTCGACGATGTCCAGTGCCGTGATGTCAATGATGACGCCGTGGCAGCCGGTCGCGACGATCCGCTCGGCCAGGTCCTCCTGGAGCTGGACCGCCGTCTGGTCGGACATGTCGAGCTGGATGGAGACGAGCAGGATGTCACCGATCTTGAGGATCGGAACCCTCTCCATCAGGCGTCCCGGCGCGGCTGGCGGCGGGCGGTCTCCACCCCGTTGAGCCGCAGCACGTGGCGCAGCGCGTCGGCGAGGCTCGCCTTGGTGGCGATGTCGCCGAACTCGATGCCGAGCGCGACGATGGTCTGCGCGATCTGCGGACGGATGCCGGAGATGATGCAGTCGGCGCCCATCAGCCGGGCGGCCACCACGGTCTTCAGGATGTGCTGGGCGACCTGGGTGTCCACCGCCGGTACGCCGGTGATGTCGATGATCGCGTACGGCGAGCTGGTGTCGACAAGGGTCTGCAGCAGCCGCTCCATGACGACCTGGGCCCGGGCCGAGTCGAGGGTGCCGACCAGCGGGACGGCGACGACGCCCTCCCAGAGCTTGACCACCGGCGTGGAGAGCTCGAGCAACTGCTCGGCCTGATCGGCGATCAGGCTCTCCCGGGTGCGGACGAAGCTCTCGAAGGTGAACAAGCCCATCTCGTCGACCAGCTTCGAGAAGGCGACGTAGTCCTGCAGCGCGTTCGGGCCGCCGCTCTCCTGCACCAGCTCGGCCAGCACGTCCTTCAGAGCGAAGATGCTGACAGTGGTCTCGGTGGCGGAGAAGCCCTGCCGGGCCCGGCCACGGGACAGCTCGGAGAGCGCGGCGCGCAGTTCGGCGGCGCTGTCGGCGGACAGGTCGATGATGCCCTGTTCGCCCGTGGAGACGATGGCGCGATGCAGGTCCTGAACCTGTCGGCGCAGCTCCGCCTGGCTCAGCCGGCCTCGCAACGAACTGGTGACGATCTCGGTCCACCGAGTCGTGACCCGTTCGTCCTGCCCGCTCAGCAGCGCGGCGAACCGACCACTTTCTTCGGTGCTCAACGCCATTTCGAACCCCCTTGACCTGGACCGGGCGGACTCTATCACCGGGGCCTGACCAACTACTTGCCCCGTAGCAACGGAATGATGATGGCCACCGGATCAGGGCTCCCGTTCTACCTCCGACCGTGGTCGTGGGATACCGTTCCCCCGATAACAGGAGGTCTGGCGAATGTCGTTGACGGTGCACACGGAACAACGCGGCGACGTGGTCGTCGTGGCGGTCGCGGGCGAGCTGGACATGGCCACTGCACCGCAGCTGCAGGACCAGATCACCGACCTGCTCGACAAGGGCCGCAACCGGCTGGTGTTCGACCTGGCGGACGTCTCGTTCTGCGACTCGACCGGTCTGTCGGTCTTCGTCCGCGCCAAGAACAGCTGCGACGAGGCTGGCGGCGTGGTCCGGCTGGCCGCCCCGCAGCGCGGCGTGCTGCGCATCCTTGAGGTGAGCGGGCTGGTCGAGGTGCTGCACACCTACCCGACGGTGGATGAGGCAGTCGCCGGCGAATCGACGCCGGCTTCCTCCTGACCGTCCGCGTGCGTCACTCGTCCTCGACGTAACGGGGACGAGCGATCGCCATGCCCGCCGTCGTCTGCACGGCAAGGGCACCCAGCAGGAATCCGATCGGCGCGGTCCAGCCGCCGGTGGCCTCGTAGAGGATGCCGACCATCAGCGGGCCGAGGGCGGCGATCACGTACCCGGTGCTCTGCGCGAACGCGGAGAGCGCGACAGTGCCCTCGGCGGTGCGGGCGCGTAGGCCGATGGCGGTCAGGATCATCGGGAACGCTCCCTGACCGATCGCCAGCAGGGCGACCCAGAGCAGCGCGGCGCCGTGCGGTGCGAGCGCCAACCCCAGGTAGGCCAGCGCCGACGCGGTGGTCAGCCCGAGCACCAGCGGTCGCAGGGTGCCCAGCCGACCGGCCAGGGTGGGCATCAGCAGCGCGATCGGCACGCCGAGCGCGGTCACCCCGGCGAGCAGCAGCCCGGCCGACTCCGGCTGGTAACCGGCGTCGCGGAACAGCTGGGCCAGCCAGCCCATGATCGCGTACCCGCTGAGCGACTGCGCCCCGAAGTAGACGGCCATCGCCCAGCCGAGCCGGGTCCGCGCCGGCCGGACCCGCGCCGGCGTGGCGACGACCGCCGTCGGGGTCGCCCGCCGCGCCGCGGCGCGGGTCCGCAGCGCCAGCGGCACCCACGGGAGTACGGCCACCGCGGCCATCGCGGCCCAGACGCCGAGCCCGGCCCGCCACGACCCGAAGGCGTGCGCGATCGGCACCGCGGAGGCGGCGGCCACCGTCGTGCCCACTGTCAACGCCATCGTGTACGCCCCGGTGACCAGGCCGGTGCGGTGTGGGAAGTGCTGCTTGACCAGCATCGGCAGCAGGATGTTGGCGACCGCGATGCCGGACAGCGCCAGCGCGCTGGTGAGCACGAAGATCAAGGCCGAGTCGGTGATTACCCGGAGCACCTGGCCCACGGCGAGGGCGAACATGGCGACCACCAGCACCCGGGCCGGCGCCACCCGGCGGACCAGCCACGGGGTGAGCGCGCCGAGGCCGGCGAACGCGATGGTCGGCAGGGTGGTGACCAGACCGGCGGTGACACCGGAGAGGCCCAGCCCGTCGCGAACCTCGTCGAGCAGTGCGCCGAGGCTCGTCACCACGGCGCGCAGGTTGAGTGCGACCAGCAGCATCCCGACCAGCACCAGCGCACCACCGGTCGCCGGGTGCGTCCGCCGGCCGGTGCCGGGGTCCCGCGTTGGGCGAGGGTCGACGGCAACGGGGGCGGGCAGTGCCGGAGCGGCGGTTGGTGGCGGGGTCATGACCCTTAACCTACAATCATGGGATGAATTTGGGACCGGTGATGTAACCAGTGCCACCGTCGGTTGATTTCCCCTCCGCCCCGCCGGCACCGCCCCGCGGCCAGCCCGCCGTGCCGCCCCGCGGCCACCGCGTCCGGCAGACCACCGAGCAACTCCGCGCCCGGATCCTCGGCGGCGAATGGCCCGTCGGCGGGCGCATCCCCACCGAGCCACAACTGGTCGCCGCGCTGGGCGTCGGGCGCAACACGGTCCGCGAGGCGGTCCGCGCCCTGGTGCACGCCGGGGTGCTGGAGTGCAGGCAGGGCTCCGGCACCTACGTGGTGTCCACCGACGAACTGGCACCGGTGGTCGCCCGCCGACTCGGCGACGACCGGATGACCGAGGTCATCGAGGTACGCCGCGCCTTCGAGGTGGAGGCCGCCCGGCTCGCCGCGTTGAGGCGTACCCCGGAGGACCTGGCGGCGCTCGACGACGCGCTCGCCCAGCGCGAGGCCGCCTGGCACGGCGGCCGGGTCGACGCGTTCGTCGAGGCCGACGCGGCACTGCACACGGCGGTGGTCGCCGCCGCGCACAACGCCATGCTCGCCGAGCTGTACGCCTCGGTGGGCACCGCCCTGCGCAGCACTGTCGCCCAGGCCATGGGCGGGGAGCTCACCCCCGAGCGCTACGTCGACCACACCCGGCTGGTCGAGGCGATCCGGGCCGGCGATCCCGGCCGGGCGGCGCTCGAAGCCGGCGCTTTTCTGGAACCCGCCGAACGGGCATAGGTTGTGCCCGACAGAAAAGCGGACACCTCGGGAGTACGAATGCTCAAGGGCTTCAAAGACTTCATCATGCGCGGCAACGTCGTCGACCTGGCGGTCGGTGTCGTCATCGGCGCCGCGTTCACGGGCGTGGTCACCCAGCTCACCAAGTCGTTCCTCGAACCACTGATCCGGGTCATCGTGCTGGTCATCACGGGCAGCGACAAGGGTCTGGCCGGCACGGCGCCCGAGTTCCGTGGCATCCCGTTCGACTGGATCGCCTTCGTCAACGCGGTGATCACCTTCCTGCTCACCGCGGCGGCGCTCTACTTCCTGGTCGTCTACCCGATGAACCGGCTGGCCGAGCGGCGCAAGCGGGGCGAGGAGCCGCCGCCCTCGGCGCCGAGCGAGGAGGTCAAGCTGCTCACCGAGATCCGGGACGCCCTGGTCTCCGCCGGTCACACCACCCCCGGCCAGCAGCGTGGGGCGCTCGACGACGTGCTGGGCCGCCGCCCGGAGCCGCCGACGCAGCGCTGACCCGAACGGATGCACATCGGCCCCTGTGGGATTCCCGCAGGGGCCGCACCTTCTCGTACGTGTGTTCGATAGAGTCCCGCCATGGAGCAGCGAAAGCACTGGTGGAACGGGAAGTGGGGGCGGCTGGCCCGGCGGGACGTCTTCCTGCGGGTGGACGCCGACCGGTGGCACGTCGAGCAGCGGGCCGGCGGCGCCGAGGGCATCTCCCGTTTCTACGAGTACGGCAGTGCGGACGAGGCCGAGGACACCGTCCGGGCGCTGCTCGACGGCCCGGACACCTGGCGGGAGCTGTCCCCCCGCCCGCCCGGCGGCTGGACCCTCCCGAACAGCTGAGCGGGCGGAACGCCGTCTGCGCGTGTGCCGTGCGCCGGTGGCGTGTGCGTGTGCCGCTGGCGTGTGCCGCGTGCCGCTGGCGTCGCGGTCCGTCGCCCGCCACGTTGCGCCGGCGGTGGTTGCGCCGGCTGTGGAGGCGGTACTGCTTCCGACGGTTATGACCCTGAGGCATAAATATGCCTCAGAGTCATAACGCTCTCCGGGCCATCGCCTCCCGGCCCAATCGCCTCCCGGCCCATCGCCTGCGGACCTGCCACCTCCCGGTCTGTCACCTCCCGACCCACCACCTTGCGGCTCACCGCCCGACCCACTTCCCGCCCACCTCCTCCGGACCTGCGCCTCCGGACCTGTCGCCTCCGAGCCGCTACCCCTGGGACGAGGTGCCGACCACACCGAGGCTGCGGCGGCCGCTGAGCGTCGGTCGGGCAGGCGGCGGCGTTTAGCGGCGCGCCGCCCCGGGAACCGCAGCGGGATGGACCAGCAGGACGAGCAGCAGGCGACCATCTCGCGGATCACCACCGGGATGCCGGTGATCGACTCAGCTGGCACCGAGGTCGGGACCGTGGACCTCGTCCAGCGGGGCGACCCGAACGCGGTGACCGTCCAGACACCGACCGCCGACCCGGGCAGCAGCCTGGACGAGCTGATCGAGGCGACCGCGGTCGAGGAGCCGGACGTCCCGGCCGATCTGGCGGCGCGGCTGCTGCACAGCGGCTATCTGAAGGTCTCGACCGACCTGACCCGCACCGGCGCGGTCTACGTACCGGCCGACCGGATCGGGTCGGTGGCGGACGGGCGGGTCCTCCTTGCCGTCGGGGTGGCCGACCTGCCGCCCGAGGAGTGACCCCACCTCCCTGATCGACTCGGGTTCACGGAAATCGGGGCATCCGGAGCCTCGGGACCGCCCGACTTCATGAAACCCGAGTGGATCTTCCCTGCGCGGCGGGGGCCGGCTGGTCGGGCGCGGCGGGCTGGTCCGGCGAGCCGGGCTGGTCGGGCGCGGCGGGCTGGTCGGGCGCGGCGGGCTGGCGGCGGTGGAAGAGCAGCAGCATCAGGCAGCCCGCGACCAGGCCCCAGAACGCGCCGCCCACGCCGATCAGCGTCACCCCGGACGCGGTGACCACGAAGGTGACCACGGCGGCCTCCCGGGTCGCCGGGTCGGTCACCGCCGAGGCCAGCGCGGTGGCGAGGGCGCCCAGTAGCGCCAGCCCGGCGACCGCCTCGATGAGAATCGGTGGGGCGACCGCCACCAGCGTGGTGGCCACGCCGGCGCCCAGGCCGAGCACGGCCAGCCCGGCGCCCGCGGTGACCGAGGCGATCCATCGGCGCTCCGGGTCGGGGTGCGCGTCGGGGCCGGCGGCCAGCGCGGCGGTGATCGCCGCGAGATTCACCGCGTGCCCGCCGGCCGGGGCGGCGAGCAGACTGGCCAGGCCGGTGGTCCGCAGCGCGGCGCCGAACGGCGGCCGGTAGCCGTAGCCGACCAGCACCGCCATGCCGGGTACGTTCTGCGCGGCCATGGTGACCAGGAACAGCGGCAGGGCCAACCCGACCAGTGCGGACGCGTTCCAGGCCGGTGCGGTGAGCGTGACCGACGGGATCAGCGCGGCACCGGTCAGGCCGGTCGGCGGTGCGGTCAGTGCGATCGCCGCCACGGCCACCACCAGCGCACCGGGCACTGCCCAGCGGCGGGCGAATCGGTGCAGCAGCAGCCAACCGACCACCACCGATCCGGCCACCACCGGCAGCTCGACCAGCGCGCGGACCGGGGCGGTGCACAGCGGCAGCAGCACCCCGGCGAGCATCGCGCCGGCCACCGGCTTGGGGATGGCGGCCACCGCACGGCCGAGCGGCGGGAACAACCCGGCCGCGACGATCAGCACACCGGAGACGAGGAAGGCGCCCACCGCTACCGGCCATCCGCCCGGCGGCGGCCCGGTCGCCACCAGCAGCGCCGCGCCCGGAGTGGACCAGGCCGCGCTCATCGGTATCCGGTACCGCCAGCCCAACCAGACGGCGACGAACCCACTCGCCACGCAGAGAGCGAGCAGGCCGGAGGCGGCCTGTGCGTCCGACGCGCCCGCCGCTCGGAGCCCGGCCAGCACGACTGTGAACGAACTGGCGAAGCCCACCAGCGCGGTCACCACCCCCGCCAGCACCGGTTGCACGCGTCCGGCCACCCCACCCTCCCGACTGTTCCGTTTACGGAACGGAAGCGTGTAGCACGATAGCCGGGTGCCGCACTCACCACCAGCCCGCCCGGGCCTCGACGTGGATCCCGCCGTCGTCGGGCGCCGGGTCCGCGCCCTGCGCGAGGAGCAGGGGATCTCGCTGTCCACACTCGCCCGGCTCGCCGGTGTCGGAAAGGCCACCCTCTCCGGCCTGGAACACGGCACCCGCAACCCGACCCTGGAGACGCTCTGGGCGGTCACCGCGCAGCTCGGCGTACCGTTCACCGCCTTGCTGGCCGAACCGGCGGCCGAGCCCACCGTGCACGGCACCGCGGTCACCGCCACCCTGCTGGAGGTGTTCACCGACACCGACGCGACCTACGAGCTGTACCGGATGCGGGTCGCGCCCGGCGTCACCCAGCTCTCCCCCGCCCACGCGCCGGGGGTCACCGAGCACGTCACCGTGTTCGCCGGGGTGCTGCGCGCCGGGCCGGCCGACGCACCGCTGACCGCTCCGGCCGGCGGTCACCTCCGCTGGGTATCGGACGTGCCACACAGCTACGCGGCGGTGGGTGACGAGGAGGTCGCCGCGAGCCTGCTCCTGCGCTATCCGCGTCGCTGAGACCCCGCCGATCGGTCACGGACCGTCGGCCCCGTCGACGAAAATCGCAATCATTTCTCGACCTAGGTAGGAGGCGTAGAGACGAATGCGGGTTGTTCTTGGCAAGCTTGACCCCATGACGCTGATCCTCCGCTCGGTCATCCTCAACGACATCGGCTTGGTGCGCACCAACAACGAGGACTCCGCCCTCGCCGGTGACCGCCTGATCGCCGTCGCCGACGGCATGGGTGGGCTGCCTGCGGGCGAGGTGGCGAGCGAGATCGTGATCCGGATCCTGGACGAGCTGGCTCCGCCCACCGACCCCGACGGCGCCGCCGACGCGCTGCGTGCCGTGGTCAGCACCGCCAACCAGCGCATCCACGCCGCCATCACCGTCGACCCGAGCCGGGACGGCATGGGTACGACGCTCACCGCGGCGCTGCTGGCCGGGGAGACACTGGTGCTGGCCCAGGTGGGCGACTCCCGCTGCTACCTGCTGCGCGAGGGGGAGCTGACCCAGCTCACCCGGGACGACACGTTCGTGCAGGCGCTTGTCGATCAGGGCACCCTCTCTCCCGAGCAGGCCCGCCACCACCCGCAGCGGTCCCTGGTGACCCGGGCCGTGCAGGGCGCCGACACCCCACCCGCGGTCGGGGTGCTCACCGTGGTTCCCGGTGACCGGCTGCTGCTGTGCAGCGACGGGCTCTCCGACTACGTCGAGGACGAGGCCATCGCCGCGGCCCTGGGCATGTACGCCGACCGCCAGCAGTGCGGCGAGCAGTTGGTGAAGCTGGCCCACCACGCCGGCGCGCCGGACAACGTCACAGTCGTGGTCTCCGACGTCGTCGCCCGCTGACCCGTACGACTCACTCGGCGGCTCACCCGAACCGACTGGTTCGGGTTCCGCTGCCACAGTAGGTGGTTGTGCCATCTAGCTTGCGCCGCTACTGTCCCACGCGTGGATTCCGACCGGCGCGGGCAGTGGCTGCGGGGGGTGCTCGACATCTGCGTCCTGGCCCTGCTGTCCAAAGGCGAGTCCTACGGCTACCAGCTCGCCCAGGCGCTCGACGCGGCGGGCGTCGGGCCGATCCAGGGCGGCACGCTCTATCCCGTACTGCTGCGCCTACAGAAGACCGGCCTGGTGACCGCGCAGTGGCGGGAGGGCAACGCTGGGCCGGCCCGTAAGTACTACCGGCTCACCGACGACGGGCACGCGGCGCTCCGCGCCGGCGGCAGCGCCTGGCTCACCTTCGTCCAGCCGGTGAACGACATCGTCACGAAGGGGGTCACCCGGTGAACGCCGACGATTGGCTGCGTACGCTCACAGCCGAGCTGCACCAGCGCCGGGTCGCGGCGGACGCCGCACGGCACGTGGTCGCCGAGGCCGCCACGCACCTACGCGAGGGCGGCGGCGACCCCTGGGTCGTCTTCGGCCCACCCCAGCAGTACGCGGGCGCGGTCGTGGAGAGCATCGGCACCGCGCCCGGACCGCGCCCCGGGCCGGTCCGACTGCACGCGGCGGGCATCACCAAGAGGTACGGGCGACGAACCGTGCTGCGCGACGCCACGCTGACCGTCCGGGCCGGACAGATCGCGGCCGTCGTCGGCGCGAACGGCTGCGGCAAGAGCACCTTCCTGCGGATCTGCGCCGGACTCATGTCACCGGACGCCGGCAAGGTGACCGTCTCCGGGCGGCTCGGCTACTGCCCGCAGTCCGGCGGCACCGCCGACTTCCTGCTCGCCGACGAGCACTTCGTGCTGGTCGGCGCCGGTCAGGGTGTGGCCCGGGGCCCGGCCCGCCGCGCCGGTCGGGCGGCGGCCCGGCAGCTCGGCTGGGAAGCGGGCGGCGATGTGCAGGCCCGCCACCTGTCCGGCGGCACCCGACAGAAGCTCAACCTGACCATGTCCACGCTCAGCGCCCCCGACGTGCTGCTGCTCGACGAGCCGTACCAGGGCTTCGACCAGGGCACGTACGTCAACTTCTGGGACCAGCTCAGCAGGTTGCGCGACGCCGGCACGGCCATCGTCGTGGTGACCCACCTGCTCAACCAACTCGACCGGGTGGACATCGTGCTCGACCTGACCCCGGCACACGAGACCGGGTGGCACGCGCCCGGCATCCAGGGAGGTCGCCCGTGAACCGGCTCGTCACCGTCGCCGAGATGACCCTGCGGGAGCTGCTGCGGCGTCGAGGCGTACTCCTGCTGTTGTTGTTGATGCCGTTGACCTTCTACCTGATCCGGCGGGACGCCTACCTCGGGCAGTCGGTTCGCTCGCTGCTGCTCGGCGTGGGGTGGGCGGTGAGCACCGCCGCACTGTTCGCCACGACCGCGGCCCGCGAGTTGGAGCCGAGGCTGCGGCTGGCCGGCTACCGTCCACACCATCTCTATCTCGGTCGGATGCTCGGCCTGTGGACGGTGGGGCTGGTCATCTCCGTACCCTTCTTCCTCCTCCCGATTATCGACGGCGCGGACCTGCGGTACGGCGGCCTCGCGGCGGCGCTGCTCTGTTCCGTCGCGGTGGCGGCGCCGTTCGGGATGCTGATCGGTGCGCTGCTGCCCCGCGAGTTGGAGGGCACGCTGCTGCTCCTGACAGTGGTGACAGTGCAGATGCTGATCGACCCGGCCGGGTCCGGGGCGAGGTTGACGCCGTTCTGGTCGAGCCGGGAGATCGCCACCTGGACAGTCGACAACACCGACCAGGGCTACCTCTCCCGTGGCCTGCTGCACGGGCTCGTCGTCACCGCCCTGCTGGCCCTGGGCGTGGCCGCGGTGGCCAGCGTCCGCCTGCGCCGCCGTCGCCACCTTCGGCACCTGCCGGTCGGCTGACCGCCGTGCCGGCCGCGGATCGGGCCAATCCGGTTGCTGCGACCCGCGCGACGGGTTGAGATGGGCGAATGACCATCCGCCGGGTGACCGACGACGACCGTCTCACCACCAGCTTCCCGCTGGCCGCGTACGCCTTCGAGTCCTCGCCGCTCAGCGCTGCCCGGACCGCTGAGTTCCGCGACTACCTGCCCTACAACCAGGGCAACCGGACGCTGATCGCCGAGGAGGACGGCACCACGTTGGCCGCCGTCTCGGCCATCCCGATGCGACAGAACCTGCGCGGGGTGGTGCTGCCGATGGCCGGTGTCGCCGGGGTGGCGACCCATCCGCTGGCCCGCCGGCAGGGGCACGTCCGGACGTTGCTGCACCAACTCCTCGACGAGATGCGCGACGAGGGCCACCCGCTCAGCGCGCTCTATCCGTTCCGGCCCAGCTTCTACGCCCGGTTCGGCTACGTCGGACTGCCCAAGCCGCGCCGGGTCACCTTCACTCCCGCCAACCTGGGTTCGCTGCTCCGGGTGGACCTGCCCGGCGAGGTCGGCTGGGAACGCGTCGCCGCCGGCTATCCGGCGTGGCGGGCGTTCACCGAGCGCAACCTCCAGGAACGACACGGCTTCGCGATCTTCCCGGACTACCGGGCGGTCGGAATGCGTGACCGTGACGAGTACTGGCTGCTCACCGCCCGGGTCGGCGGGGAGGTCACCGGCGCGGTGACGTACCGGATCGACGAGCACGGCGGCACGCTGCACGGCAACGAACTGCTGGTAACCGACCCGCTCGCGCGGGCGCTGCTGTTGCAGTTCTTCGCCCGGCACGTCGACCAGATCGAGCGGGTCACCGTTCAGGTTCCGCCGGACGAGTTGCCCGAGCTGTGGCTGACCGACCTGGACGTGCACGTCGAGGCCCGTACGGCCGTGCCGGGTTCGTCCGCGCCGATGGCCCGGCTGCTGTCGCTGGACGCGTTGAGCGGGCTGCCCGCCGGCCCGGGCCGGGTGCGGATCGAGCTGACCGGGGACCGCTGGTTGGCCGGCACCCACCTGCTCGACGGCACGACCGGCGCGCTGGAGTTGGTCGACGACACCACCGGCCGCGCGCCGACGGCCACGCTCACCGCCGCCGGGCTCTCCGCCCTCGCGTACGGGGTGCTGGACCCAGCCGAGTTGCCGCTACGCGGTCTGGGTGAGGTGCCGGTGGACGCCGCCTCGGAGCTGCGCGGCCTCTTCCCCCGCCGGGTGCCGTACCTCTTCGCCGACTTCTGAGCCCGATTTGCCGCCGGGGCCCCACCGCGCCGCAGCAGGCGGGCGGCGGGCGTGGCTTAGCGGTGCATTAAGCCGGCCCGGCGGATTCGTCGCGACGCCGTCGCGGCTCCTAGCATCACTGGGTGCGCATGACGTCGCTTGCCGCTCTCCTCGTCCTCGGTGTCGCCACCGCGACCCTGCCCGCCTGCGCGCCCAACGACCCGGCCCCCGCCTTCGAGGCCGGCTCGACCGCCTCGCCGACGGCGCTGCCGACCGGCGGTCAGAGCGAAGCGCCGGGTGCGCGGGACGGCCTCGGCGGCCCGGGGGCCAGCGCCAGCCCGAAGCCCGCCAACAAGGTGCTCGCCGCCGGCAACCCGAACGGCAGGGCCACAGTGCCGACCGAGGCGCGGGCGGTGGACACCTCGAAGCCGACCCGGACCATCGGCACCGGCACCCCGGCGAGCTGCACCTCCGCGGCGGTCGTGAAGGCCGTCGCGGCCGGCGGTGTCATCACGTTCAACTGCGGACCGGCCCCGGTGACGATCAAGATGGCCGCCACCGCGAAGGTCCGCAACGCCAACGGGCCGAAGATCGTGCTGGACGGCGGCGGCACTGTCACGCTGAGCGGCCAAGGGCAGCGCCGCATCCTCTACATGAACACCTGCGACGAGGCCCAGGGCTTCACCACCTCCCACTGCCAGAACCAGGATCACCCGCAGCTCACCGTGCAGAACCTCACCTTCGCCGACGGCAACTCCACCGGTGAGAAGGCCGAGGGCGGCGGCGGTGGGGCGATCTTCGTACGCGGCGGGCGGCTGAAGGTCGTCAACTCGCGCTTCGTCCGCAACCGCTGCGACCGCACCGGCCCCGACCTGGGTGGCGCGGCCGTCCGGGTGCTGAGCCAGTACGAGAACAAGCCGGTGTACGTGGTGGGCAGCACCTTCGACGGCGGTTCCTGCTCCAACGGAGGGGCGTTGAGCAGCATCGGCGTGTCGTGGGTGGTGCTGAACAGCCTGCTCAGGAACAACGAGGCGATCGGCAGCGGTGCCAACCCGGCCAAGTCCGGTACGCCCGGCGGCGGCAGCGGCGGCGCGATCTACTGCGACGGCAACGAGTTCACCGTACGGATCGCCGGCACGATCATCGAGAACAACACTGCCAACGAGGGTGGCGGCGCGGTCTTCTTCGTGAGCAACAACCGCACCGGCACGATGAGGATCGAAAACTCGACTCTGCGCCGCAACCCGAGCGCCAAGTTCGAGACCCGCGGCTTCCCCGGCATCTTCTTCCTGGGCGCCCGCAACCCCACGCTGACCAACTCCAAGCTCTCCTAACCAGGCCCCTGCCCCCCCGCTTGCGACCGCGCCGGTGATCAAGAGGTTTCGGTCATCGGGGCGGTGTTTCCTGACCGAACGCTCTTGATCAACAAGCTGGGGTGGGTCAGTAGGGATTTCCTTCGCCTGGGGGGCGGGCACGGAGGAGGGCGGCGGGGCGGCCGGGCAGGTCCCGTGCGCCGGACATCGGCGGGCTCGGCGTGTGGTCGCCGTCGGCCATCCCGGCGAAGAGTTCCTTGAGCGCCGTCAGCGCACTGATCTTGGGCTGCCAGCCCAGCTCGGTCTCCGCGCGCTCGCTGGACATCAGCGGGGCGTTCAGACCCAGCTCCACCCAGCCCACGTCGACCGGTTGCAGCCGCGCCCGCCAGGTCAGCGCCGCCGCCACCCGCAGCACCGGCGCGGCGACCGGCACCGTCCAACCATGAAAGTGCCGGGCCACCAGCTCCGGAGTGAGCACCGGGTCCGCGGCGACGTTGAAGGCACCGCGCGCATCACCCAACACCGCCCGGGCGTACGCGTCGGCCACGTCATCGGCGTGCACCGCCTGCATCCGCAACCGGCGGTTCGTCGGCACCAGCGGGATCCGGCCGTAGCGCAGCAGCCGCACCGGCGCCAACGGGCCGAGGAAGTAACGCGTGATCTCCGCACCCGCGGCCCGCTGGAAGATCAACCCGGGTCGCATCCGCACCACCCGCAGCGTCGGTTGATCCCGTTCGACCCCGTCCAGCAGCGCCTCCACCTCCGCCTTGTGCTCGCTGTACGACGAACCGGGCACACCGGTGGCCGGCCACCGCTCACTGATCGGGTGATCCTTCGGGCCGGGCGCGTAGGTGCCGACCGACGAGGCGTACACCAGGGCCGGAACACCGGCCTGGACCACCGCGTTGATCACCGCCCGGCTGCCCTCGACGTTGGTCCGGCGCAGCACCCGCTGGTCGTGGCTGGGCTGGATCTGCCAGGCCAGGTGCACCACGGCGTCCGCACCCGCGAACACCTCGGCAAGCTGCCCGGTCGCGCTCGGCGCGCCGATGTCGCAGGAGTGCCACTCCACCTGGTCGTACGGCTCGCCGGCATCCGGGCCGGGCAACCGTCGAACGACCCCGGCCAGCTCCACGCCCCGCTCCCGGCGCAGCCGCCGCAGCAGCGCCGTACCGACGTTGCCGCTCGCCCCCACCACCACGATCCGCATGCCCGACCCCGTACCCGCCCAGCAGCAGCTCAACCGCCCACCAGCGCGGCGGGGGCTTGCGGCGCGTGCGGCTTGATCCACTCGACTTCCTGAAAGTCGCGGCATCCGCGCGCGCAGAACACCCCGACTTCCGGGATCCCGAGTCGATCAAGGGCGAGGAGACTCCCGTACCCAGCCGTGCTTCTCCTTGCCCCGCCTACCGGCGGTGGCGGCCAGGCAGCGTGGACAGATCCAGCCCACGGCGTCCGCCTCAGTGAGCACGTCGGTACCCGAGTAGTCGAAGCGCACATGCGGGAAGCGACGCAGTCGGGTCCGGCTCAGTGCCAGGCCACAGACCGTCTGGTTCTGGCCGGGCAACCAGGCGTGCACCTCGCCACCCGGTTGGCGTACGCCATCGCGCCCGGCCTCCTCCCCGGAGGCCGCCACGGCCGGCAATCGGCTCGATCCCATGCCGGTCCTGGTTCCCCACCGACACACACCCATGCACCACAGCGCGAGGTCGCTTGGTTCACGTCCGATCACCGACCCAGCGCCCCGCACCCTCGACCGTGCCGCCGACAAGTCATGATCACGTGAGGGGGCAGCCGGCCGGCCGCAGCCATCGACGGCGGGCCGGAAGCCGAGAGCCGTCGCCGCTCACCGTCGGGTAACCTGAGCGCGCGGGCCGCTAGCTCAATGGCAGAGCTGTGGACTTTTAATCCATAGGTTCAGGGTTCGAGTCCCTGGCGGCCCACCACAGACCCCCTCTGAGCTGCAGAAACCCTAACGGAAGATCATCCGGCACACCCGGGGCACAACTGAGATCGGATATTGGCCGGCGGAAGGTTCCCGGTTGGCGTGCCTCAGCGCCTTCTGCACCTCTTGGGGCTCGACACCGTTGCGCATCAAACGTCGTAGCGAAGAAGTGGCGCAGGGAGTGGAAGGTGCCGTCCTTCGGCCATCCGGCGTGAGCAGTCAGGTGAAGCAGCGAAGCCACCCGAGTGAAGCCAGCGGCCGGGCTGCCGGCGATGTCGGGCTTCACTTGATCCGTTGCACATCAGCTTCACTTGACGGGGGACAGCCGCCGTCGGTGTTCTATGGGACCAACTCAGCCACGGAAAGTGCCTCGTCCAGACGACTAGCGGCCAGGTCGTCGTGGCGGATCACGAAACTCCCGTCGCTCCGGTAATAAAGCTCGTTGTCTACGGGAAAGCGGGCGAGCGACACCCACTCACTCGTCAGCCGGTGTGTCTCCTTCTCCACATGGGAATACCATTTCGCGACCGGGATGACGATCTCGCCGATCTTCTCGCGCCACGCGAGGGTCTGCTCCGCAATACTCTTGATTACTTCCTCGTCGGCGTACCCGCCGATATAGGCGCTGATGTACCCGTTGTCAGGCGGCCAGAGTTTGTCGGCCAGAGCACAGAGTTCGTCAAGGTGCGGCAGGTCACGCTCGAGGTCACGGGCCAACTGCTGCTGGAAGGGCGACAGGTCGTCCTCGTCCTCCTCGTCCTCGTCGTCCCTCCCGAACCAATCGGGGAACTCAGCGCGCAGCGTGGCGCCGACGTCGTACTGCTCGCCGACGAACGCGTCGTCGGTGGATCCTGTCGCCAGCTCGGTATCGGTACCGGTCGGCACATACACGACTCGCCCGAACCTTCGCTCCCCGGTGGCAGCGGCCTGCTCGTGGTTCAGGAAGAACAGCAGCGAGCCGTCTGCCGGCAGGCCGAAGCCGTCGATTCTTGGCAGCGCCGCACAGTCGACCGAGAAGATGAACGGCAACGGACTGACCCCGTCGGACGGCCAGTCCATGCCCACCGGCAGCCGGGGCAACCCACCGAACTGCCCGACCGGAACACCGCCGGATCCCCCGCTCAACCGGATCGACAAACGGAGGTGCTGGATGAACCGGCTGACCTCGTCGTCCGGGATGCCCAACGCGAGCGCTGCACGATGAAACTGCCCCTGATGATCCATAGCGCAACATCGTGCCACGAAGACAACACCAGAGGGCGAGCCCGGCGACCGGGTGCCCCACGGCCCGCACGCGCTGTCGTCGGCATCGCTGTCGCCAGCGAAGTGGACGCTCCTATGGCCTCAGTCCCAGTCACCTCGGCAAGATCCCCGGGCACAAGCGCCCGATCCCCGCAGCACGAGAGGGATTCAGGGTTCGAGTCCCTGGCGGCCCACTCTTATGCAGGTCAGCGGCCCATTGTGGGGCCGCTATTGCCGTGATCGGGGCCAGAACTGGGCATGCCGAAGACCTGCATCGCCACCAAGGGGTGAACGTTCAGGTCGGCCAGGACGGAGGTGCAGGTTCGACGGCCGCCGGTTGCGGGACCGACGCTGCGACGCAGCCGGAGTTCCGCGGATCAAGGTCCGGCCGTGACATGTCCGCCTAGATGATCACCGGGCAAACTGGTCCGGTAGTGACGCGGCTGGCCCATCTTGACTACCGGACTTCCGTCGAGACCGGGTCGAGGAGGAAGAGGCACTGGGCGGTTTTGAACTCGCCTATCTCGGCGACGAAGCGGAACTTGTCGCCTACGCCAACGGTGGCGGGGATCTGCTTGCCGGTTAGTTTCAGGTCAAGGATGTTGACGTCCTCGTACTTGAAGGCCGGGCCGGTCGTCGTGTTCGGGCCCTTGTCGCCTGGGCCCAGGAGGAAGTCGTAGCGGGTGTCGTAGTCACCGTGCGGTGCCATGTTCACGATCGAGCCGTTGAACGCGACCGTCTTGCCCTCGTACCTGGTCGCGAAGGCCACGTTCGCGTCGTCGCAATCGTCCGCCTTCAGCAGCGCGGCGAACTCCGGATTGTTCTGCGGCGTGATCACCTCAGTGGCAGCCGACACGACAGCGGTCGGAGCCGGCGTAGCAGACGGTTTCTCGCTCACAGCAGCCGTCGACTTGTCTGACTCGTGCTTCTTTTCGTCTTCGCCGCTGAGTGCCGAGGCGGCGCCGATGACGACGGCCAGGATCACGAGGACGGCGGCCGCCGCGCCGATCAGGAGCCACGGCTGCGGCTTCTTTGGCCGACGGAAGTTGACGGTGGAGCGAAGCGTGCCTGGTGCTTGTTGCACGAGCTCCCAGCCATCCTTCTGCATCTTCGAGATGACCCAGCCGTCGGTGCCGCGAACTGGCCGTACGGTCTTGTACTCGTACTTGATCTCGTCGGCCATGCGGCTCCGCGCCCCCTAAATGGACTGCTCACACCAACTGCCTGGCGCAGCATAGGGGACAGGCACAACTGACACCGGCTCTGTGTAACGCCGGGCTGATCGACGACGCCGGATGAGTGGAGATCTTGATCTCCAGTCCGGCCTTCACCGTCCTGGGAGGGCCGTCACCCGCGACGTGAGGAACCTATGCGCCCTCGTTCCCTTTCCCGCTCGATCCGACGTACCTTCTCCACCTCGCTGGCCACCCTCGCCCTCGTCGGGGGCGCGGCGGCACTTGCTCCGGCCGACGCGGTGGCGGCCGGGCGACTCCAGCCCGATCTGGTCGTCGATCTGATGATGACCGACGTGCTGAATCCGGCGGAGGGCGAGACCTTCTCCGCCGAGATCGACATCCGGAACTACGGCACCGGAGCGTCGGACCCGATCAGCGTCACTGTCGCGGTGCCCGCCGGGCTCAGGACAACGACCCCGTCGGTCGGTGCCCCTGGCTGGACCTGCACGGCAGTGAGCACGACGAGCTACACGTGCTCGTATCCGCAATTGGCGGCCGGTGGTCGGGCGAGCCGGCTGTTCGTGCCGTTCGTCGTGGCCGGCGCGACACCGGGCAGCAGGGTGCCCATCACCACGAGCATCACCCCGCAACGCCGCGAGACGAACACCGACAACAACACCGAATCCGTCACGGTGGCGATCTCGGGCACGTGCGTCATCCGCGGCAGTGTGTGGCACGACCTTGACCGGGATGGGCAGCGCGAGGCGGATGAGCCGGCCATCGCCGGTGGCCCGGACGGCGTGTTGGAGGTGAGTCTGTCGAGTCCGCAGCGACAGGCAATTGGTGGTGGCTCGGCCACCGTCAACCCGGACGGAACCTGGTCGATCACCGCCCGCACCGAGCTGCTGTACGAGGTCCGGCTGGAGGCAGCCGCCACGTACGGCCGGAGTGTCGCAGACGTGGGTGACGACGCCACGGACTCGGACATCGTGAGGTCGTACCAGTTCGAGCCGACCCTGCTGGTCGCCAGCGCCGAATTCCAGGCCGTGCACGGCGGAGAGTACGTGGTCGACGCCGGCCTGGTCAGCCAGAGCTGAGCCTTCGCCGCCCGTCCGAGATGTTTCGGGCGGGCGGCGATCCGGACAGATGGCAGCGGCTGCCGATCGCCGTGCCGTCCAGACGGCTCCCATCGACGCCGAGTTCGGCACCTGGCGCCGGGAGCCGACGTAGATATCCTCTTCAGGTGCTGGCCCGCGTGAAGATCGTTGACACGGGTCCGGCACTGCGAAGGGACTATCGACATGCCCCGTGTGGTACCGGCGGTCATCCGCGCCCTCGACGTCCTCGAACTGTTCCTGGACTGCCCCCAGCTGTCGGCCCGCCAGGTGATGGAGCGACTCGACCTGCCGCGCACGACTGTCCACGAGTTGCTCGTGACGCTCGAGGCTCGCGCGTACCTGATCTCCATACCGGGTCAGCCTGTGCAGTATCGGCTCGGCATGCCGCTGTTCCAGCTGGGCGCGGCGTTCGCGGGTCGGCTTGATCTGGTACGCGAGGCGCAGGGCGTCGCGCGGGACATGGCCGCCGCGTGCGACGAGGCGGTTCATGTGGCGGTGCTCGACGGCGCCGATGTCATCTATCTCGTCAAGTTCGACAGCACCCACCCCGTTCGGATGGTTTCCGGGGTCGGGCTGCGGCTGCCCGCTCACTGCACGGCCGTCGGCAAGGTACTGCTGTCGGCTCTCGGCCAGGCGGACCTGGACGCCGTCCTGCTGAAGGGCCCTCTGCCGGGCATGACGCCGGACAGCATCACCGACCCGGATCTTCTTCGTGAGCATCTGAACCGTGTCCGGGTGGAGGGTGTCGCTGTCGACATCGGTGAGTCGGACACCGCGATGCGCTGTGTCGCTGCGGGGATCCGGGACCATACCGGCACCATCATCGCTGGGATGAGTCTGTCCGCACCGATCATTCGTTGGACGCCTCAGGTGCAGGTGGAGTGGACCGGGCTGGTTCGCGAGGGAGCGGCTGTGCTGTCGACTCGAATGGGTTACCGGGCGCAACCTCGGTAGGCACCCTCCCGCTTTCGGTCGAAACAACATCGAAACATTGACATCGCTCATGGCACTGCCCTAGCGTCGCGACCACTCGATACGGTATATCGAACCTAGTTCGAAATCTCGAACGGCGGTGGTCCTGTGACCCGACCGAACTGGAACGCCAGCGCTGCTGCCTCGACCCGGTCGCCGATCGCCCCACCTCGTCGCGCTACCCGGAGAGCGCCATCCGACATGTCTCGGGTGGCTTCGACGAAGCGCGCGTGAGCGGACGTCCCACGATGACGGGCGGGCCCGCTCACCAGCGCAGGAACCCACGAAGGCACTGATCTCGACGGGCGTCCCTCGGTGGTCGCCGGCAGAAACCAACTGCAACACAACCATCGCGGTGTTCGCCGGCTAGGCCTTCGGCGTGCAGCCGCGCGCGGGAAAAAGGAGGCGGGTGTCCATGGAGGACAAGTCGGGGTGGTCACGGCGCGGCTTTCTGGGGATGGGGGTGGGGGTGCTCGGCGCGGCCGGTCTGGCCGCGTGTGGGGACGGTTCCGAATCGCCCACCAGAGTGCAGGCGGAAGTTCCGCAGGAGCTGATCGACGGCGCGGCGGCGATGAAGGGCTCCTCGATGGGCATGCTGTCGCAGAAGCTGTACTCGACGACTGCGAACGAAGCCCTCGACAGCTCGATCAGGAAGTTCGCCGACACCACCGGAACGAAGATCGAGAACAGTCTGGTCCAGGCCGACGCCGGTGACGTGGTGGCCAAGATCGACGCGGAGGTCAAGGGCGGGGTGGCCCGTGACCTGGCGTTCATGACCGACTCGCGGTTCGTCGCGCAGTTCCAGGCGCTGGGCGACCTGGAGGACGTGACGGACGTCGTCAAGGCGCTGACCGCCAAGTACGGCGAACCCTGCGCAGAGGCCAAGAACTTCTGCGTCTTCGACGGCAAGTGGTTCGCCATCCCGTACCACTTCATCGGGATCGGGTCGTTCCTGCGCAAGGACTGGATGCAGGACAAGGGCATCTCCCCCAAGGACATCTACAGCTGGGAGGAGCTGCGGGACCTGTGCCTGGAGATCTCCGATCCGGCCAAGCGCCGGTTCGGCTGGGGCATGACGGTGAACCGGTCCGGTGACGGCAACGGAATGATCGAGGCGCTGATCAACGCCTACGGCGGGTCGATCGCCGCGAACGACGGCCGGAAGGTCACCTTCAACTCACCGGAAACGGTGCAGGCGGTGACATTCCTCGGCGACATCTACACCAACCCCAAGTACAAGCGGATGTTGCCGCCGGGAATCGCCAGCTGGACCGACACCAGCAACAACGAGAACTGGCTCGCCGGGATCCTCGGTTACACCCGCAACCAGTTCAGCGTCTACGCGGACTCCAGGACCAAGAAGAACCCGGTGCACGCGAACACCCACGTGTTCTCCGACTGCATCGGACCGGCGACCGACAACCCGCTGCTGCTCGGCCAGTCGCAGGGCTTCGTCGTCTTCAAGGGCGCCAAGAACCCCGCGCTCGCCAAGCTCCTGGCCCAGTACCTGGTCAGCGCGCCCGCGCTGCTCGGGGTCGCGAAGGAAGCACCCGGCCTGGTGATGCCCGCCTGGGAGAAGGTCTGGGACGCCGACCCGTTCTTCACCAGCGGCGACCCGGCGTTCCCCATGCTGCGCAAGATCACCGAATTGAAGCTGCCGCTGAACACGAAGAACGGCCTGGCCTTCCCGCAGAAGGCCAGCGCGGGCCAGCAGGCGGTGGGGTCGGCCTACGTCCTCACCGACATGATGCAGCAGGTCGTCCAGGGAACGGCGCCGGCGCAGGCCGTGACGGCCGCCCACGCGAAGATGGTGCAGATCTTCAACCAGCAGGGGCTGCCGCAGTGAGCTCGGTCCGTCCTGCGCGGGTCCCGACGGCGAGGAAATCCCCGCCGTCGGGACCTGGCTCCCTCACCGCGGTCCAACGGCGGCTGGGTCGTGACTGGCGACTCGCGGCACTGTTCCTGGCGCCGATGGCCGTGCTGGTCGGCGGGCTCGTTCTCGTGCCGATCGCCCGATCGATCATCACCAGCACCACCGAACGGCACGGGCAGGACAGCGTCTTCGTCGGCCTGGACAACTACCTCGCGCTCGTCGGCGACGACCAGTTCCACACCGGCGTGGTGAACTCGTTCGTCTTCACCGCGTACGCCGAGGTTTTCAAGGTCGTGCTGGGGTTGGCCGCGGCCCTGCTGCTGCACCATCGCCGCCGCGGGCGGGCCGTGCTGGCCGGGTTGCTCCTGGTGCCGTGGGTGGTGCCGACGGTGGTGACGGCGTTCAGCTGGCGTGCGCTACTCGACCCGATCTTCGGCAGCGTCAACACGCTGCTCACCGCCACCGGAATCGGGCCGCTGCTGGCCAGCGCCCACCTGGTCGACAGCTGGCCCGCGGGCTGGCTGTCCGACCCGTCGCTGGCCATGCCCTCGGTGATCCTCGTCAACGTCTGGAAGGGAGTGCCGTTCTTCACCGTGTGTTTCCTTGCGGGGTTGAAGGCCATCCCGGCGGACCTCTACGAGGCGGCGACCATCGACGGCGCCTCGGCGTGGCAGCGGTTCAGAAGCGTGACGCTGCCCGGACTACGCCACGTGATCACCGTGACGGTGACCCTGTCGTCGATCTGGACGTTCAACAACTTCGACCTCGTCTGGTTGCTGACGCAGGGCGGCCCGGGCGACGTGACAGCGCCGTACGTGCTCATCGCCTACTCGAAGGCCATCCTGCAGCTCCAGTACGGCGCGGGCGCGGCGGTCACGCTCGTCATGCTGCCGATCATCGGCGGGCTGGTGTTCGTCCTGGTCCGGTTGTTGCGCCAGGACACCAACATCAAACTGCCCCGGCGACGCCGGGCGGCGCGGTGGATCGGGACACAGCGGTGGGCCGCGACGGCGCGGAAGGCGCTGCCGTGGGTCGTCGCCGCGCTGGTCACCGGCCTGCTGGCCTGGGCGTCACCGCAGATCTTCTGGAAGGCGGCGGTGGTCCTCGGTGTGATTCTGCTGATCGCGGCGGGGGTCGGCCGGGTGGTCTCGACCCTCCAGTCCCGAGGTGGTCGCCGTTCGTCGTCAGCGGTGTCGGGCCTGGGTTCGTGGGCCGCGCTGGCCGGCCTGCTCTTCTTCGTGCTGGGCCCGCTGTACTGGATCGCCGTCACTGCCTTCAAGTCCGAGGGCCAGGTCGTCATGCGTACCGACGACCTGTGGCCGACGCCGTGGACGCTTGAGCAGTTCGGCGCCCTGTTCGACAACCAGCCGTTCGGCCGCTGGTATCTGAACACCCTGCTGGTGTCCGCGGCGTCGACAGCTGTGGCACTGGTCTGCGCCGCCCTGGCGGGGTACGCGCTGGCCCGGCTGCGGTTCCGCGGGGCGCAGGGCTTCACCGTCACTGTGCTGCTCACCTACGTGATGCCGGGCGCGCTGCTGTTCATCCCGCTGTACCAGATGCTCATCGGCGCCCGGCTCACCGACTCGTTGTGGTCCCTGGTGGTGACGTACCCGACCTTCACGCTGCCGTTCGCCACCTGGCTGCTGGTGGGGTACTTCTCGTCGATCCCCATCGAGTTGGAGGAGGCCGCGCTGGTCGACGGTTGCAGCCGGATCCAGGCGTTCGGCCGGGTGGTGCTGCCGCTGGCCAAGCCAGGGCTGCTGGCGGTCGCGCTCTTCACCCTGACCAACGCCTGGAACGAGTTCCTCTTCGCCTTCGTGTTCATCACGAAGGACGAGTACAAGACGCTCCCGGTGGGGATGCAATCGATGATCGCCGGAGACGTCGTGCCGCAAGGACAACTCGCCGCGGCGTCGCTGCTCGTCAGCATCCCCGTGGTGATCATGTACGCCCTCGGGCAGCGCTTCCTGACCGAGGGGCTCACCGCGGGCGCGGTGAAGGGCTGATCGGGGCCGTTAAAACGATGGCCCCACCGGCAACGCGTTCCAGCCGCCGCATCTCGATCAGCGCTGCTCTCTCGAGATGCGGCGGCGGACCGGACCATCCGCTAGTCGGTGCTGACGAGTAGGGCGCCACTCACGGTGTCCACATACCAGCGCTGGTACTGCTCCAGCCGCCACCCGCGTTGCCGAACGAGCCAGTCGAAGTTGCGGACGTCCTGAGCCAACCAGAGGATGTCGGCCACCTGCTCGACGTCCAGGTCAGGGCGAAGGCCGCCCGTGCCGACGAGTTCCGCGGCGAACATGGCCATTCCGCGGCGACGGTCGTCGATGTTCTTGCGCCAGATCTCGGCGGCGTCCGGGTCGGCCGTGGCGGCTCCGGCCAGCGCGAGCATCACCTGGGCCTGCCGGGCGTTCACCTCGGTCAGGTGCTGGGCGTAGCGCGCGAGCTTGGCGCGGGGGTCGGCGAGCGCGCGGATCTCGGCGACGAAGGGCCGGTCCGGCAGAGCCACCGGTTCGTCGTCGCCGGCCAGGGTGACGTCGACCAGTTGGGACAGCAGTTGCCGCTTGCTGCCGAACACCGCGTACAGGGTCTGGACAGCGACGCCGGCCTCCACTGCGACAGCGGTCAGCGGCGTAGCCGCATAACCGGGGTCGACGAACAGCCGGCCAGCCGCTTCGAGGATTGCCCGCCGGGTCTGTCGAGCCTGCTCCTGTCGGCGGGAAGAGTCGTAACGCCTCTTGACAACCACCCGTCGAGTGTAGTGCTCTATTCGATAGAGCTTAACTCTATCGAGAGGTGGCGGCCATGCCGTTCGGTGTGTTGCAGGAGATGCCCGGCGTCAGCGAAGCGGAATACCGGCAGGTCGAACGGCACCTCGGCCCCGACCGGCCGCTGGGCCTCGTCGCCCATGTCGCAGGGCCGACCGAGGACGGCTGGCGGATCATCAACATCTGGCAGGACGAAGCGGCGTTCCGCCGGTTCCAGTCCGAGCGACTGGTCCGGGCTGCGGGCCTGGCGGCACAGGAGGACGGCTTCGACCCGACGAAGGCAGCCCACTTCCGCTCGATGAGCGTCGACGGCACCGAGATGCCGTTCTGATGGCCGACACCGCCAGCCTGCGTTCCCGCAACGCTGCTTTCTGGGCGGGGGCAGCAACTGGCTGGATTCGCCACGCCGACAGACAGGACGAGGTCGGTCGGCCGCTGGGCGCACCGGCGATGGATCGACTGGCCGCACGGCCGGGCGAGCGGATCCTCGACGTGGGCTGCGGCTGCGGCGGCACCACCGCCGAGCTGGCCACGGCCGTCGGCGAGACCGGCGCAGCCGTGGGTGTCGACCTCGCTGAGGCGATGGTGACCACAGCCCGGCAACGGTTCCGTCCGGACCGGTACCCGGGCATCCAGTTCCACGTGGCCGACATCGAGACTGTCGATGTCCTACCGGGTGGCCCATTCGACGCGGCGTTCTCACGAATGACCCTGATGCTGCTGGCGGATCCGGTCGCCGGCTGCGCCACGATCCGGCGATCGCTGCGAACGGGCGGACGCCTCGCGGCGACAGTTTTTCGCGACGGAAGCGTCAACCCGTGGCTGTCCGCGGCGATGCTGGGCGCGGCACCGCACCTCGGGCCCCTGCCTCCGCTACCGATAGGTGACGAGCCTGGTCCACACTCCTTCGCCGACCCCGCGCGCCTCGCCCGAGTCCTCACCAGCGCCGGCTTCACCGCCGTCACGATCAGCGAGTGCGATGTCGCCCTGGAGGCTCCAGACGACGCCGACGCGGTAGCCGAATGGCTCATCGAGGTCGGCCCCGCCGGTGCCGCGTACCGAATTTCTGCACCGGACAGGCAGGCTTCGGCCCGAGCCGGGGCCGTCCGGCTGCTTGACCGGTTTCGTGGACCCGGCGGCGGCCACCGGCTGCCCGCCGGCCTCTGGCTCGTCACCGCGACAGCGGCGGCCTGACCGCCGTCGCCCGCACAGCTCAGCGACGGCCAGCCAGCCGCTTCGGCCCGTTCACGGGTCATCCACAATCAGCACCCACGTCAGGAAAACGCTTGATGAGAACGATCCGAACGCTCGCGCCGGCCCTCTGCCTCGTGCTGGCTCTGACGGCGTGTACCGACGCCGACGCACCCTCGCCCACCGGGGCCGCGGCGCCGGGCACCCCCACCGTGACCAACGCCGCGACCGACCCAGTCCGTGCGGCTCCGACAAACGGCTCCGCCCCTGCGTCGGCGGAGGAGGTGTGTGCCTACCTGGATGGCCAGTTGCCGACGCTGAAGGGGATCGGGTCCGAGACGGGCGCGATGGCCAACCTTACGGTGAACCTCTATTCCTGGTACGAGAAGCAGGGTCCCGTGCCGACCGGCCGCCAGATCGACGACCAGACCCGGCTGGAATGCCCGGCGACCCGGACCGAGGTGCTGAAACTCGCCGGCATGGAGAGCTTCGAACGGCTGTAGCCGCCGCGGCTACCAGGCCATGTTGATGGCGCGCTCGAAGTTGACGTAGCCGGCCCGGGCGAAGGCGTTCGCCATCGGGGCATTGCCCAGGTCGGTGGCGGCGCGGATGCGTGGCACGTCCTCCTCGGCCAGGATCCGGGTGCCCTCGGCGAGGAGGCCGTCGACATACCCCCGACCCCGGTGCTCCGGGACGACGCCGAGGTAGGCGATCACCGGGTGGTAGGCGTTGCGGGCCGGGACGACGAACCCGACGGGCTCGCCGTCTTCGCCCAACGTGCCGATGCGCCACCACTCACGAGGGCTGGAGTACGTGGCGAACTCCTGCTCGTAGTGCTTGACCGCGGCCTCGTGCGGGGACATCTGCGCCAGGTCGCCACGACTGTGCGCGTCCAGGGTCCCGTCCAGGGTGCGGGTCATCAACGCGATCAGCTCGTCGGTGTCGCCGACCGGGCGGAAGGCCAGGCGTCGGTCGGGCGTCGGTACGCCTGCCGCCGGGTTCCACTCCAGGCGGAGCCGTTCGACAGTCAGGTGCGCGCCGGTGTTCTCCAGTACGCCTATCCTCAGTCGCACCGCCCGGTACGCGTCCGGGTCCTCTCGCCAGTCCGCCGGAATGAAGCGGCCGTATTCGGGAGGGACCGCGCCGGGTGCCAGGACCTGCTTCGCGGCGGTCTCGTACAGCGCCTGTGCCACCTCGGTCAGGTCCTCGGCGGTGTCGTCGACGTCGAGGATGTCCAGCAGCAGCGGAGTGTCGTCGCCGCTGCGGCCCCACCAGGCGACCCTTGCCAGCAGTCGGTCGCCGCGCACTGCCACCCACATCCACTCCGGTCGGCGGCGCTTGTCGGCAAGGTCGTCGTCGAGCTCGTGATTGATGGTGTACGGCAGACGGTTGAACAGGGGGATCTCGTCCGGCCCGGTGATGGGACGGATCGTGACGGTGTCATGGGACGTGCTCATGCGGGCTCGTTTCCGGTCTGTGTGCGCGTGTAGGTGAGGAAGAGAGCGCCACTGTCCAGAACGGTGTGGTCGGTCAGGCGCCAGGTGCGTGGTGTGAAAACGGCGTCGCGGCCGAAGAGCGGGATGCCGGCGCCAATGGTCAACGGGGCAAGCTTGATGATCAGCTGGTCGATCTCGGGGTAGAGGGCACCGGCCAGTGCGCCGCCGCCGATCACCCAGACGTCCTTGCCGTCGTGCCGCTTCAGCTCTCGTACGGTGGCAATCGGGTCTTGGCCGATGACCTCGACGGCCGGGTCCGGGCTGCTGCCCAGCGTGCGGGAGAACACCAGGTGGCGCAGGTGCGGGTACGCGTCGGTCACGCCGGCCTTCAGGCCCACCTCGTACGAGTGGCGCCCTTCCAGCACAGTGTCGAACCGGCTGCCCTGGTCGGTGATGCCGAACGCCTGTCGGGCCGGACCGGGGAGCGTCTCCGGATATTCGCTCACGAGGTGGTGCAGGTAGTCGTCCGGGACGGGCCAGAACCCGCCGGGGCCGGTGGGGTCGGCGCCGTCGGGACCGGCGATGAAGCCGTCCAGGGTGGTGGCGATGTAATACACGAGCTTGCGCACGACGATCTCCTCGTTCAGGCTGCCGGATGCTGTTCGGCGACGACGTCCTTCAGCCTGCCCGGCGCGGCACCGGGCTACAAGATCACAACTGGTAACTTGCCATAACCCTTCGCTAATGGGTGGATCGGGAACAGTACATGGAACTCCGCGACATCGAGATCTTCCTGACCCTGGCGGAGGAACTGCACTTCACCCGCACCGCCGAGCGGCTGCACGTGACCCAGGCCCGGGTCAGCCAGGCGA
The DNA here is from genome assembly GCF_003264475.1 of Micromonospora noduli. NCBI lineage: Bacteria > Bacillati > Actinomycetota > Actinomycetes > Micromonosporales > Micromonosporaceae > Micromonospora > Micromonospora noduli. The sequence continues at coordinate 105,136 of NZ_PYAC01000005.1, read as the reverse complement.
TCAAGAAGCAGGAACGTCGGATCGGCGCCGCGCTGTTCGAGCGGAACAACAGGCAGGTGACGCTCACACCGATCGGGCAACGGCTCTTCGACGACATTCAGCCCATGTACCGAGGTCTGCACGAGGGGATGGACCGGGCCAGGCTCGCCGCCCGCGGCAAGACCGGGGTGCTGCGGGTCGGGTCGATCGCCGTCAACCTCCACGATTTCCGCGAGTTGTTCGACGGGTTCGCCAAGGACCACCCTGAGTGCGAAGTGCAGCTCCGGCATGTCGACTTCGGCGATCCCTTCGGTCGGCTGCGCGCCGGTGACATCGACGTGCAGATCGTGTGGCTGCCGGTCAAGGAGCCGGACCTCACCGTCGGCCCGGTGATCTACACCGAACCCATAGTGCTGGCCGTCGGCGCAACCCACCGGCTGGCCGGCCGCAAATCGGTCTCCTACGAGGACCTGGCGGACGAGACGGTCATGGGCGGGGCCCGGCCGGACTACTGGCGGGAGATCCTGGTGCCCGTACGCACACCCAGCGGACAGTTGATCCCGATCGGCCCGTCGGTCTCCAACTTCCAGGAGATGATCCCGATCCTCGTCACTGGTGAAGCCGTCTCGCCCGTGCACGCCCAGGCCGCCCGCTACTACGCGCGGCCGGACATCGCCTACGTGCCCATCCACGACGCCCCGCCGGGTCGGTGGGGGCTGATCTGGCGTACCGGCAGCGAGACGGAACTCATCCGGTCGTTCGCCAGCGCGGCGCACCACCTCAGCGTCATCGAGTAGCCCGGCTGACACACCCCTGCCACGTGGTACGAATGCCGCAGAGCGCGCATAACCCCACAGGACGGGCGAGCCGATGACGACGAGTAGTGCGGGCAAGCTGCTGCGGAAGCCCGGGGATCCGCAACGGGCCACCTTCCTGGAGCTCTTCTTCGATCTGGCGTTCGTCTACGTGCTCACCCAGCTCGGGCGGGTGCTCAGCCAGGACCTCACCTGGCGTGGCACCTTCCACACGCTGGTGCTGCTGCTGGCGGTGTGGTGGGTCTGGTGCAGCACGGCGACGGTCCCGGACCGGTTCGACCCGCAGCGGCCGACGATTCAACTGCTGGTCATCGCGACTCTGGTCGGCAGTCTGCTGATGGCCGTCGCGCTACCAGATGCCTTCGGGGCGCAGGGCCTGGTCTTCGCGGGCGCGTACGTCGCCGTCCAGGTCGGTCGCAGCATCGGCCTTCTCATCGCACTGCGGGGCCACGAGCTGCAGCGCGGCGCCCTACGGGTGGTCATCTGGTTCTGCGCATCCGCTGTGCCGTGGATCGCAGGGGCACTGGCGCACGGCACCACCCGGGAGGCACTGTGGGTGCTGGCGGTGGCCATCGACTATCTGGCGGGAAAACTCCGCTACCTGACACCCGGCCTGGGCCGCTCGCCGCCGTCGGAGTTGCCGAGCGCGGCCGAACACCTGGCCGAGCGTCACCGACAGTTCTTCATCATCGCGCTGGGCGAGATGATCCTGGTCTCCGCGTCGACCCTCGGCGGCAGCGGCTTCGCACCCGACCGGACCACGGCGTTCCTGGTGTCGATCGCCGCCACGGTGCTGCTCTGGCGCATCTACATCTACCGTGCCGGGGAGTTGTCGGCGTCAGCCATCGCCAACTCCCGCGATCCAGCCCGCCTTGGACTGTCGGCGTTCTACGCCCACCTGGTCATGGTGGCCGGTGTCGTCGTCGCAGCGGTCGGCGCCGAACTCGTCATCGCCCATCCGTCCGGGCATCCTGAACCGGCCTGGATCGCGATCATCCTCGGCGGACCGGCGCTGTTCCTGGCCGGGCGCTCCCGCTTCGAGTACGTGGTCTTCAGCCGGGTGTCCCGGGACCGGCCCATCGGGCTGCTCGCCCTGGCCGCCCTGACGCCGTTGATGCTCCTCGTACCGCCGATCGTGGCTGCACTCGCCGCCGCCGTGGTCCTGGCCGGGGTCGCCATCTCGGACGCCGGCCATACGCGGGGACGCCCACCTGAGCCACCGTCGCCACCTGGATAGCCAGCCGAGACCACACCGGACCAAGTTCCGTCACCGTCGCAGCTGCTTCTCGAACCAGTGGTGGGCGTAGCGCTCGGTGTTGTACGCCTCGATCTCCCGGTAACCCGTCGCCCGGTACAGGGCGATCGCTTCGGTGAGGTTGCGGTTGGTGTCCAGCCGGACCGCTGTCGCACCGCGCTCGGCGGCGTACCGTTCCAACTCGCCCAGCAGCCGCCGCCCCACGCCGAGCCCACGTACGGTGTCGGCCACCCACACGCGTTTGATCTCGGCGGGCGCGTCGGTGTGGAGTTTGACTGCGCCGCAGCCGATCGGTTCGCTGTTGAGGGTGGCGAGCAGGAGCACCCCGTTGGGCGGGACGAGCGCTTCGTCGTGGACCGGGTTGCTCAGTTCGGGGTCGAACCCGTCGTCGAATCGTCGCGCGATGTCGCGGGCGTAGGCCCGCAGGCACGCGCGGGCTCGCGGGTCGCCCGGCGGGCATGGCTCGATGACGACCATCGAGCCGATGAGCAGCCGTTCGACCTCGGCCATGGCGGTGACGAGTCGTTCACGGCGGTGTTCGGTGAGCGGTTCGAGGATCGAGGCGGCGAGATCGTCCGACCGCTGGTCGAGGTCGGCCCACTGGGTCCGGCCGGCGTCGGTGAGGGTGGCGATGCGGACGCGCCCGTCGCCGCCGGTCTCGTCGGTTGGTCCCACAGCGACGAGGCCGTCGTTCTCAAGGGTGCGCAGGAGTCGGCTGAGATATCCGGAGTCCAGGCCGAGCCGGGCCCGCAGCGCGGCGACCTCGGCACCGGCGGGGCCGATCTCCCAGAGCAGCCGGGCCTGCCCCAGCGGGCGTCCCTGGGCCATGTACTCGTCGTCGAGCGCACCCACCCGTTGGGTGACCGTCCGGTTGAACCGCCGCACCGCGGCGATGAGAGCCGAGTCCATATACCTGACTTTAGTCAGGCTTATTGACTACGCGCCAGCTCGGTGGCGGTAGGACCGAATGCCGGCGTGGTCCAGGACGACCACCACGAGCACCACCCCGGTGGCGACCGCGCTGACCACCAACAGCGGCAGCCGCAGCACGGCCGCCGCAGCGGCCAGCACGAACAGGGCGGCGACCCGGGGCCAGGAGAGTCGCCGGTGGATCGCCGCCGAGAAGAGGATCCGCCCGACGAGGAACAGCGTCGGGCCGCTCAGGATGACCAGGACCGCTGTCGTGTCACCGGTCTCCATGGGGTGGGCGATGCTCAGTTCGGCCCCGACGGCGGTGACCACCAGCCCGGCGATCATCACCAGGTGCAGGTATCCGGTGATGACGCCGAGCCGGGCCGGGTCGGCGCGCTCGATGGCCGGGCCGAGGCGCTGGCCGGCGGGCGTGACGTAGAGCAGACCGATCAGCACCGCGGTGGCGAAGACCAGCAGGAACGCGACAGTCTGCGGGAAGTGAAGGTCGGTGCCGGCGTACGAGAGGCCGGCGACCAGAACGAGTTCGCCGAGCGCAATGATCATGATCTGCTGGTACCGCTCGGCGAAGTGCTCACCGGCCAGGTGCAGCTCCTCCCGCCTGGTCCGGCCCATCCCCGGCGTGGGCCAGCGGAGTCGCGGACCGGTGAGGTCGAGGGCGAGGGCGAGCAGCCAGAGCGGCACCCGCCACTGCGGCAGAAACCCACCGGCGAGCCACGGCACGGCGGAGACGCTGAACCAGCAGAGGATGCGCAGCGTCCGGATCTGCCGCGGGTGACCTCGCAGCCCGACGGCGGTGACCACGCCCCGGGCGATGTGCACCGAGACGTACGCGCCGGCGAAGAGCAGGCCCCGCCCGTCCAGCGCCTGCGGGATCGCCACCCCGGTCAGCAGGCTGCCCAGCGCGGAACCCACCAACAGCCACCGCACCGCCGGGCTCTCCGGGTCGTACCAGTCGGCGAACCAGGTGGTGGGCACCCAGATCCACCAGACTCCGGTCAACAGCACGGCGGTCCGCAGCGCACCGGCCAGGGTGAGGTCGTGCAGCAGGTGGGTGGCCAGCTGACTGAGGGCGAGCACGAACGCCAGATCGAAGAACAGCTCGAGGAACGAGGCGCTCAGCGGCGAGTCACCGCCCCGCAGCAGCCGTTCGGGTCTGCTCGCCATCGGCGCTCCTCCCGCCGGCGCACGCCCTGCGTCCGTCGTACCACCCGACGCCGGCCACCGGAGGCGAAAGCGCTGTCAGCGGCGGACGCCGACCCCCGCGTACCCGTGGGCGTCCACGGTCTCCGGCTCGCCGTCCGGTCGCCACCGGGTGGTGGCGACCAGGCCGGGTTCCACCAGGTCGTACCCGGCGAAGAAGCGTGCCGTCTCGGCGCGCGTGCGGGGCACCAGCGGTGCGCTGCTGTTGCGGTAGACGGCCTGGCCGCGCTCGGCCAGCTCCGGCGAGATGCCGTCCAATGTCAGGTGGGACAGCACCAGGTGACTGCCGGGCACCGTGGCGTCGCGCAGCCGGGCGATCGCCGCCCACGGGTCGTCCTGGTCCGGCACGAAGTGCAGCACCGCGAGGAGCAGCACCGCCACCGGTTGGTCCAGGTCGACGGTGGCCCGCACGTCCGGGTGGGCCAGCAGTTCGTCCGGCCGCCGCAGGTCGCCCTGGACGACAGCGGTGCCGGGTACGCCAGTCAGCAACTGCCGGGCGTACCCGACGGCCACCTCGTCGTAGTCGACGTAGACCACCCGCGCGTCGGGCGCCACGGCCCGCACCACCTCGTGCACGGCGTCCTGGGTGGGCAGCCCAGCGCCGATGTCCAGGAACTGGCGTACGCCCTGCTCGGCGGCGTACCGGACAGCTCGGCGCAGGAAGTGCCGGTTGGTCTGAGCGGCGACCCCGGTCTCCGGGAAGATCTCCAGCACCCGGTCGGCGGCGGCCCGGTCGGCCGGGAAGTTGTGGCTGCCCCCGAGGAAGTAGTCGTACATCCGGGCGACGTTGGGTCTGGTGGTGACGTCAGGTACCGGCTGATCGGTCATGCGGGATCCCTTCGGCGGCGGGCGCGGAACTCGATGTCTAACACCCGCGGCGATGACCCGCTGACCCCTCGTGTCGTTGATCCGGCTGCGCCCATGGTCACCGCTGACCACGGTGGGGGCACCGACTCAACGAGGAGGGACGCCGATGACCGCTCAGCGCGAGACCGTGCAGGTCGACCACGACCTGTTCCGCGCCGTGTACGACTCGCCCGCATCACTGCCCGGCCGACACCGCTGGACCACCCCCGAGTCGGACGTCCGGCGGCTGGAGAAACTGCTCGGCATGCCGGCGCGCAGCATCGGCGCCCCGCTCTGGGTCAGCGGCGACGAACCCGACTGCCCGAAGTGCCGCCGGCGGGTCACCTGGTACGACATCGTCTCGTCGGCGCTCTCCGGCCTGCACGACAAGGCCATGATCGCCACGGTCATCCTGGGCGAGCGCAAGTACGTCAACACCGAGATCCCGGATGCCATCGCCGGGGTGCGCTGCTCCGACTGTCACACAGCGATCGACGGTCTGCGCAGCTTCAAGTGCCACAACTGGGCATACGCCTTCGAAGCGCTGGAGGCCGTCCGCGAGCGGATGGCCGGCGGTCCCGCCCCGACCTGAGCCAGAGCCCGCGCCGACCTGAGCCGAAGCCGCGGCAGCCTGAGCCGGTCGGGGCGGCTCAGTCGGCTGAGCGGCGGGTGGGACGGCGGCCGGGCGGGGAGGGCGGCTCCGGGCCGGCGTCGGGCACCGGCGGCATCGGCCGGGTGACCGGCTCGGCGCCGGTGACCCGCAGCGACTCGCCGTGGTGCCACAGCTCGATCTCGGCATCGGGCGCGGCGTCGGGCAGCTCGTAGCGGGCCTCGGCCGGAGTCAACGTGACCCGCAGCCGGTGGCCGCGCCAGCGCAGGCTGAACGCCAACCGGTCGATCCGACGCGGCAGCCGGGGGTCGAAGGAGAGCACCCCCCGGTCGTCGCGCAGCCCACCGAAGCCCTGCACCAGCGCCAGCCACGCGCCGGCCAGCGAGGCCAGGTGCAGCCCGTCGGCGGTCTTGTCGCCCAGATCCGCCAGGTCCTGAAGGACAGACTCGGCGAACAGGTCGTACGCCAGATCCAGGTGCCCGACCTCGGCGGCCAGCACGGCCTGCGGTGCCGCCGACAGCGACGAGTCGCGGACCGTGCGGGCCTGGTAGTAGGCCAGGTTGCGGGCCTTCTCGTCGGCGGTGAACTCGCCGGGGCAGAGCTGCATGGCCAGCACCAGGTCGGCCTGCTTCACCACCTGCTTGCGGTACAGCTCCAGGTACGGGAAGTGCAGCAGCAGCGGGTAGTCGTCCTCACCGGTGTTCGCGAAGTCCCACTCGGGTTGTTCGGTGAAGCCGGCGGCCTGCTGGTGCACCCCACGCTCGCGGTCGTACGGGATGGCCATCGCGTCGGCGGCGGCCCGCCAGCCGGCCACCTCGTCGCGGTCCACGCCGAGCCGGCCGGCCAGCTCGGGATGTCCCTCGGCGGCGTCCGCCGCGCCGCGCAGATTGCGCTTCGCCATCAGGTTGGTGAACACGTTGTCGTCGACCAGCGCGGCGTACTCGTCCGGGCCGGTCACCCCGTGCAGGTGGAAGTCGCCCTCGACCGACCAGTGGCCGAAGCCGTGCCAGAGCCGGGCGGTCTCCACCAGCAGTTCCAGCCCCGCCTCGGCCAGGAACCGCTGGTCGTCCGTTGCCGCCAGGTAGCGCAGCACCGCGTCGGCGATGTCGGCGTTGACGTGCAGCGCAGCGGTGCCCGCCGGCCAGTAGCCGGAGCATTCCCGGCCGCCGATGGTGCGCCACGGGAAGGTCGCGCCGCTCAACCGCAGCTCGGTGGCCCGCTCCCGCGCCTCCGGGAGGTGGGCGTGCCGCCAACTCAACGCCGAACGGGCCACCGCCGGGGCCAGGTAGGTGAGCACCGGCAGGACGTAACTCTCGGTGTCCCAGAGGACGTGCCCGTCGTAGCCGTTGCCGGTCAACCCCTTGGCCGAGATGGTGCGGTCCGAGTCCGGCCGACCGGCCTGGATCAGGTGGAACATCGCGAACCGAACGGCCTGCTGAAGCTCCGGATCGCCGTCGAGCTGCACGTCGGCGACCTGCCAGGCCGCATCCAGGGCGGCGCGCTGGTCGGTGAGCAGGGCGTCGAAGCCGTCCGCGCGCGCCGCGTCCGCCTCGGCGGCGACCAGGGCGGCCAACTCGTCGGCGGGCGTCGCGTCGACCGCCGCCCACTCGTAGGCGGCGAACTTCGTCAGCCGCAACCCCTCCCCCGGGTGCAGGCGACCCTCAACGGTCAGCCGTACCCGGTCCGGGGTGCAGTCACCGCTGGTCGTCACAGTGCCCGGCCCCTCCAGCAGGTGACTGACCGCGACCGCGACGCGCTGGCGGCTGCGCTCGGTGCGGTGCACCAACACCCCGTCGAGGCCTGTCGCACGGTACGTCTCGGCGGTCAGCGGGTCGGTGGGCACCGAGGCGGCCCGGGGGTCGTCCGAACGCTCCGGCACCTTCTCGTTGGCCAGCAGGTCCGAGGAGACCCGCAGCTCGACGGCGGCGTCCAGCGGCTCGACCTCGTACCGGACGGCGGCCACCGGACGACGCGGCAGGGACACCAACCGGGTGCTGCGAATGCGTACGCCCCGCCCGGCCGGTGAAATCCACTCGGTCTCCCGGCGCAGCACGCCGGTACGCAGGTCGAGTACCCGTTCATGGCTGCGCAGCGTCCCGGTCCGGAGATCCAGCGGCTCGTCGTCGACCCAGAGCCGGATCAGCGCGGCGTTCGGTGCGCTGATGACGGTGTCGCTGGCCGGCGGAAACGCGTACCCCTCCTCGGGATAGCTCAGCTCGCGCCGCTCGTGGAAGCCACTGACGTAACTGCCTGGCATCCCGCACGGAGCACCCTCGTCGAGCACCCCACGCCAACCGATCCACCCGTTGCCCAACGCGAAGATCGACTCGGTTTCGCCGAGCCGGTCCACGTCGGCCGCCGTACGCCGGATCCGCCAGGTCTCCTCGTCCGCCGTAGCGGCGGTGGACTGCGGTTGATCGGTGGCCGAACCGGTCTGCACGAGGCCTCCTGTCGATGTCGACGTCCTGCGACAGCCAACCAGAGGCGGCTGTGCGAATCCTGGACGAAGGTCTGACAGACCACCCGACCTTCGACAGCAGCGATGCCCTCTGGCGCGTTCCTAGGGTGTGCCCAAGGTGAACAGGGTATGAACGTGAAGTGAGGTGATGCATGGTCAACAACGGCAGCACGGACGTTCCGGAGATCAGCGCCGAGTGGTACCGCGACGTCGTCGACGCCGCAGCCGGCAGCCCAGAGCCGGTGCAGTGGTTCGTCGGACACGCCACCGAGGGGGTGATCCTGCTGCTCGGCGCGCTGCTGGTGATGGCCGCGCTGAGCCGCCGGTCCGGCGGCCCGCACGACCGGGCACTCGCCCTGATCTCGCCGGTGCCGGCCCTCCTGGCGTACGTGGGCAGCGAGTTCTTCAAGACCGTGGTGGACCAGGACCGCCCCTGCCGAACGATCGGTCGGGAGATCATCGCTGGCGCCTGCCCACCGCCGGGCGACTGGTCGTTCCCGAGCAACCACGCCACCATCGCCGGCGCGCTGGCGGTCACCACGCTGCTGCTCTCCCGCCGACTCGGCCTGATCGCGCTGCCCCTGGCCGCGCTCGGCGCCTTCTCCCGGGTCTTCGTGGGCGTGCACTACCCGCACGATGTGATCGCGGGAGTGCTGTTCGGCGCCCTGGTGGCCGTGGTGGTCACCCCGTTGCTGGCCCGCCCGACCAGCGAGGTCCTCCGCCGCCGCGCCAACCGTCCCGACAGGCCGGTCGCCAAACTGGCCAGCCGCTCCCGCCCCTGACCACCGACGCCCGATGCCGGCGGGGCGGCGGGTCAGGTCGCCAGTAGGAGGGCGGCCGTAGTGCCGAGCAGCAGGAACGGGCCGAAGGGCAGGTGGGTGCTCCAGTTGGCGCGGCGGGTGGCCAGCAGGCCCAGACTCACCAGGGCGGAGAGCCCGAAGGTGAGCACCAGGCCGAACAGCAGCACCGGCCAGCCGTGCCAGCCGAGCAGCGCGCCGACGCTGAGCGCCAGCTTGGCGTCGCCCAGTCCGAAGCCGCGGCGGCCGAGCAGCAGGGCGGTGCTGGCGAAGAAGAGCGCCAGCCCGGTGCCGCCGATGACGGCTCGCAGCCAGTGCCCCGGGTCGGCGTCGAGCGCGGCCACGCCGAGCAGCAGCCAGGTCCCGGCCGCCGCGGGCACTGTGAGCCGGTCCGGCAACCGGTGCACGGCCAGGTCGACGAGGATCGCCGGGATGGTCCAGCCGAGCCACCAGATCAGCGCCGGCAGCGCCCCGCCCGGCGGACCGGCGAGCGCCAGCAGCAACGCCGCCGCGAGCACGGCCAGCTCGACGGTGGCCGGCGGTTGGCCGACCCGGGCGCGGCAGTGACCGCACCGGGCTGCCGGGCCCAGCGCAGGCCAGGGGCGGGTCAGGCCGACCGGCGCGCCGCAGGCGTCGCAGCCGCTCCGGCTGGGCAGACCCGGGGGTACGGCGTAGCGCAGCGCGGCCAACCGCATCAGCGGGCTGATCGCGAGAATCGCTAACACTGTCGAGACCCGGGTGCGTGTCACCGCCGAGGCGAGGCCCGCCGGTCGTTCGCTCGGCGGAGCAGGGGTTGCCTGGCGGACGGGTTCCGTCGCATCACCTGACGGCGGGGGTGCCGGGCTCCGATCGGGTTGGTCCTCCCGACCGGGGATGGCCGCCGGGGGGCCGGTCAGCGCCATGTCGCCTCCACTGCGGCCAGCTGCCCCCTCGCGATGGTGAACACGGATCGTGATTGAACGCTCGCTGTGGTGTAGCGGATGGCGCGGAAAGCGACCTGCCGACCGGAGCCGGCGCGGGCGCTTTCGACCGCTTCCGAGTCAGGCGCGCCGTTGGACGAGGCGGCCCGCCGACAGGGTGCCGATGCCGGCCGAATGCCGGGATGAGACCGCGATGTCCCACTCCCGGGACCGGTGGCGAGACTCCGGTGGACCCATCCGGCCCGAAGGTGCCCCATCAACAACGACAGTTCCCTCGCCCATTGTCCGGGGAGCAGTCTGGACACCCGCCACCACCACCTGTCATCACGCTGAGTGTTCGCTTGAATTGCCTCTGTTGCATCGGCGAGCGTCAGCCTATGCTCGCCCCTTGGGTGTGACGCAAGCCTCACCTTCACCATCGGACGACACAGGACCCCGAATTTGTAGAAGATCCGTAACGGTGAATGCAGAAGCGCAATGAACGGCTCCGGATGTGCTGATCCGGGCGCGCTTCCGCATGCCCGACGGCGGTGAACCGTCACCGCCCCGGGCGACCACGAGGAGGCTCGACGGTGCGCGGACGGCAGCTCAGAAGAGCGGCAATCTGCCTGCTGGTGGGCGTGGCGGCGATGCCGGTCACCGCCTGCGCCAGCGGACGGGAAACGGTCGAACGGCCGACGGAAGTCCGCGACAACGGACCCCAAACCGATTCCGACGTCGAACGACGCGCTGCCGAAAAGGCGGCACTTGACGCGTACTCCGGGTATCTCGCGGCCTCGCGCACGGCGGGTCTGCGCAGTGATCCGCGTTCGCCGGAACTGTCCCGGTTCCTCGGTGATCCACTTTTGACCCGGGTTCGGGTGTCCATTCGCGAGGCTAAGGAGCACGGCGCTATGCGTACCGGGACGTTCAAGTCCGACCCGACCGTGACCGCCGTCAGCCTGGACGCGAAGCCGGCAACCGTGGAGATCCAGGACTGCCTGGACACGACCGGCTACCGGCTGGTCTACGCCAAGGACAAGCGCTCGGTCCCGGGCAGCGGTGGCGGCAGACACCTCTCCACCGCCACCGCGACCCGCTATCCCGACGGTCGCTGGCTGATCAACTACGGCGCTACGCACCGGGACCAGCCGTGCTGAGCCGGGCCGCGACAACCCGACGGGCGCTCGCCGGGCTCGCCCTCACGCTCCTGCTGGTAGTCGGTGCGGCCCCGCCGGCCACCGCCGCCCTACGGGCCGACCCGGGAGCGGGCTGCCCACCCGACCAACCCGACTGCAGCGTCTGGGACGACGAACCCGGCAACCCCGGTGATCCTGGCGGCGGCGGGGACAACGGTGGGGGCGGGGACGACGGCGGCGGTGGCGGTGGCGGCGTCTGCCAGTGGAACGGGCGGACCATCCCCTGCTACGACGAGGACCTGGGCTGGTTCAACAACGGCGACGGGTGCTACTACAAGCCGACCGAGGGGCCGGTCGAGCCCCCCGAGGGTGAGCAGTGGTACCTGCAAACCTGCAACGGCGGCGACCTGGGTGCCCAGGACGTGGTGTCGTTGGCCGATCCGCCGGCCGGCTTCGGCGCGCCGCCCAACCCGGAGGAGCTGGCCCGTCGCGCCCTGGCGTCGATCAGTCTGTTGCCCGCCCGGCTGAAGGTGGCACCCCGCAAGAACATCGGCCCCGGCCTGGTCGGCCTGCCCGTGTGGATGTGGGCAACGCCGGGAAGGAACTACTTCGGCCCGATATACGCCGACGAGTCCGACCGGGGTTTGACCGTCTACATCGAAGCGAAGGTCGACCGGATCGTCTGGGACATGGGCAACGGCGAGAAGGTCACCTGCGACGACGCCGGCACCGAGTACAAGGCCACAGGCACGCGGGCGGGTGCCACCTCCCCGGACTGCGGCTACGACGAGGGCTACCCGAAGGCAGACACCTACGACGTCACCGCCACCACGCACTGGACGGTGAGCTGGTGGACCAACAGCGACGCCACAAGGCGGGTGATCCCGCAGACCCGGAGAAGCGGCATCGTGCAGATCAGGATCAACGAACTTCAGGTGGTCACCAGATGAGCCTCGCGACGCGCAACGGGACCCCGTCGGTGGACGCTCCCGTCAACCCGCCCACAGTGGTCCGCCAACGCCGGGTCCGTCCCGGGCTGCTCGGTCTCGCCGTCCTCCTGATCGCGCTGGGCGGGCTGGGCGCGGCCTTCGCGGTCACCTCGGTACGGGCCACCGGCAGCTATCTGGCGGTGGCACGACCGGTGGAGGTGGGCCGGGAGATCAGCGCAGCCGACCTGGTCACCGTGCAGGTCGCCGGCGGTCAGGGGTTGCGCCCGGTGCCCGCCGCACGGCTCGACGAAGTGGTCGGCAAACGGGCTGCGGTCGCCCTGCTTCCGGGCACGCTGCTCACCCTGGGACAGATTACCGACGACCCGCTGCTCGGCCCCGGACAGCAGCAGATCGCGCTCGGCCTGAAGACCGCCCAGGTGCCGGCCCGCGAACTGCACCCCGGCGACAAGGTCCTGCTGGTCAGCACTCCGGACAACGATGCCGACGCAGACGCGGCCGCCGCCGGCACCCGGTTCGCGGCCACCGTCATCGACATGGTCAGCCCGGCCAACGACGACAAGGTCCTGTACCTGGCGCTACTGACCCGTGATGTGCCGGCGGTGGTGGCGCTCGCCGCACAGGAACGGCTCGCCGTCGTACTCACCGAGGCGGCCTGAGGATGGCGATCATCGCGCTGGTGTCCGCGAAGGGTTCGCCCGGCGTCACCACCTCGGCGCTGGCCTGTGCGCTGGCCTGGCACCGGCGGCTGGTGGTCGCCGAATGTGACCCGGCCGGCGGCTCGATCCTCGCCGGATACCTCGGCGGCCAGCTGGACGGCCCGCGCGGCATCGGAGAGCTGGCCGTCGGCGAGTTGCGCGACGGCAACCTGGAGACCGCGTTCTGGTCCCAGTTGGTCGACCTGGACGCCCCCCGCCGGGAACGGCTGCTGCTGCCCGGCCTCGTCGACCCGGCCCAGAGCGGCAGCGTCACCCCGCTCTGGCAGCGCTTCGCCGACTACTTCGACGCCCTCGACCGCGGCACCCCCGGCTACGACGTCCTTGTCGACTGTGGTCGGCTGCACGTGACCGGGCCTCCGTGGCCGGTGCTGCGGGCCGCCTCAGTGGTGCTGTTGGTGACCCGGGCGAACCTGCCGGACCTCTCCGGCACCCGCGCTGTGGTCACCGCGATCGAACGGGACTTCGCCGAGCACAGGGTGCCCCCGGGCACCCTGCGGCTGCTGCTGGTCGGCGATGGGCACGGGCGGGCCGAGATCAGTCGTGCCCTGAAACTGCCGGTCATCGCACGGCTGCCGCACGATCCGCGTACCGCCGGGGTGCTCGCCCTGGGCGGGACCGTGCGGGCCGGTCGGCCGCTGATGCGCGCGGCGGCCGCGCTGGAGGTCCCGATCGGGGCGCTCCTGGAGCGGCGACGGGCCCGGTTGGCGTGGCCAGTGCAGCAGGGGGTGCCGGATGCGGTTTGAGCCGGTCTCCACCGATCCACGCCAGCAGCCACCGGCCGTGACCTCCACCGCGCCGCCCCTGGCCGTGCCGAACGGCCGGCACCACCAGTCCGGGCCGCAGCCGCAGTCGACGCCCGCGGCCAGCCCGCCGCCGGAGTCGCCGCCCCGGGCCCGGATGGACTTCCAGGTGGTCCGGGAGCTGCGCCGGGAACTCACCGAACGTCTCACCCTCTGGCAGCGCGGCCGGGAGTTCACAGTCGACGAGGAGGACACCGAGCGGGCCCGACTCGCCGTCACTGTGGTCGCCGCGTACGCGGACTCGGTGCGCCGGGCCGGCACGCCGATGGCCGCCGGCGATGAACGCCTGCTGCTCGACCAGGTGACCGCCGAGCTGGTCGGGCTCGGGCGGCTACAGACGCTGCTGGTCGACGACACCATCGAGGAGGTGCACATCCTCGGCTGCGACCAGGTACGCATCACCCGGCACGGCGGTGGGGTGGACTGGGCCGAGCCGATCGCCGACAGCGACGCCGAGTTGGTGGAGATTCTTCAGGCGGCGGCCCGTCGGGCGGGCGCGACCGAGCGGTCCCTCTCGACAGTGAAGCCCACCCTCGACCTGCAACTGCCCGACGGCAGCCGGCTGGCAGCGGTGTTCCTGGTCAGCCACCGCCCGTACGCGGTGATCCGCAAACACAACACCCTGGACGTGAGCCTCGACGACCTCGCGGGCGCCCGAGGTGACCTGGACGAGATGATCGATCCGCTGCTGCGCGACTTCCTCCGCGCGGCGATGCGCGCCGGTCTGAACATCATGGTCGCCGGGTTGGCCGGCGCCGGAAAGACCACTGTCATCAGGGCGCTGATGAACGAGATCCCGCCCGACGAGCCGTACGTGCTGCTGGAGGAGAGTCGGGAGCTGCTCCCGGCCCGCCGCCGGGAGCGGCACCGGGCGGTGATGAGCTTCGAAGCCCGGGAGGGTCACGGCGAGCGTGGCTTCGACGGCCGCCCAGCCGGTGAGGTGACCATCGCCGACCTGATCCCACTGTCGCTGCGGATGGGGGTCCTGCGGATCATCGTGGGCGAGGTTCGGTCCCGGGAGATCGTGCCGATGCTCCAGGCGATGACCACCAGTCGGGGATCGATGTGCACCATCCACGCCCGTACCGCAGCCGGTGTGGGTGAACGGATCGTCGAGCTGGCCCTGGCGCACGGCCGCGAGATGACCGTTGACCAGGCTCGTCGGATGGCCGGCAACGCGCTCGACCTGATCGTCTACGTCACCATCGAGGACGAGACGGCGATCGGCGGGCGGAAGCACCGGTTCGTCTCGCATGTGGAGGAGGTGATCGGGGCCGGCGAGGCCGGTCGGATCACCACCACCACTGTCTTCGGGCCGGGCCCGGACGGTCGTGCGGTCCCCCGGCACCTGCCGGAGCGGGTCCGCGACCAGTTGCTGCGGGTGGGTTACGACGCGCGGCTGCTGACCCGGTGGGTCGAGGCCGGTGCCGGTGCCTGGCGGCGGCCTCGGCAGACCCGACTGGCCCGGCGGTGATCTGATGCTCGACAGCCTGGAACTGATCGCGGTGGTCTCCGGCGCCGCCTGTGTGGCCGGGCTGCTGCTGGCCGTGGTCGCGCTGGTCGGCACCCGTCGACCCCCCGGGCCGCGGCCGGGCAGCGGGCCGGGGCTGAGCCGACTGTGGCGCGGGCCGGGCAGCACTCCGGCCGAGCACCGGGCCTATCAGGCGCTGCTGGTGGCCGCGCTGGCCGCCGGCGCGTTGGCGTTCCTGCTGACCGGGTTGCCGGTGGTGGGCCTGCTGGTGGCGGTGGCGGTGCCCGGCACCCCGTGGCTCTTCGGGGTGGGCAAGGCCGAACAGCGGGCGATCGCCCGGATCGAGGCGGTCGGCGAGTGGACCCGCCGACTCAAGGACGTCTCCGGCACCGGGCAAGGCCTCCAGCAGGCGATCATCGGCACGATCGGCAGCGTGCCACCCGGCGTCGAGGACGAGGTACGGCTGCTCGCGGCCCGCCTCCAGGCCGGCTGGATGGCCCGCTCCGCACTGCTGGCGTTCGCCGACGAGATCGCCGACCCGGTCTGCGACCAGGTGGTCGCGGCGCTGATCCTGCACCTGTCGGACCGGGGTGAGCGGCTGGGTGACGTGCTCGGTTCGATCGCCGGCGCTGCGTCCGCGGAGGTGGCGACCCGTCGGGAGATCGAGGCCAAGCGCACCCAGCCCCGGTTCGCGGTCCGCTTCCTCACCGGGATGACGCTGGCGACCCTGGCGTACGGGCTGATCAACACCGAGTACATCAGGCCGTACGGCACACCGGTGGGTCAGCTGGTGATGGCCGCCCTCGGTGCCGCCTTCATCTGCCTGCTGGCCTGGGTTCGGTCGATGAGCCAGCCGCAACGGCCGGCCCGGTTCCTGCCGGCGCCCAACCCCAGCGAGGTGATCGCGTGAGCGCGAGGAGCGCAGCGCGGCGGAGGCCCGCAGTCGCGAACGAAAGGCGGCTCCCATGATCGTGAACTGGCAGTTTGCCCTCGCGGTCTGCGGTGGTGCCGGGATCGGTCTGGGTGTGTTCCTGGTCGTCCGGGAGTTGGTGCCGGCGACACCGGCGCTCGGGCCTGCGCTGCGCCGACTGCATCAGCCGCCGGGCACCGGCCAGGTGGCCACGGCCGCGTCCCGGCGGCTTGACTGGCTGACCGGGATGTCCCGCTGGTTGCGGCCGCCGCAGATGCAGCTCGCCCTGATCGGTCAGACCTCCGAGCAGTACGCGTTGTCGGTGCTGCTCTCCGCGCTGATCGGCTTGGCCACGCCGACAGTGCTCGGGGTGGTGCTGTGGGTGCTCGGCATCCCGTTCCCGCTGGTCGTGCCGGTGCTGGGCAGCCTCGGCCTGGCGCTGCTGGCCGGCCTGATGGCGCACCGCGCCGTGCTGACCAGGGCCAACGCCGCCCGCGACGAGTTCCGCCAGGCCGTCTGCACCTACCTCGACCTGGTGGCGTTGCAACTCTCGGCGGCGCACGGGCCGGTGCAGTCGCTGGAGCGGGCGGCGGCGGTCTGCGACGGTTGGGTGTTCGACCGCCTCCAGGAGTCGCTGCGGATCGCCCAGATGCAGATGCACGCGCCCTGGGACGAACTGCGCGACCTCGCCGACAAGATCGGCATTCCGGAGTTGGGCGACGTCGGCGCGATCATGCGCTCCTCCGGCAGCGAGGGCGCGCAGGTGCACGAGACGCTGCGCAGCCGGGCCGACTCGCTGCGCGACCAGATCCGCACCGACAACCTCGCCCGCGCCGAAGGGGTGACCAGCAAGCTCGACATCCCGGGCGCGCTGCTCGTCTTCGTGCTGCTCGGGTTCGTCCTCTATCCGTTCATCGCCCGTGTCTGACCCCTCCCCCTTGAAGGAGAACGCCATGTCCATCCTCAGCTATCTGCACGTCGTGGTGACGACGCGCCTGGCCGAACTGCGCCGGGACGGTGAACGGGGCGACAGCCCGGTGCCCACCGCGGTGATCATCGCCGGCCTGGTCGCCGTCGCCATGGCCGTCACCGCTGCGGCCCTGATCAAGGCCAACAACTGGATGACCGGCATCCCGGATTACACGAAGCCGTAGTAGCCGGCATGAGTCGACAGGCGTTCCCGAGGTGGCACCGGGCGGTCACCGCCGCCCGGCGCCACCTCGCGGCCGGCGACCGCGAGCGGGGTGCCAACCCGGTGGAACTGGCGGTGATGATGCCCCTGATCCTGGTACTGCTCTTCGCCTCGATCCAGGTCGCGGCCGTCTTCCTCGCCCGCTCCACCGCGTTGAACGCCGCGCAGAGTGGCGTGAACGCGCAGCGGACGTACCAGGCGAGCGACGGCGCCGGGGTGGACAGCGCCTCCCGCTTCCTGAGGGCCTCCGGCGGTTGGCTGGTGGGCTGGGACAGGTCCGGTCCGACCTGCGTGACCACCGCGACCGACGTGACCTGCACGGTGAGCGGCCGGTCCCTGTCCGTGGTACCGGGCGTGGACTTCGCAATACAGCAGACTGCCCACGGAACGGTGGAGAGGGTGACCCCGCCATGACCCGTACCGCCGAGCGGGGCTCGGTCTCCATCGAGGTGGCGGTGCTCGCGCCCGCGTTCATCGCGCTGATGGTGCTGGCCGGCGTGGTCGGGCGCAGCGCGGTTGCCGCGGAGGCGCTCGAAGCGGCCGCGCACGACGCCGCCCGGGCCGCCTCGATCTCCCGGAACTCCGACGTCGCCAAAGAAGAGGCGCGGGAGGCTGCCCAGAAACAGCTGGACTGGCACGGCCTGGCCTGCGCCAACGGCCTGGACCCGGAATTCACCGGCAAGTCGCCCGGCAATGAGTCGAGCTTCGACAAAGCCTTCAGCAGCACAGTCGGTACGAACGCCACGGTGACGGTGACGATCAGCTGCCGCGTGTCCTTCAAGGACATCACCCTCGACATCCTGCCCGGGATGGAGAGTGAACGGCTGATCTCCGCGCAGTTCACCTCCCCACTTGACCGTTACCGGAGTCGGCAATGACGGCCACCACGTCGGCTGCCAGTCCCTTGCGGGCAGGTGAGCACGGCCGGGTGAGCATCTTCCTCGCGGTGACGATGGTCGGCGTACTGGCCATCATCGGCCTCTCCTTCGACGCCGCCGGGCAGCTCCGCACCCTGCAACGCGCCCAGAACCTGGCCGCCGAGGCGGCCCGGGCCGGCGGTCAGGCCATCGACCGGGCCACCGCCATCGAGGGCGGGCCGAAGCGGATCAATGAGCCGGAGGCGCGCGATGCGGTCGCCAACTACCTGGACGCCGTGGACACCGCCAGCCACACCGTGAACTTCCCCGAGGTCGACGGGGAAACCCTGATCCGGGTGACCGTCTCCATCACCTACCACCGCTCGATGGTCGGACCGTTCGTCCAGGAGAAGACGGTCACCGTCACCGGCGAGGCGACCGCGCGTGCCATCACCGCAACACCGTAGGAAGGAAGGCAGCCATGCCCGTATCGGGTGGGTCCGTCGTACGGCGGACCGGACGGATCCTCACCGGCATCGGCGCGCTGGCCGTGCTCCTGGTGCTGCTGGTCGGCGCGCCGATCGCGCTGCTCGCCTTCGCCGGTAACCCTCTGCCCGATCACCTCCCCACGATCAGCGAGGTCGGCACCGCGCTGACCAGCCGGGACGACGGTCAGCTCTTCCTGCGGGCGTTGGCTGTGGCCGGTTGGTTCGGCTGGGCCACGTTCGCCTTCTCCGTCCTCGTCGAGTTGGGTGCCCAGACCCTGCGCCGGCCGGCGCCGAGACTGCCCGGGATGGGCCGCCAGCAGAAGGCCGCCGCTGCGCTGGTCGGCTCGGTCGCGCTGATCCTGGTGGCCAGCCCGGCCGCCGCCAGCGCCGCGGCGGTCTACGGAACTCCGGTGTACGCGAGTCCGAGCGCAACGGCCGTCACCACCATGGCCGCGCCGACCCGCGCCGTGACGACACCGGACACGGCCGCGCCGGTGTACCGGGTGGCACGGGGCGACTACCTCGGAGAGGTGGCCGAGCGGTACCTGGACGAGTTCGGGGACTACCGACAGCTCGCCAAGCTGAACAAGCTCGACGACCCGGACCAGATCCGCCCCGGCCAACTGCTCCGACTGCCCACCGAGGCCGCCGACCAGGGGGCCCGGCGGCACGCCACCGGTCGGCTGGTCGACCGGCCCGCAGCGCCGAAGCCACCCGCGCCCCGGCCGGCGCCCGAGCGCGCCGCACCGCCGCGGGTGGCCCCGGCACCACCCAGTGGTACGGAGTCAGCGGGCCAACCACCAGCGATGACGGTCGGTGCAGCCCGGGCCGGTGCCGCCGATGGGGTGAACCGTCCGCTGGCGGTCTCCGCCGTACTGGCGGTGGCGAGCATCGTCGGCGCCCAGATCGGCGCGGTCCTGGGGCTGCGCCGCCGTCCAGCCACCGCCGGGGCGGCTCCCCGACTGGCGGCGCCCTCCCGCACATCCCGGGGCGGCGCGGGCCGAAGCAGCGGAGGCGCGGGCCGAAGCAGCGGAGGCGCGGGCCGAAGCAGCGGCGCGGGCCGAAGCAGCGACGCGGGCCGAAGCAGCGACGGCGCAGGCCGAAGCGGCGGCGCGGGCCAAGGCAGCAGCGGCGCGGGCCGGCGGGGCAGTGGTGGGGCGGCCGGGAGCGGTGCCGCCTGGGCTGCCAGCCGGGCGGCGGCGGCCATCGAAGCGCCGGCGACACCGCACGGCGGCGGGGCGCCGGGCGGGAACGACTTCGCACCTCGCAGCGGCGGAATGACATCCACCGGCAGTGGGGCGGCACCTACCGGTAGCGGGGCAGCACCAACAAGCAGTGTGGCGGCACCCGCCGGAAGCGGAATGGCTTTCCCTGGCAGCACGGCGTTCCCGGGCAGCGGGATGGCTCTCTCCGGCGGCACGGCACCCCCCGGCGGCGGAATGGCGACCGCCGGCCCCGGGGGCTGGAGTGGTGACGACGGCTGGGCCGATGCTGGTGGTGAGGGCGGGCTGTTCGACGGCGGGCACGGCCTCGACTCCGTACCGGACGGTCCGCCGGTCGGCCGACACCGACGCACCTGAGCGGGCCCGCACGACCTGTTTTCTGCGCCGCCCTGCGGAGGCTCCGCAAACTCAGGCAGGGTCATGCCGGGTGCCAGGCCGGCGACTCGGCTGGCCATCGAATGCCGGACCGGTTCCTCCAGGTCGCGCCGATTCGCGGCCGCGACGGTCTGGTCACGCCGCCTAACGGGAGCGGCCGGGGCAATGTCTCGAAGAGCGATATACCTGTGAGTCATTTTTATGACTCACAGGTATGAGCGTCGAGGACGTACTGCCTCCGAGGCGCGGAGCATCAGCGCCGGGATGGCACAGCGCGACGCGGGGTGGCAAACAGCGACGCGGGGTGGCACACAGCGACGCGGGATGGCAAACAGCGACGCCGAAGGCACCGCAGGCCGGTCAGGATGGGCCGGTCAGGGCACGCAGTCGGGGCAGGCCGGTCAGGGCAGGCGGGTCTGGAGCACGCCGTTCTGGATCCGGGTGGGCAGGATCTGCTGGTCGTTGCCGGACGGCCCCTGCACGACCTCACCGCCGTTGAGCCGGAAGGCGCTGCCGTGCCACGGGCAGACCACGCAGGCGTGCCCGTCGATCTCCTGCACCTCACCCTCGCCGAGCGGTCCGCTCTGGTGCGGGCAGCGCTCCAACATCACGGTCACCTCGTCACCGTGCCGGTAGAGGATCACCGAGATGTCGTCATCCACCTCTCGGGTGATCAGGGTGCGTTGCGGCAGCGTGGCCATGTCTGCCAGCGAGTGCCAGCCATCGGTCATCCGGTGCAGCTCGGAGATGCTCTGGTTGACCTGCGCCCCCTGCTTGTACGCCAGGTGACCCCCGATGTACGCGCCAAGGCTCACCGTGGAGAGCCCGAGGAAGCCGAGGGCGCGACCCATGCCGTGGCGGCCGGACAGCCGGGCGGCCAACGAGCCGGCGTAGAGCGTCATGCCGACGGTGTTGGCGGCGGCGTGCACCAGGCCGACCCGGCGCTGGTCCCGGGCGAGTGCTGCCCAGTCGTTCAGACCGGCGACCGCCGCTGGCAGCGCGCTGACGGTGCCCAGACCGACCAGCACGGTGGCGGGCCGGCGCTGCCCGGGCATGAGGTCCAGCACCGCGGCGCTGATCCATGCGCCGACCGGCACCTGCACCATCGCCGGGTGCAGCGGATGCCCGAGGGTCACCCCGTGCAGCAGGTCGCGTAACCGGCGTGGACGCAGCGTCCCAAGGACGACCTTCTGCAACCGGTCACCCGCGCGGTCCAGCCGGGAGTCCTGCTCAACTTTCGTCAAAAGTGCTCGCACGAGTACCGACTTCCCGGCGATCGCCGTCGCAAACCGGTCGGCCGCGACAAACCTGCCGCACCACTCACGCCGCCGATCTTGTAGTTTCTGCTCCGATAATCCGGGACAACAGCCGCGAACCGGCAACCGGAAGTGCAAGATCGACGGGGATTGTGGGGGTGGGGCGGGCCCGGCATGCTGGCGGGATGGGTGTGCGGGTGGAGCGGGTCGGGGCGGTCACCACGGTGG
The DNA here is from genome assembly GCF_003264475.1 of Micromonospora noduli. Lineage (NCBI taxonomy): Bacteria > Bacillati > Actinomycetota > Actinomycetes > Micromonosporales > Micromonosporaceae > Micromonospora > Micromonospora noduli. Next base: position 83,739 of record NZ_PYAC01000005.1, on the reverse strand, counting down.
TGTTGGACCGGGCGGACGTTCGGAACGCCGTGGATGGTCCTACGGCTCGGGCGTTGGCCGACGCGTTCCGGGCCTTCGACGCCGACCCGGACTCTTCGGTGGCAGTGCTCTGGGGTGCCGGTGGCACGTTCTGCGCCGGCGCCGACCTCAAGGCGATCGGCACACCGAGCGGCAACCGGGTGGAGCCGGAGGGGGACGGCCCGATGGGTCCGACCCGGATGACGCTCAGCAAACCGGTGATCGCGGCGATCTCCGGCTACGCGGTGGCGGGCGGGCTCGAACTGGCGCTCTGGTGCGACCTGCGGGTCGCTGAGTCCGACGCGACGCTCGGGGTGTTCTGCCGCCGCTGGGGAGTGCCGTTGATCGACGGCGGCACCGTCCGGCTGCCCCGGTTGATCGGCGAGAGTCGGGCCATGGACCTGATCCTCACCGGCCGCCCGGTGCCGGCCGACGAGGCGTACACGATGGGGTTGGTCAATCGGTTGGTGCCACCCGGCCAGGCGCGGGCCGCGGCCGAGGAGCTGGCGGCGGCGATCGCCCGCCATCCGCAGACCTGCCTGCGCAACGACCGGGCGGCGCTGCTGGCCGGTGCGGGACGACCCGAGCCGGAGGCGCTGGCGACCGAGTTGGCGTACGGGATGAACTCGCTGGCCACGGACGCGGCGGCCGGCGCGGCCCGGTTCGCGGCGGGCGAGGGCCGACACGGCGCGACGCCGCCGGGAGGGTTGCACCCCCCGACGGCGTCGGCTACCGGCTAGCTCAGTTGCGGTTGATGGTGAAGGTTGTCGTCGGGTTCTGGATGTCCACCGCGTTGTTGCTCAACCGGAGGTTGTTGAAAGTGACCGACCCGACGGCCGGCCCCTGCCCAGCCTCCGGCATCGGGTTCGCCCAGATGGCGAAGCCGGACTTCGCGTCGTAGGCGTCCCCGCTCTTGCGGGCACCGCTGATGGAGATGTTCGTGAAGACCGTGTCGGTGATCGGGTTCTGCGGCTGCCCGCCGACGTAGTTGGTCTGGAACATGATGCCGCTGTAGGTCGGATCGATGATGTCGACGTCGCTGACCCGGATGCCCTGGAACACCTTCGAGGCGGAGAAGACCCAGATCGCCGGGAAGGTCTGTGAGCCCCAGAAATGCCCACCGGCCCGCACGATCGAGATGTTCTCGAACCGGGTGGGCGGGCTGGCGCCGAAGCCGTTCATCGGATAGCCGAAGTCGAGCGAGCTGATGGTGATGCCGGAGTAGACCAGGGTGTCCGCGATGTAGATGTTGCGGAACGTGTTGCCGTAGCCGCCGTACACGGCGACACCGGCAGCCCGCCAGGTCAGGGTCGAGGTCAGGTTCTCGTAGACGTTGTCCTTCATGTCGGCGCCGCCCGCGTCGATCGCCGAGAACAGCGCGAAGCTGTCGTCGCCGGTGGCCCGGGCGTCGTTGTTGCTGACCAGGTTGTTGGTGCTCCCGTTGGTCATGTTGATGCCGTCGGCGAACATGTTCCGGATCCGGGAGTTCTTGATCGTCATGTAGTCGGTGTTCGCGCCCCAGTAGAGGCACACCATGTGCTCGTTCCAGATGTTGTCGATCACGATGTTCGACACGTTGGAGAAGTCGAACACCTTGCCCGGGCCGTCGATCCGCGAGGTGTAGTTGCCGAAGTACGCGAAGTTCTTGAACGACGAGTTGGCCGCCGAGTTCTCGGCCCGGAAGCCGATGTCGGTGTTGTCCTGGCCCGACGGCGCGTTGAACCGGGTGTACCAGGGGCCGGCGCCGGTCACCTGGACCGCCTTGCCGTACACCTGGAACTTCGACGAGGTGGAGTAGTTACCGGCCGGCAGGTACACCCCGATCAGGTTGCCGGTGGTGTCCATCCGCACCCGGTCCAGGGCGTTCTGCACGTCCTGGTGGGTGAAGCCGGTCGGCGTGGTGTAGCGCGCCGGGTCCGGGTTGGCGATCGGTGCCACCTGCTCGGTGTTGATGAAGTCGATGGCGTACGTGGTGGTGTTGGCCGGGTCCTTCTGAAGGCGGATCCTGCTGCCGGCCGGAACTGTGGAGTTGAGCATGACGTTGGCTTCGTCGTAGATGTGCCGCGGACCGCCCGCGCTCGGCGAGTTGCCCGGGCTGGTCTCGTTGCCGTAGAGCCAGGCGTACCGGGACGTCAGGTCGATGGCCTTGTGGAACGTGCCGTTGACGTAGACGTTCAGTGTCGAGTTGATCCCACCGCCGCCCGGTGCGTCCGGGATGGAGAAGCGGGTGACCAGCGTGTTGGTGCTGGCCCGAGTGGTGAACTCGACGTAGCTGCCGTTCGAGATGAGGGTCACCGCCCGCCGACCGGACGCCTCGCCGGCCAGGTCACCGACCTCCCGGTTCGGTCCGACGACGGCGGCGCCGCCGCCGATCACGCCGTCCTCAGCCTCGTACATGTCGTACGGCATGTTGGCGCCGCGACCGACGAAGAGCGGCCGGTCACTCGTGTTGTTGGCCTGCTTCACCGGCAGCTCGTTGCCGTCCACGGCGAGCACCACCCGGACTGTGTACTTGCCGTTCGCGGCGGTCCAGGTGCCCAGGCTGATCGGGCCGACAGTGGCACCGGCGTTGATCACGCCGGAGTGCGAGCCGGTCAGGGTACGGACCACGGTGCCGGACTCGTTGAGCACGGTCAGTGTGATGCCGTGCGCACCGGAGGCGGAAACCTGGTTGCCGGCGTTGCGGATGGACACGGAGAAGGTCACCGTATTGCCCGCCGACGGGTTGCCCGGCGACCAGGCGACCGCCGAGGCGACCAGGTCGGAACTGGCGACCGCGGCGACGACCAACGGGCTGGGGTTCGTGTAGCTGTTGTTGGTGTCGTCCTGCTCGACGACGGTGTTCGACTCGTCGACCTTGGCGCTGAGCGGGTAGCTGCCCGAGTCCCGGGTGCCGATGCTGGCGCTGACAGTGGTCGAGGCACCGGCCGCGAGACCGCCGACCGAGGCCGTGCCCACTCGGGTGGATCCCAGGTAGAAGTTGACGTTTGTCGCGCCGGAGGCCGCCGAGCCCGCGTTACGCACCGTGGCGGAGAGCGTGATGGTGCTGGTCTCCACTGGTGCGGACGGGCTGAACGACATACCGGTCACGGTCAGGTCCGGGTTCGGCGCCGGGGTGCCGAAGACCTGGAACTCGGCCACCTGACCGGCCGGAGCGCCGGTGTTCGAGGCGATCGAGAGCCGTACGTCGGCCGCCGCGCCGGAGACCGGGATGGTCACCGTGTTGCCGCTGCCCGGGTTGAAGCTGTAGTTCGCCGCGCCGACCAGTGTGGTGAAGTTCGACGAGCCCTGGTCCCGGCCGAGCACCGTGATGTTCTGGGTACGCGCGCCCCACGCCGAGTCCGGGTTGAGCTTCACGACGACCTGGCTGAGGCTGGCGTTCGCGCCGAGCTGCACGGTCAGCGTGCTCGGGTTGCCGTTGCCCTCCCAGTAGGTGGCCACGTTGTTGTCGTTGGCGTTGGTGGCCACGAACGTGTGCACGAACCCGGAGGCGGTGATCGGCTTGCCGATCGCCAGGTTGGAACCGGTCGGCGGGTTGCCGGTGCCGGTCCGGGTCACTGTGTTGCTGTTCGCCGACTGGTTGCCGGCCGCGTCCTTGGCCCGCACGTAGTACGACACCGTGGCACTGGTCGGCTGGCTGTCGGTGTACGTGAGCGTCGAACCGTTGACGCTGCCGCGCAGCGCGCCGTTGGCGTAGACGTCGTAGCCGGTCACCCCGACGTTGTCGGTCGACGCCGACCAGGCGAGCCGGATCTGCCCACTGGCCGGCTGGGTGTAGGCCAGGTTGCCCGGCACGCTGGGCGCCTGGGTGTCGGTGCTGCCGGTGGCGCCGTAGACCTCGACCTCGGACAGCTGGGCGGCCGGCCAACCGGTGTTGCCGGTGACCTGCACGCGTACGTAGCGGGTGCTGGCGGCGGTGAAGCTGACGGTCGCGGTGTTGCCGCTGCTCGGGTTGAAGGTGTAGCCGGCGGACGCCTTCAGTGTGGTGAAGGACGAGCCGTTGGTCGAGCCCAACACTGACAGCGTCTGCGTACGGGTCTGCCACTCCGACGCGGGTGGCAGCTTGAGCACCACCCGGTCCACGCTGACAGTGGCGCCCAGGTCCGCCTGGATCCACTGCGGGAAGGCGTTGTTGGCGCTCTCCCAGTAGGTCGACGCGTTGCCGTCGTTGGCGTTGCCCGCCACGTAGTTCTGGTTGTAGCTGCTGGCGGTCATGGTGGCGGAGAGCCCGGCGAGCATGGCCACGCGGGCGGCGGCCGCGGACGGGTCGGCCGCCGGTGCCGCGCTCGCCATGGGGGTGACGACCGGGGCTGTGGCGAGGAGCATCCCGGCGAGCGCGCTGGCGAGCATCCGACGGCGGCCGGTTCGGGCGGTGCGGGGGACGGTGGTGGGCGCGCCGGTTGGCGGCGTGCCTCGTCTGGTGCCAGTCCTGGACATGGGGTCGCTACACCTCTTTCGGGGGTGGGTGTGGGTGCGTTGCCCGGTGACGGGTGCAGGGGTACGCCCGTCGTTCCGCGACAGGTGGGGGACGGTGCGGGTTGGGGACGGGGTCGGACGGCTGGCGCGGCGTTGCGCCGGGGCGCCCGGGACCGGGTGCCCCCGCCCGGTCCGGGCGGGGGAATCCGACCTAGCTGGAGTAGACCTCGAACTCGCTGAGCTGGCCGGCTGGCCAGCCGCTGTTGCCGGTGACGGTCAGCCGCAGGTACCGCTGGGTGGTCGCCGTGAAGGTCACGGTGACCGTGTTGCCGCTGGCCGGGTTGAAGCTGTAGCCGGCGGACGCCTTCAGCGTGCTGAACGTCGAGCCGTTCGTGGAGCCGAGCACCGCCAGCGTCTGCGTACGCGTCTGCCAGGCTGATGAGGGTGGGAGCTTCAGCACGACCCGGGACACCGACCGGTCGGCACCCAGGTCCACAGTCAACGACTGTGGGAACGCGTTGTTGGCGCTCTCCCAGTAGGTGTTCGCGTTGCCGTCCACCGCGTTGGGGGCGGCGTACACGTCGGAGTGGCTGGTCTCGGTGATCGACCGTCCGGCCGCCAGGTTGCCGCTGGGCGGCGGGGTGGTCGGGGGCGGCGTGGTCGGCGGTGGCGTGGTCGGCGGTGGCGTGGTCGGCGGTGGCGTGGTCGGCGGCGGGGTGGTCTGGGTGCCGCCGTACACCTCGACCTCGGAGAGTTGCGCGGCCGGCCAGCCGGTGTTGCCGGTGACGGTGACCCGGATGTAGCGGCGGTCACCGGAGGGCAGCCCGATCGACACCGTGTTGCCCGTACCGGGGGTGAAGACGCGACCGGCGGACGACGCCAGTGTGGTGTACGACGAGCCGTCGGTGGAGCCGAGCACCGACAGGGTCTGGGTGCGTTGCTCCCAACCGCTGGGCAGCTTGAGCGCCACCCGGTCGACCGACCGGGAGGCACCCAGGTCGATGGTGACCGACTGCGGGAAGGCGTTGTTGGCGCTCTCCCAGTACGTCGACGCGTTGCCGTCCACCACGTTTGCGCCCGTGTAGTTCTGGTTGGTGCTGGTCGCTGTCGTCGGCCGGCCCAGCGCCAGGTTCCCACTGGTCGGGGGCGGGGTGGTCGGGGGCGGGGTGGTGGGCGGTGGGGTGGTGGGCGGCGGCGAGGTGGGTCCGCCGCCCCACTGGGGGTTCGGCCACGGGCCGCAGTACGGGGTCGGGGTGTACCAGCCGGAGTTGCCGGAGCCCTGGGTGATCTGGAAGCCGGCGCCGACGCAGTTGTGCATCGGGTTGCTCTGCGCGATGTTGGTGGCCCGCACGTTGGTGAACGACACCTGGCTGTTCGCCTGCACCTGGAGCGCGTACGTGCCGGCGCCGTCGATCCGTACGTTGTTGAGGTTGATCCCGTTGGTCTGGCCCTCGATCCAGTGCAGCGCCGCGTACGAGCTGTCCAGGATGTCGGTGTCGGTGATGTTGATGGTGGGGTTCTGGAACGCCTCGTTGAGCGCGGAGAACCAGATCGCCCCGACACCGAAGTTCCAGTTGTAGTCCGAGTTGCCGTTACGGATCAACGTGTTCCGGGCGATCGTCCAGGTGCCCTGGACTCCGGTGGCGCCCTGCACGCCGGGGTAGCGGTTCGCGACGTGGATGCCACCGCCGTTTGTCAGCGAGTCGGCCGTCACGTTATCGGTGATCTTGATGTCCCGACCGCCGTAGCTGACCAGGTGGTTCGCCAGCAGGGTCACCCCGATGGTGTTGCGGGTGAAGGAGTTGTTGACGTTCGGCACGCTCTGCGCCCACATCGCCAACGCGTCGTCACCGGTGTTGCGGACGAACGTGTTCGTCACCGTCGAGTTGGTGACGCCGGTGTGGAAGTTCACCCCGTCAGCGGTCTGGTCCAGGATCCGGCTGTTGCGGATGGTGAAGTTGTCCATCGGGCCGTCCATCCACGCCCCGACCTTTGTGTTCTCCAGCCAGAGGTTGTCCACCACCGAGTTGGTCATCGCCCCGCCCAGGGCGTTGACCTGGTCGTCGTCGACCCGTTCCCGGATGTCGCCGATGATGGCGAAGTCCCGCAGCGTGACGTTGCGGCTGGGCCCGTTCGCCTCGTGTGTGCGGACCGGGCCGGTGTAGCCGCCACCGGGGACGTACTTGCCGTAGATGCCGACGGACCGGTTCCGCTCGGTGGGGTGCCGGCCGCCGAGCACCGAGTACCAGGGCCCCGCGCCGCGCAGCGTCACCCCGTCGACCACCACGTGGTCCCAGAGCGTGAAGGTGCCGGTCGGAATCCAGACCGCCCGGCCCTGGGCCTTGCCGGCGTCGACCGCCGCCTGGAACTTCGCCGTCGAGTCGGTGGCGCCACTCGGGTCGGCGCCGAAGTCGGTGACCACGTCGAGCACACCGGAGGGCTTCGTGATTGCCGGGGCGACCAGCTCGAAGTCGGCCAGGTCGATGGTGAATGTGGGCGACTGCGCGGTCGAGGAGACCTGGAGCCGGATCTTCGTGCCGGCCGGCTGGGTGCTGCCGAACAGCGCCCGGGTCTCGTCGTAGAAGTGGTGCGGGTTGGTGTCGCCCGGGTTGTTGTTGAACGGGTACCCGCCGTAGTACCAGCCGTACTTCGACGTGACCGCTACCGACTTCAGCAGCGCACCGTTGGCCCGCAGGTCGATGGAGGCGTCGCGGCCGGTGCCGGCCGGGCTGTCCGGCAGGCTGTAGCGGAAGGTGACAGCGTTGGCCGGGGCGGTGAGGGTGAACTCGACGTACTCGCCGACAGCGTCGAGGGTGACCGCCTCCCGGCCGGACGCCTCGGACGGCAGCGTGCCGTAGCGCCGGTCCGGGCCGATCTTCGTGCCGTTGTGGGCGGTCTCCTCCGCCTCCTGCTCGACGAACGGAACGGTGGCGCCCCGGTTGGGGATGTCGAAGGGGGACAGCCCCGCCGCCGAGGCCGGGGTCGCGGTGCCGGTCACCGCGAGGGCGGTGACCGAGGTGGCGGCGAGCAGGGTGGCGGCGATGGCGGCCAATCCTGCCCGGGCCGGGTGTCGAAGGTGGTGCGGGGTGCCGGTGGTGTGGTTGGCCATGAGCTGCGCTCTCCCTTTCGTCAGGCAGGCCAGATCCCCCCGTGTCGGTGCGGTGTCGCGCGTCCCCCCTCGGTTCTCCCTTCCTGGTTGGCGTGGTGCCGGCGGCCGGGACGGGCCGCCGGCACCACGGCGAGCAAAGTCAGGTCAGGCCGGGCCGTCCGCCCCGCGCGGCCCGTCGGTGGATTCGGCGGTACGCAGCCAGACCGCTGTGTCGGATGGCAGCAACCCGTCGTCGAGCGGCCCGCTGGCCAGCAGCAACTCCCCCTGAGCTGGCATCGGCACCGGCGCGGCGGAAAGGTTGACCAGGCAGGTGAAGCCGCCGCCGCGGCTGAACGCCAGCACCCCGTCCGGGGCGGGCAACCAGGTCAGCTCACCGTCGCCGAGCGCCGGGTCGGCCTTTCGGGCCTGGATCGCCGCCCGGTACAGCTCCAGCATCGAAGCCGAGTCGCCGGTTTGCGCGCTGGCCGTTCGGTCCTTCCAGTCGGCCGGCTGCGGCAGCCAGGGCGCCGCGGCACCCTCGGGGCTGAACTCGAACGGCGGCTCGTCCCCGGCCCACGGCAGCGGTACGCGGCAGCCGTCCCGACCGGGGTCGATCCGGCCGGACCGCTCCCACATGGGGTCCTGCCGCATCGCGTACGGGATGTCCTCGACCTCGTAGAGGCCCAGCTCCTCGCCCTGGTAGACGTAGGCGGCACCGGGCAGCGACAGCGAGAGCAGCGCGGCGGCGCGGGCCCGGCGGGTGCCCAGCTCCAGGTCGGTGGGGGTGCCCTCGCGTTTGGCGGCGAAGCTGAACCGCGTGTCCGCGCGACCATAGCGGGTGACGTGCCGGGTGACGTCGTGGTTCGAGAGCACCCAGGTGGCCGGCGCGTTGACCGGCGCGTGCGCGCTCAGCGTCCCGTCGATGCTCTCCCGCAGCGCCGCGGCGTCCCAGGCGCAGCCGAGGAAGTCGAAGTTGAACGCGGCGTGCAGCTCGTCCGGGCGCAGGTAGTTGGCGAACCGCTGCCGGTCCGGCAGCCACACCTCACCGATCAGCGCCCGGTCGGCGTACTCGTCGGCGACCCGACGCCAGCCCCGGTAGATCTCGTGCACCCCGTCGAGGTCGTGGAACGGGTGCGGTTGGTCCTCGCGGACCTCGGGCAGTGTTCCGTCCTTGACCAGGAGCCCGGCCGAGTCGATCCGGATGCCGTCCACGCCCCGGTCGAACCAGAACCGCAGGATGTCCTCGAACTCCTCCCGCACCCGGGGGTGGTCCCAGTTGAAGTCCGGCTGCTGGGGGGCGAACAGGTGCAGGTACCAGTCGCCGGGGGTGCCGTCCGGGTTGGTGGTGCGGGTCCAGGTCTCGCCGCCGAACTCGCCGATCCAGTCGGTGGGTCGTTCGTCGCCGTTGGGACCCCGGCCGGGCCGGAACCAGAACAGTTCCCGTTCGGGCGCGCCGGGTCCGCCGGCGAGCGCCGCCTGGAACCAGGGGTGCGCGTCGGAGCAGTGGTTGGGCACCACGTCGACGATGGTCCGGATGCCCAGCGCGTGCGCCTCAGCGATCAGCGCCTCGACCTCGGTGAGGGTGCCGAAGACCGGGTCGATGTCGCGGTAGTCGGAGACGTCGTAGCCGGCGTCCGCCATCGGGGACGGGTACCAGGGGCTAAACCAGATCGCGTCGACGCCGAGTGCGGACAGGTGGTTCAGCCGGGACCGGATGCCGGCGATGTCACCGATGCCGTCGCCGTTACCGTCGGCGAAGCTCCGGGGATACACCTGGTAGATCACGGCTCCACGCCACCACGGACTTCTGTCAGCTGTGGACACGAGCACCTGCTTTCTGCGTCAGTACGTCGGCGGGTTCGCCGGACCTGGTTATGTGTCGGGCGAACGGTCGTTGTTCGCCGCGCGGGAGGACCGGTGGTCACTAGCCCTTGATGCTGCCCGTGGTCAGACCGGACATGATGTTCCGCTGGAAGATCAGGAAGATGATGACAGTGGGGATCGCGGCGATGACCGACGCGGCGATCACCACGTTCATCGGTGTGCCACCGGCGAAGGCGTAGATGCCGACGCTGACCGTCCGGGTCTCGGGTGACGGCATGACCAGCTTCGGCCAGAGGAAGTCCTTCCAGACCGCCGTCACGGCGAAGATCGAGACGACGCCGAGGATGGGGCGCGACAGCGGCAGGATGATTGACCAGAGCGTGCGCAGCGACGTCGCCCCGTCCATCAGGGCGGCCGCCATCAGCTCCTCGGGGATCGAGTCGAAGAACCGCTTCAACAGGAAGATGTTGAACGCGTTGGCGACCAGGGGCAGCCAGATCGCGAACGGTGAGTCGAGCAGGTTGATGTGCACGATCGGCAGGTCGATCACCGTCACGTACTGCGGGACGATGAGGACCATCGCCGGGATCATCAGCGTCCCCAGCATCAGGGCGAGGATCACGTTGCCGAAGATCGGTCGAAGCTTGGACAGCGAGTACGCGGCGGCGGTGTCGAAGACGAGTTGGAACAGCACCGCGCCGATGGCGTAGTAGAAGGTGTTGAAGAGCAGCTTGGCGAGGGCCAGGTTGTTCCACGCGTCGATGTAGTTCTGCGGCTGCGGGTCCTTCGGGAACAGCGACGGTGGGGTCTGCGCGATCTCCTGGCCGGACTTGAGCGCGCCGGTGACCATCCAGTAGAGCGGTCCGAGGAAGACGAGCGTGAACCCCGCCACGACCACTACCAGCAGCGTCCAGTAGATGACCCGGCCACGCCCCCGGCTGAGCTGGGATTGGGAGATGAGGGTCCGGGTTCCGGAATCCTGTGCCATTCCTCGCCGTCCTAGTCCTGTTTCGCAGTCAGCCGCACGTACACGGCGGAGAAGCCGGCCAGCACCACGAGCATGATCACGCCCAGGGCGGCGGCGCCGTTGAGGTCGTTCTGGAAGAACCCGTGCTGGTAGATGAGGTACGCCACCGAGGTCGCCGAGTCCTCCGCGCCCGCGCCGTTGGCGAGGATCAGTGGCTCGATGAAGAGCTGCATGGTGGCGACGATCTGCAACATCGCCAGGAGCGCGAGGATCAACCGGGTCTGCGGGATCGTCACGTGGACGATCCGGCGCCAGATCCCGGCGCCGTCGAGCTCCGCCGCCTCGTACAGCTCACCAGGGATGTTCTGCAACGACGCCAGGTAGATCAGCACTGCGCCGCCCATGTTCATCCAGGTCGACGCGAGCACCATGGCCGGCATCGTCATCTCGGGCGACTGCATCCACTGCGAGGTGGGCAGGTGCAGTGCCTTGAGGATCGCGTTGAAGAGCCCGGCCTCGCTCGGGTCGTACGCGTAGAACTTGAAGAGGAACAGCGCGGAGGCCGGCGGCAGCATCACCGGTAGGTAGACCAGGATCCGCAGGTACCCCTTGGCGTGGCGGAACTCGTTGAGCAGGATCGCCACGAAGAACGGCACCACGTACCCGAGGGCCAGCGCCAGGACTGTGAAGTAGAAGGTGTTCTGCCAGGCCGTCCAGAAGCTGGGGTCGGCGATGATGCGGGAGTAGTTGTCCCAACCCACCCAGGTGGTCTCGCCACGCCGGGTCCGCTGGAAGCTCATGATGATGCCGCGGACCATCGGGTACCAGGAGAAGACGACGAAGCAGAGCACCGCCCCGATCAGGAACGCGTGACCGGTGAGGTTGTCCCGTACCTTGCGGCCGAGGCTGGTGCGCTGTGGCCTCGCCGAGTACGGCGACGGCGGGCGGCCCGGTTTCCTGGGGGTCTCCGGGACGGTGGTGATCGCCAAGGCAACTCCTGGGTGAGTCGGTGACGTCGAGATGTGGTGCGAGTGGCGTGGGGGTCGGGTCGGCGTCCCGACCCCCACACGATCGGTCAGCTCTCGGCGGCGAGGAGCTGGTTGACCTTCTCCTCGGCGGTCTTGAGCAGTGCGTCGATGTTCGAGTTCGGGTTGGTCAGCACACCCGACATCGCGGCGTCGAGCACCGCGTAGACGGCCTGGGCGTTACGCGGCTCACCCTTGATCGGAACCGGGGTCGCCTCGAAGAGCGCGAAGTTCGCCGTGTCGACGTTCGCGTTCGCCTTACGCAGCTCCAGCTCCTGCTTCTGCGCGTCACTGCCGTTGGCGAAGAGCAGCGGCTGGGGCAGACCCACCGGGTAGTTCTGCGGCTTGGCCCGGGCGTAGTCGAACTGGCCCTTGCCCGGGGTGAGCTTCTGGTACGCGATCCACTTCAGACCGGCCTTGACCTGCTCGGGACTGAGGTCCTTCTTGAAGAAGTAGCCCTCGCCGCCACCGAGCGTCCCCTTCGCCGCGCCGTCCTGGCCGGGCAGCGGGGCCATCGCCCAGTCCTGGAACTTGCCCTGGAACTGGCTGACGATCGCCTGGGTGGCGTCCGGCGCGCCGATGAACATGCCGACCTTGCCCGCGCCGGCGTTCGTCAGCAGGTCGCCCCACTGGAGCAGCTGACGGGCGCCCATGCTGTTGTCGCCGTACCGCATGTCCTTGAGGTTCTGCAGGACCTGCTTGCCCATGGCGTTGTTGAAGTCGGCCTTCTTGCCGTCCTCGGTCAGCACCCGGCCGCCCTGCGAGTAGAGCAGGGAGGTGAAGTGCCAGCCGCCGGTGTTGCCGGCGCTGTACTCGGAGTAGCCGGCGATGCCGTTGCCGAGAGCAGAGATCTTCTTGGCGGCGGCCCGGACCTCGGCCCAGGTCTTCGGCGGGTTGTTCACGTCCAGCCCGGCCTGCTGGAACAGGGCCTTGTTGTAGAGCAGGCCCATGGAGTAGTTATCCACCGGAACGGCGTAGAGCTTGCCGCCGTCGGTGAAGACCTCCTTGAGCGCCGGGTCGACGCTGTCCCAGGTGGGGATCGTGTCCTTGTTGACGTGCTCACTGATGTCCATCGCCTGGCCGGAGTCGAGCACCTGCTGGAGATCCGTCATGTACCCGTAGAAGACGTCGGTCACGGTGCCGCCGGCGAGGCGGGCGGTGAAGTCCGGCGGGTTGTTGCACTGCTCGCCGACGCTGACGCTCTTGATGGTGATGTCCGGGTTCTGCTTCTGGAACTCGGCGACGTCGTCGTTCCAGTTCTTCAACAGCTCTTTCTGGGCGCCGACCGGCTGGCAGTCGACAGTGATGGTGACCTTGCCGCCGGCGTTCGAGCCCTTGTCGTCGCTCTTCGTGGAGCATGCCGTGAGGCTGAGCCCCAGGCCGGCCACGAGCGCAACCGCCGCAGCCTTTCGGTATTGCGGTACGGACATCTGTCCATCCCTTCGGGAACGGGTGTCTCCAATGACCTTCGCTGATCTGCGGTGATACGACCTGACGCCCAGTAGCTGCGTCGGAGCCAGGTGTGAGTGGAGTCACTGTAGCGAGGCCGACTCATTTCGGCAAGGTATCGACCCTGTTCCGAAAGGACACGACGTGATGACGACAGATGTTGGCAAGGAGCTGAAAGCGGCCCGGTTTGCCGGCTATTGATCCCTTATGGCCGGTCATTCGGCCCGGTCGATGCTGACCGGGACGAGCAACGACGAAAACGGCCGCCGACCGCGAGAGGCGGTCGACGGCCGAAGCGTCGTTCGGTGTGGTGTCTAGCGGCCGGGGGCGGGTGCGGTGGAACCCCGCACCACCAACTCCGGCTCGAACAGCAGCTCGTCCTGAAGGACGCCGGCACCTTCGATCTGGGTGACCAGCAGATCCACTGCGGCCTGCCCCATCGTCTCGATCGGCTGCCGCACGGTGGTCAAGGGCGGATCGGTGCACGTCATGAAGGCGGAGTCGTCGAAACCCACCACCGACACGTCGGCCGGCACCGAACGGCCCAGCCGGCGGGCCGCCCGGATCGTGCCCAGCGCGAGCACGTCGCTGGCGCAGATGATGCCGGTCACGCCCCGCTCAACCAGCTTCGTCGCGGCGACCCGCGCACCCTCCATCGAGAAGCTGGAACGCTCGACGCACTCGGCGTCGCCCTCGTCCCAGCCGGCGGCTTGGACCATCGCGTCAAGCTTGCGCCGCGACGGCACATGCCCCTCCGGGCCGAGCACCATGCCTATCCGTTCGTGCCCGAGCGAGCGCAGGTGCCCGTACGCCTGCTCCACCGCCACCGCGTCGTCGGTGGAGACCCGGGGAAAACCCAACTCGTCCACACCGGCGTTGACCAGCACGACCGGAAGCCCACGGTCGGTCAGCCGACGGTAGTGGTCGTGTTTGGCGTCGGCGAGCGCGTACGAGCCGCCGGCGAAGATCACCCCGGAGACCTGGTGGTCGAGGAGCATCTCCACGTAGTCCATTTCGGAGACCCCGCCGATGGTCCGGGCACAGAGCGCCGGGGTGTAGCCGCGCTGGGCGAGAGTGCCGGTGACCACCTCGGCCAGCGCCGGGAAGATCGGGTTCTGCAACTCGGGCAGCACCAGCCCGACCAGCCGGGCGCGTTCGCCGCGCAGCTTGGTCGGCCGCTCGTAACCGAGCACGTCCAGTGCCGTCAGCACGGCGGTGCGGGTCGCCTCGGAGACCCCGTCGCGGCCGTTGAGCACCCGGCTGACGGTGGCCTCGCTGACGCCCGCCTTCTTGGCAACTTCCGTCAACCGCTTGGTCACGGTCGCAATCGTACGTCACCTGAGTGAAAGAAATGAACAGCAAAATGCCTGCCGCTTGCTGGCGGGCTGCCTGATCGACTCGGTTTCATTGATATCGCGGTGTCCCGGTGCCCCGGATACCGCGACTTCCTGAAACGCGAGTGGATCGTGCCCAGCCACCGCGCGCGGGGGACACCGCGAGGCGCGGTGTGCGGGGCGTCGACGGGGCTGGGTCAGGACAGGTCGCGTAGGGCGGTTTCGATGGCCCGGTGAAAGGTCGGATACGCGTAGATCATGTGCCGGAGCTGACTCAGGGGCACCGCCGCGTGCACCGCCACCACCAGCGCGGACAGCACCTCACCGCCGGCCGGGCCGGCCGAGGTCGCGCCGATCAGCACGCCCTGGTCGGCGTCCGCCACGAGCTTGATGAAACCGTCGTCGCCGACCCGGTGAATCCAGCCGCGGGTCGAGCTGGCGAGCTTGGTGAAACCCACCTGCACGTTGATGCCGCGTTCGCGGGCCTGCTGCTCGGTGAGCCCGACCGCGCCGATCTCGGGATCGGTGAAGGTCACCCGGGGCAGCGCGCGGTAGTCGGCTCGCGGGACGGTGCCGGCCGATCCGCTCGATCCGCTGGCGGCCAGCGAGCTGGACGCGCCCATCGCTCCGCCGACCACGCTGGACGTGCCGCTGGCGTCCGCCCCCGCCTTCGCCTGCCGGGCGCGGGCCAGGATGTCGGCGATCACGATCCCCGCCTGGTACATGGCGATGTGCGTGAAGGCGCCCTCGCCGGTGATGTCGCCGACCGCCCAGACATGGTCGGTGACGTGCAGACGGTCGTCGACCGGGAGGTAACGCAGGCTGGCGTCCAGACCGATCGTGTCCAGGCCCAGCTCGGCGAGGTGAGCCTTCCGCCCGGTCACCACCAACAGCCGGTCGGCGGTGAACTCGGCGCCGCCGCCGCGCAGTGTGAACCTGGTCCCGTCGTGCTCGACCCGTTCGGCGCGTACCCCGGTGTGGATCTCCACGCCGTCGGCGCGCAGCGCCGCCGCGGCGACCTCGGACGCCTCGGGTTCCTCGATGGCCAGCACCCGGTCGAGCGCCTCGACCACTGTGACCCGGACCCCGAAGCGGACGAAGACCTGCGCCAACTCCAGGCCGATCGCGCCGCCACCCAGCACGAGCAGCGACTCCGGCAGCTCCTCGACCTCGATCGCCTGGTGGTTGGTCCAGTACGGCGTGTCGGCCAGGCCGTCGATCGGCGGCACCGACGGACGGGTACCAGTGCCCAGCACCACCCCGTGTCGGGCCTCGAACACCTGGTCGCCGACGCGAACCCGGCGCGGACCGTCGAGCCGGCCGCTGCCCCGCACGAGTCGGCCACCCTTGCCGACGAACCGCTCCGCCGCGACCGTGTCGTCCCAGGTGTCGGTGGCTTCCTCGCGGATCCGCTTCGCCACCGGCGCCCAGTCCGGTTCGACCTGCGCCGTCCCGGCGAGCCCGTCGACCCGGCGAGCCTCGGCGAGAGCGTTGGCGGCTCTGATCATCATCTTGCTCGGGATGCAGCCCCAGTACGGGCACTCCCCGCCGACGAGATCCCGTTCGACGCCGACGACGTTCAGGCCGGCCTCGGCAAGTCGCTCAGCCACCTCCTCGCCGCCAACCCCGAGCCCGACCACGACCACATCCACCAGCTCCGGCTCCGCCACACCGAACAGCATCCCCCAGCGACACCACCCCAACCACCGGGGTCGGCGGAAAAGTCGGCACGCGCACCGGCCCGGACGCCTTACCGTGGCCGGATGCACGCACGCTTCGCCCCGGTCCGGGACTGCTTCCACGACCTGCTCGCCTCCGGCCGGGAAACCGGCGCAGCCCTGACCATCTGGTACGACGGGCAGCAGGTCGTAGACCTCACCGCCGGCTCCCGCAGCGGCCACGGGCCGGGCGGCGAGCCGTGGCTGCCGGACACGCTGGTGAACGTCTACTCGGTCGGCAAGCCGGTGGCCGCGCTCTGCCTGTTGCTGCTCGTCGACAGGGAAACTGTCGATCTCGACGCGCCAGTGGACCGGTACTGGCCGGAATTCCGCACACCCGCCACAGCGCGTCAGGTGTTGTCGCACACCGCCGGGCTGCCGGCCTTCCCGGTGCCCCGACCGGCCGCCGCGGTCGCCGACTGGACGCTGCTCACCGGCGACCTGGCCGCCGCCGACCCCGAGTGGTCGCCGGGCACTGTCGCCGGGGAACACGCCTGGACGTACGGGCATCTGGTGGGCGAGGTGGTCCGCCGCGTCGACGGACGGTCGGTGGGCCGTTTCCTGGCCGAGGAGATCGCCGACCGGTGGCAGCTCGACCTCGGCTTCGGGTTGACCGAGGCGGACCAGTTGCGCTGCGCGGACCTTCGGTACGGCGACCCGGGATGGCCGGCCCGGGCGCTCGGTGAGCCCGGCTCGATGCGGGCGCGGGCGATGGGCAACCCGACCGGTGGGCTGGACCTGGCCGTGCTGAACAGCCCGCTGTGGCGGGGCGCGGAGGTGCCTGCTGTCAACCTGCACGCCACGGCGTCCAGCCTGGCCCGGCTCTACGCCGGCCTGCTGGCCGGTGGTGTCCTGGACGGGGTTCGGCTGTTCAGCCCGGAGCTGGTGGCGGAGGCGACAGGGGTCCAGTACGACGGACCGGACCTGGTGCTGGACCGCGACGCCCACTGGACCCTGGGCATGCAGTGGGAGCCGGACGGCAGCTGGGGCATGGGCGGCATCGGCGGCAGCAGCGCGTGGGCCGACCCCGAGCGGGGCTACACCTTGGCGTACGCCACGGCGCACCTCGCCGAGCACGACCGGGTGGACGAGCTGGTCGAGGCGTTGCACTCGGTGCTCTGATCAGCGCAGCCAGACGGGGTCGGTGCCCGGTACCGAGAGGGGCGGTGGGTAGTCGAGCGTCTGGCGCAGGGCCTCAGGCAGCCGCCACGGTTGGTGGACGGCCCTGCCCTGCACTGTCGCCAACTCCGGCACCCAGCGGCGCACGTAGTCGCCGTCCGGGTCGTACCGTTCGGCCTGCCGGACCGGGTTGAACCCCCGGTAGGGCTTCGTGTCGTTGCCGGTGCCGGCGACCCACTGCCAGTTGCCGGAGTTGTTCGCCACGTCCCCGTCGAGCAGCCAGCGGAAGAACACCGCCACCCCGGACCGCCAGTCCTGCCCGAGGTGCTTGGTCAGGTAGCCGGCGGTGATCAGCCGGGCCCGGTTGTGCATCCACCCCTGCGCCAGCATCTGCCGCATTCCGGCGTCGACGATCGGCATCCCGGTGCGCCCCTCCGTCCAGGCCGTCAACGCGTCGTCGTCGTAGCGCCACTGCTCGGTGGCACCCCGCCGGTACGCCGCTGTCGAGATCTCCGGGAAGGCGGCGGTGACCTGGTAGTAGAAGTCCCGCCAGCAGAGCTGCCGGACGAACGGGCCGGACCTGTCCCCGGCGCGGTTCGCCACCGCCAGCGGCGACACGCAGCCGAAGCGCAGGTACGGGCTGAGCCGGGAGGTGTCGTCGCCGGCCATGTCGTCGTGCTGATCGCCGTACCGGGTCAGGTCGGGCAGCCAGTCGGTGAGCCGCGCCTGGGCGATCCGTTCGCCGCCGATGGCCGCGTCCGGCGAGTCTCCGGCCGGCAGCGCCGGCAGCCGGTCCACGCGTACCTGATCGGGCAGCGCGATCCGGCGCGGCGCGGCCAACTCCTCGCGCCACCGGTTGGCCGCCCAGGCCCGGTGGTACGGGCTGAACACCCGGTAGTGATCGCCGCTGCCACCGGGCCGCAACGCGCCCGGCTCGACCACTGTCAACCCGGGAAACAGTCGCAGGCGCAGCCGATGCCGCTCGCACTCGGCGCGCAGTCGCCGCTCCCGGCGGACGGCGTAGTGGCTGACGTCGGCAGAGAGCGCGACGGCGGTGGCACCGACCTCGTCGGCCAGCCGGATCGTCTCGGCCACCGGGTCGCCGTGCCGGACCACCAGGTCGCCACCACGCTCACGGAGTTGGTGGCGCAGGTCGGCGAGGGCCTGGTGCAGGAAGCGGGTGCGGTTGGCGGAGAGGTCGGCCAGCGCCGGGTCGAGCACGTACAGCGGCACCACCTGGTCGAAGGCCGCACAGGTGGTGGCCAGCGCCGGGTGGTCGTGCACCCGCAGGTCGCGGGTGAGGAGCACGATCGCCGTGCTCGCGGTCACCGGCTCTCCGGCTGGATCGTCGGCCCGGGGATGACGACCGGCGTACCGGTCGAGGTGAGCAGGGCCCGCGCGGCCACCGCCATCCGTCTCCGCTGCGGCACCAGGGCCCGCCGGACGAAGACGTCGTAGTCCTGCGCGGCCACCTCGTCGAGGATGCCGCCGTAGAGCGCGTACGCGGTGCGCATGCAGGCCTGCGAGGCGGGCGCCAGCATGGTGATGCCCGGTGCGGCAGCGGCGTAGTGGGCCTGGGCGCGGGTCACCTCGTACTCGATCAGCTCGCGGATCCGGGGGGTGACGCGGCCCCGGGCGCGGGCCTCGGCCAACTCCTCGCGGGTGACCCCGAACTTCGCCATGTCCTCGTCCGGCAGGTAGGTGCGGCCCCGGTCGAGGTCCTCGGCGACGTCCCGGATGAAGTTCGTGAGCTGGAAGGCGAAGCCGAGTTGCCGGGCCGGCTCCCGGGCCGCCACCGGGTCCGAGCTGCCCAGAATGGGCAGCATCATGGTGCCGATGACCGCCGCCGAGCCCTCCATGTAGTCGAGCAGGTGGTCGTAGGTCGGGTACGCGGTGACGGTCAGGTCCATCGCCATGCTCTTCAGAAACGACGCAAAGTCGTCCCGGTCGAGATCGAAGACGGCGATGGTGTGCAGCACTGCCGGCAACAGCGGGTCGTCGACCGGCGCGCCGTGCAGACCGGCCACGAACTGGCTGGCCCAGCGGTCCAGCAGAGCGGCCCGCTCGGCCGGCGGCAGGTCCTCGGTGCTATCGACGATCTCGTCCGCGTACCGCGTGAACCCGTAGAGGGCGTGTACATGTCGTCGTTTCCAAGCGGGGAGCAGACGGGTGGCGAGATAGTAGGTGCGGCCGTGGCGTTTGTGCAGCTCACGGCACCGGTCATAGGCAGCGGTGAGATCAGTTTCCACCGACCCTCCTCCATTTATCGACGCACCAATCGACGCAACCCGTAGCCTAGGGTACGCTCAGCCGCATGGCCAACGACGCAGTTGCGGGCAACGTGACCCGCGTGGCGCCGACAGGGCCGGGGGACGGGGACGATCCGGTCCGCGCCGTTCTGGCCGCTTATACCCACGATCTGGTCACGGCGGTCGACGAGACCCTGGACACCTTCCTCACCGCCGAGGTCGACACCCTCAACGACATCGATACGTCGATGGGCAGCTTCGCCGCCACCGCACGGGAAGCCGTCCTGACCGGCGGCAAGCGGATCCGGTCCACGTTCGCCTACTGGGGGTGGCGCGGGGCCGTCGGAGGCACCGCGGCGCTGCCACCCGTGCTGCCCGCGCTGGCCGCGCTGGAGCTGCTGCACACCTTCGCGCTGGTGCACGACGACGTGATGGACGCGTCCACCACCCGCCGCGGCCGGCCCACCGCGCACGTCGCGCTCGCCGAACAGCACGTCGCCGCCGGCCACCGAGGTGATCCCGGCCGGTTCGGTGAGGCCGTCGCCGTGCTCATTGGCGACCTCTGCATGGTCTGGGCCGACCAGCTGCTGGCCCACGCCTCGGTGCCGTCGACGCGCCTCTTCGAGGTGCGCCGCTGCTACGACCAGATGCGGGTCGAGACGGTCGCCGGGCAGTATCTGGACGTGCTCGGCGAGAACGACCCGGCGAGCTGGTCGGTCGACCGGGCACTACGGGTGGCCCGCTACAAGACCGCCAGCTACACCGTCCAGCGACCGCTGCTCTTCGGCGCCTGCCTGGCCGGGGTGCCCGCCGACGACCCGCTGGTCTCCGCGTACACCCGCTATGGCCTGGCCGTCGGCGAAGCGTTCCAGCTCCGCGACGACCTGCTCGGCGTCTATGGCGACCCGGCGGCCACCGGCAAGCCGGCCGGGGACGACCTCCGCACCGGCAAGCCGACCACGCTGCTCATGCTGGCCCGTGAGCTGGCCACGCCGGCCCAGCTCACGGCGTTGGAGCGGGCCGCCGACGGATCGGTCGACACGCTCGCCGGGCTGGTCGCCGAGACCGGCGCGGTGACCCGGGTGGAGCAGATGATCGCCGAGCGGGTCAGCGACGCGCTGGCCGCGCTCGACGCCGCACCCGTGGACCAGACGGCGCGGACCGCGTTGACCGGTCTGGCCACCGCCGCTGCCAACCGGCGGGCCTGATGAGCGACTTGAGCAAGGAGGTGGTCACGTGCGGACGGTGACAGGACGGACGGACCGGGTGGTGGTCGTCGGGGCCGGGCTGGGCGGGCTCGCCTGCGCGCTGCACCTGGCCGGCAGCGGGCGACAGGTGACAGTGCTGGAGCGCGAGCCGGTGCCCGGCGGGCGGGCCGGGCGCCTCGGCGTGGACGGCTACGAGTTCGACACCGGCCCGACAGTGCTCACCATGCCCGACCTGATCGCCGAGGCGCTCGGCGCGGTCGGCGAGGAGCTGCACGACTGGCTGGACCTGACCCCGCTCGACCCCGCCTACCGGGCGTACTACCCGGACGGCTCGACCCTCGACGTGCTCACCGACACCACCCGGATGGCGGCCGAGATCTCCCGGGTCTGCGGGCCCCGGGAGGCCGACGGCTACCTGCGGTTCGTCGAGTACGCGCGAGAGCTGTGGCGGTTGGAGCGCACCGACTTCATCGAGCGCAACCTGGACGCGCCGACCGACCTGATCACTGGCAACCTGCTCAAGCTGCTCAGCGGCGGGGCATTCCGGCGCCTCCAGACGAAGATCAACCAGTTCTTCCGGGACCCGCGTACCCAGCGGATCTTCTCCTTCCAGGCGATGTACGCCGGCCTCGCGCCGCACGACGCGCTGGCCATCTACGCGGTCATCGCGTACCTCGACTCGGTGGCCGGGGTCTACTTCCCACGCGGCGGCATCCACGCGGTCTCCAGGGCGATGGCCGGCGCGGCCGAGAAGCACGGCGTGCAGATCCGGTACGACACCACTGTGACCCGGGTGGAGACCGTGAACGGCCGCGCCACCGGCGTACTCACCGCCGACGGCGACCTGGTGCCGGCGGACGTGGTGGTGCTCAACCCCGACCTGCCGGTCGCCTACCGGGACCTGCTCCCCGCCGCGCCGCAGCGTCGGCTCACCTACTCACCGTCCTGCGTCGTTCTGCACGTCGGCTCCCGACAGGCCTATGCGAAGATCGCCCATCACAACATCCATTTCGGACGCGCGTGGAAGGGCACCTTCGATGAGGTCATCCGACGGGGTGAGCTGATGACCGATCCGTCGCTGCTGGTGACCAACCCGAGCCGGACCGACCCCGCGGTGGCCCCGCCGGACCGACACACCTACTACGTCCTCGCCCCGGTGCCCAACCTGCACCGGGCGCCGTTCGAGTGGCGCGGCGACCTGACCCAGCGCTACACCGACCAGCTGATCGGCACCCTGGAGGAGCGCGGCTACGTCGGCTTCGGCGCCGGGGTCGAGGTGCTCCGGGCGATCACCCCCGCCGAGTGGGAGGAGCAGGGGATGGCCGCCGGCACCCCGTTCGCCGCCGCCCACACCCTCTTCCAGACCGGGCCGTTCCGCCCGTCCAACCTGCACCGCGACCTGCCGAACGTGGTCTTCGTCGGCTCCGGGACCCAACCCGGCGTCGGCGTACCGATGGTGCTCATCTCCGGCAAGCTCGCCGCCGGCCGGATCACCGGGGAAGGCCGATGAGCAGTCGTGAGAAGCACCTCGTCGAACTCGTCGACGAGACCGGCACGGCCCACGGCGAGACGACCGTCGCGGCCGCGCACCAACCACCCGGGCAGCTGCACCGGGCCTTCTCGGTGTTGCTGGTGGACCCGGACGGCCAGGTGCTGCTCCAGCGCCGAGCCGGCGTCAAGACCCGGTTCCCTCTGCGCTGGGCCAACTCCTGCTGCGGCCACCCCCAGCCCGGCGAGTCGCTCGCCGAGGCGGCCAACCGACGGCTGAGCGAGGAGTTGGGCGCGGGCCCGGTCGAGCTGACCGAGGTCGGCATCTACGTCTACTACGCAGAGGACCCGGCGACCGGTCGGGTCGAGTTCGAGTACGACCACGTACTGCGAGGCGAGTTCCTGCCCGGCGCTCCGCTACTGCCCGACCCGGACGAGGTCGCCGAGCTGCGATGGGCCGACCCCGCCGCGCTGGAGACCGAGTTGGAGCTCGACCCCCGGTCGTACGCGCCCTGGCTGGGCGGGGTGGTGAACCGGCTGCTACGCCCCGCGGAGTCCCGGTCGGGCGCAACCGGCCCGGCCATGACGCCGCCCGGATCGCCGGCGGATGACACGGCGGAGCGGTCGGGTGGTCGATGAGGCGCTGAGCGCGGGCGCTGTCGCACGTCGGTTGGGGGTCGCGGTGACGACCCTCCGCACCTGGCACCAGCGCTACGGGCTCGGGCCCAGCGAACACATCCCCGGTCACCACCGCCGGTACACACAAAGTGATCTGGCCCGTCTCGAGATCATGCGACGGCTCACCGCCGAAGGGGTGAGCCCCGCCGAGGCGGCCCGCTGGGCCCGCCAGGCACCGGACCCGACGCCCAACGGCACCGGCACCGTCGCCCCCGCCCGCATCCTCCCGGCCGGCCGTGACGGCGGCGGCTCCATCCCGGTCGGCCGTGCCGGCCCGGCGGCCCGCGGATTGGCCCGGGCCGCCATGCGACTGGACGCGGCGGCGATCAGCGAGACGATCGCGCACACCCTGGCCGCCAGCGGGGTCGTCGCCACCTGGGAGGGCCTGCTGCGCCCGGTGCTGGCCGGCATCGGCGAACGGCACGCCGCCACCGCCGGCCTGATCGAGGTGGAACACCTGATGTCCCGCTGCGTCTCGGAGGCGCTCGCGGCGGCCAGTCGGGCCAACGTCCCCACCGGGCCGGCCCGGATCCTGCTCTCCTGTGCCGACGAGGAACAGCACACGCTGCCGCTGGAGGCGTTGGCGGCAGCTCTCGCGGAGGCCGGTGTCAGCTACCGGATGCTCGGCGCCCGGGTGCCGGTGGCTGCTCTCGTCGAGGCGGTCAACCGGACCGGACCGGCCGCCGTGGTGCTCTGGTCGCACACCCGGGCCACCGCCGACCCGACCCAACTCAGCGCGCTGCTCGCCGCCCCCCGACGCCCGCTGCTGGTGCTCGCCGCCGGCCCCGGCTGGCGAGCCGACACGCTGCCCGCCGGTGTGGTGCGGCCGGTCGACCTGGCCGAGGCGGTCTCGCTCTCCGCCGCCGTCCGCGACTCCCTGGACCAGTCGAGGCGTGATTGATCGCACTGTCGCCGAATCGCGGCGTGAACTACCGTCGGGCGGGTCCGCCTACCCCGACCCTCCGGGAGCGAGCAGATGCAAGCCCGCGCCATCCTGGCGTCCGTCCTCGCCGTGGCGCTGGTCCTTTCCGGCTGTGCCCAGCCGGAGCGCACCATCGCACCCGCCGGCGCTCCACGGCCGGTGGAATCGACCACGCCGCCCACCCCCACACCGCACCCCACCGTCACCAAGCCGGCCAAGCCGCCACTGCGGCCGCTGCCGGCCAAGCTCCCCTCCGGTCTGGGACGCAACACCGGCGTACGCCCGGTGGCCCTGACCTTCGACGACGGGCCCAGCCCGGCCTGGACACCAAAGGTGCTCGACCAACTGAAGGCCGCCAAGGTGACCGCGACCTTCTGCGTCGTCGGTCGCGAGGTGCAGCGTCACCCGGAGTTGGTCCGGCGGATCGTCCGGGAGGGACACCAGCTCTGCAACCACAGCTGGCGTCACGACCTCGATCTTGCCCGTCGACCTGTCGGCGAGATCCGGGCCGACCTGGACCGCACCAACAAGGCCATCAAGAAGGCCGTTCCCGGGGCGAAGGTGTCGTTCTACCGGCAGCCGGGCGGCCGGTGGACGTCGGAGGTGCTCGGGGTGGCCAAGGACCTCGGCATGCGTCCGCTGCACTGGTCGGTCGACCCGCAGGACTGGGACAAGCCGACAGCGGCCACGATCGGCAAGCGTGTCCACGCCGCCACCCGGCCCGGTGCGATCGTTCTTCTGCACGACGGCGGCGGTAATCGGGCCGCGACACTCGCCGCGTGCCCGAAGTTGATCGCCGACCTGAAGAAGCGCTTCGGCATCACCCGACTCCGCTAGAACCGCTCTGACCTGCGGTTATAGCCCGTCCCAAGCCCTTGCCGACACCGATTTTGTCGACCGACGGAGCATCACGTATGCTTTCCAAGCCTCCGGCGGGGCCGGATGGGAGCAAGTCCGCTTGAAGTTGCGAATGTGCAATGATGGCGGGGCCGCCCTCATCGTCTAGCGGCCCAGGACGCCGCCCTTTCAAGGCGGTAGCACGGGTTCGAATCCCGTTGGGGGCACGACCGGCGAAAGCCGGAGCAAGGCAAGACCGGCGAAAGCCGGAGCAACACAAGCTAGGTCCTGTGGAGCAGTTGGAGTGCTCGCCGCCCTGTCAAGGCGGAGGTCGCGGGTTCAAGTCCCGTCAGGACCGCAGCGCTGACGCCGCGCCCCGCGCGGCGTTCTGCGTATCGGAGCAGGTCGCCTTGCCGCCGGTTCGTCCGGTTGCCGGGTAACATGAGCCGAGCGACACGGCCAGGTAGCTCAGTTGGTACGAGCGTCCGACTGAAAATCGGAAGGTCGGCGGTTCGACCCCGCCCCTGGCCACATAGCCTTTCGCCGGGCTAGCAGGGCGGTGACCAGCGGAAACGCGGTCGCCGCCCTTTGCGTTGGCGGGCTCTTTCATTGATAAGGGTTCCCACGCTCGTGCGCCCGCGCTGCGCCCATGGGCGCACGATGCCACTTAAGCGTCAGGAAGATTACGGAGAGCAATTGGGGTACCTGCTCCCTATCCCCTCGCCATGAACCGGCTGCCCGCGCTGTGGCCCCCGATCTCTCGTTTGGGTGGTTTGGCCGTCGTCGTGGTACTCGGCTGCTAGGCGAGGATCTTGCGGGCGCGGGGACGCGTCCGCGCATGCTCACCGTCGACCTTGACCGGGTATGGGCTTGCGATCACTCCAGCGGGGGCAGGTACGACCACAAGTAGGTAGCGGAGGGCGTTGTCGCGGCGAGTGCGCACCTCTCGAGGACCCAGGCGCACCCGGTCACCCGTTCGTTGACCGTGACACCCGCTACGCAACGGCCGGTGCGCAGATCCCAGACTCGTACGGTGTGGTCCCAGCCGCCGGTCGCGACCAAGGACCCGTCTGGCGAAATCGCGACCACCTCGATCGGTTCGGTGTGGCCGGTGAGCACATGCACCGTGGTGCCTGTCGCGACGTCCCACACGCGGGCGGTGTGATCCCAGCTACCCGACACGATCAGCGCGTCGTCCTGGGCGATCGCGAGGGTGCGGACCATGTTGGTGTGCCCCGTAGCACGTGCCAGGCCTCTCCCGAGGGCATTCGCCACAGCCGGATCACGCCTTCGTCGTCCGAACTGGCGAACCATCGAGCGGCGGAGGAGACGGCCACAGCGTTCACCCATTTGGTATGGCCGGTGCAGGTGGCCAGCGGGGCTCCGGTGCCGGTATCCCAGACTCGGACCAGGGCGTCATGGCCGGAGCTGGCGAACCATCTGCCGTCGGGAGCGAGGGCTAGGGAGCTGATTCGGTCCTGGTGCCCCTGCCAGGCGCGGGTTTCGGTGAACCGCTGCGGATCCCACAGCCGTAGGTAGCCGTCGTAGCCGCCGGTGATGATCACTTGGTCGGTGGCGGCCAGCGACTCGATCTCCGGTCGGAGGGTGCCGAGGTGGCGCCCGGTGCCCGTGTTCCAAACCTCGGCGACGCAGCCCGGGCCCACGGCACCTAGCCGCTGGCCCTGGTCCCATACCGCGACCGGGCGCAGCTCACCACCGGCGCAGCCGATGCCCCAGCCCTGCCTAAGACCGGGGTTGAGGCAGCAGGATGATCGATATAGTCTTACCGGCATTGACGGCAGCTCATAGGGTTGTCGTGCACAACCATCAACGGGGAGAATTGTGAGAATCAAGCGACTGGCGGCGGTCGGTTCCGTCCTCGGGCTCGGCATCATGATGACCCTTCCTGGGGTCGCCCATGCAGACTCGGGCTGCGCTTACGAGGGCAGTGATCGAGCGTGCTTCATCAATCTCTCTGGTGGCCAGTCCGACCTTGAGGTCTGTGACAACGAGGCCGACGGCAATGGCGTGTATGCCTGGTTCTACACCAACTACCACACGTACTCGGTCAAGGTCGGCGACGGTAATGGAAGCAGCGCTGGCTGCGGGAAGCTTCGCTGGAACCACGGGGTCTTCCAGGTGAAGATCTGCGAGGATGACCTGGGCGAGGACACCTGCCGCTATTACCTCTAGGACGGCATGCAGATCTCCTCGTCGGGTGATTGCAAGTCGCTGAGCTACCAGTGCCCTGGCCTGGATGGCCCAGCCCGACGAGGAGATTTGCCGTCGCACCCCATGCATTGTCGAATGTCCTGGCCATGGCACGCCGTTCTTAATTGGATGCCAGATCGAGCTAACCAGCGGCGAGCAAAGCGATCGTTGCTCGAAGGCAGTCTTTCGCCAGTCACGACCTTGAACCATTGCAACCACCGGATCATGTCACTTGACTCATTACACGTCCGGCTTAGGCGAGCGGAGGTGATCATGGGAATCATTGGCGATTACTGGGCCGGGACGCTTCAGCGACTCCAGGCCGAGGTGAACATGGCAGCCGCGGCGGCCTCGTCCGACTCGGGCATCAGGTGTCCGTAGATCTCGCTGGTCACGGCCAGGGTGGCATGCCCGAGCCGGCGCGACACCACTAGCGGCGGCATACCCCGGGCGAACATCCACGTCGCGCACGAGTGCCGCAGCCGGCGCGGCCCACCGTCGGGAACCTCCAGACGCAGCACCGCTGGGCAGTCACAGTCCGACACCTCATCGGGGTCCGGCCCGATGTGGTTGACCCACCGGTTTCACCCCGGCGATAACCATGCCCCCGCAGGGCTTCCCCTGATCGTTCGTCCCGCCGTGGTTTCGGCATCGACCCTTCAGCCCCGGGATTCGCTCACCACGCATGCCCGGCGGATGCGACGGGCAGCGCTGCGCCTCGGCCATCGCCGGCCGCCACACCGGTGGGCTACTTCTTGGCTATCGCCGGCACCTTCCGTCGGCCTACCTGACCAGCCCCGCCGGCTTGCATGATCGACCCTGCCGGCCTGCGTGACTCCCGGGCGCGACCGCCCGGCGGACGTGACGCACCGCGCGGCGTCAGTGGTCGCGGCGACCCTGCGGGCGATGCTGGGCCACGCTGCCCTGGATCGCCTCCCACACGCTGCGTCCAGCCTCTCGCAGCGTCTCCCCCGCCTGCTCGGCGAACTGGGCTGCGCTCTGCGCTGCGGCTTGCGCCGCGCCCGGCAGACCACCGTCGCCATCCCTGGACGGGCTCGGACCGGACGCAGGCGACTGGCCGGGCTTGTTGCCGGTCTTCCCGGCCGCCGGCCCCGCCGATCCCTCGGGGCGCTGCTGGTCCCGGCCCGCCGCCGCTGGGTGCTCTCCGTCACCCGCGCCTTCGGGCCGCTGTCCACCGGCGTGACGCGACCCCTCGGACCGCTGGCCTTCCGGACCGTTGCCACCTGGCGCGCCGCCCTCCGGCTCACGGCCCTCCGGCTGCCGTCTATCTGGCTGCCGGCCCTGCGCATGCGGCCCCTCAGGACGCCGACCCTCCGGCTGCTGGCCCTCCGGCTGCTGGCCCTGCGCATGCGTCTGGTCGGCCGGCCCTGGGCCGCCGGCTCGCGGCCCTGGGCCGCCGGCACCCGGTCCCGAGCCGCCCGGCCCCGCCCCGGACCCACCCGCCTCCGGCCGACCCGCCTCCGGCCGATCAGAACCCAGACGACCGGGGCCGAGCTGATCGGGACCCGGCCGGCCAGAACCCGATGGCCGACCCGGACCCGGCCGGCCGGAACCCAGTCGGTCGCGGTCGGCCACCGGGCTGGCCGCGCCGACCTGCTGGCCCGGCTCGTCGCGTACGTCGTCCGAGCGTCGACTCGACGCCTTGATATCCACTGCGCCCGCAGCCAACTGCTGGGCGCTGCGGTTCACGTCGTCGACGGCGGTGCCGGCCGTGCGCGCGAGCGCCTCGATGATGTGTGGGTTGTGGTCGAGCGTGTCGAGCGCGCGGCCCAGGATTCTGGTCAGCTGCTCCAACCGCACCCGCAGCTGCGCCTCGGCGTTCACCCCGTCGATGTTCAACTCGCCGCCGTTGAGGTGCACGCGTACGCCGGCGTCGACCTGGAGCAGGTTGGCCACCCGGGCCCGCAGCGACAGGTCGGCCTCCAGACCGTCGACCGCCAGTCGGATGGAGTCGACGGAGACCTTCGGAATGTCGAGCAGGACGTCCGGGTCCTCGCTGTCGACGTTCCGGTCCGGCTCCCGCTGCTGCCCGCTGTCGCTCATGTTCTCCCGCCCCACCTGCGCACCAGCCCGGTCGTCCGGGCCGTTGGGCGCGGTTACCCGCTTTCCGGCGGGCCATCCCGTCCGTGACGACTCGACGACCCTCTGTCTGGAACCGGGCATCGCGTGAAGCTGCACACCGAGGCATCAGCCGGTATGGTCCGGGCCTATGGGACAGGAATTGACTGATCCGGCCGACATCCGGCAGGACGCCGGCCAGTTCTCTCTCCGGTGCAGCCTTCTCGTCCCGGGCTCCGCCGAGCACGCGTTCACGGTCTTCACCGACGAGCTGACCGACTGGTGGGTCACCGAATACACCTGGTCCGGCCCGGACGCGCTGGCCGAGCTGGGCATGGAGCCTCGGGCCGGCGGCATGCTCTACGAGATCGGCCCGTACGGTTTCCGCGCCGACTGGGGCCGGGTGCTCACCTGGGATCCGCCTCGCCGGCTGGTCTTCGTCTGGCAGATCGGCCCCGACCGGGCGCCGGTGCCGGACCCGGCCCGCGCGAGCGAGGTCGAGGTGCTGTTCCAAGCCGAGGGGCCGGATCGCACCCGGGTCGAGCTGGAGCACCGGCACTTCGACCGGCACGGCGAGGCTGCCGAGGGTTACCGCAAGGCGCTCACGGCCGGTTGGCACGAGCTGCTCACCCGCTACGTCGCCACCGTGTCGCGCCACCGCCCCAGCGCGACGGCCTGACGACCCACCGGGTCACCGACCGATGACCTACCGGGTCACCGGCCGAGCCGCCGACCGGCAGCGGCGCCGCCGAGGTCCCGACCACCAAGGTTCGCGCGTTGACCGGCCTCCGCCCCTGAACCGAAGCCGGTGCCGCCCAACCGACGTGGCGGTGCGGTGCGCAGCCGTGGGTACTCCTCGGTGAGCCGGCGCTGCACCCGGTCGGACCGGTCGGCCAGCACCAGCGCCATCGACGGTGTGCCCGACTCGCTGGCCGCCGCCGACTCCGCCGCCCAGAGTCGACCTCCGACCACCTCCGCGAAGCCGGCCAGCCAGGAGCGGCGGAAGGCGGCGGGGTGGTCGTCCGCGGGCACCTCGGTGGCGGCCAGGCCGTGCGCCGCCTGCACGAGCAGTGAGGTGAAGAGCAGGTCCACCCGTTCCAGGTCGCTGGCGAAGCCGAAGAGGTGCAGGGCGAAGCCGTTGCCCTGCCGACGGCGTACGCATCGGCAGCGCAGCGGCTCCGCCACCGCGGCGAGCAGGCCGACCTTGTCCCGGGCGTACGGGGCGACGACGTCCAGCACTCGATCGCCGACCGGGTCGGTGGTCGGGTCCCGGGCGGCGAGCAGCGCCCGGTCGACGCCGTAGCGGGCGATCAGCTCGGTCGCCTTGGCGGTGAACGCGGCCGACTCGGCCGGCGTGCAGGCCGGGTCCTCGGCCTGGGCCAGCAGCTTGCGCACCTTGCTGAGCATGGCCTCGGACATGCCTACAGAGCTACCACACGGGCCGGACATCATCGGGGCCGCGCCGCAATCAATCGATACGTATCATCGTCACGGCCAGATGATCAGTCCGATACGGACGGTCAGCCAACTGTTTGGAGGAACGAACGGATGCCATCCCCGACCGCTCGTCTGCTCGCCGTCGCCACGGCCGTCGCACTGCTTTCTGTCGGCACGCCCGCGCAGGCGGAGCCGACAACACCGACCACGCCGGTCAGCTCCGGGCCGAACGCGTTCGCTCCGCTCGCCACCTGTTACGGCGGGGCGGTCCGGTCGTACTTCGAGACCGGCCGCTACGGCGGCTCGGCCGGCCAGTACCGCACCACGACGCGCTGTCGCGACATCAACGTGCGTAACGCGAGCGTGTACGCCACCGAGGCGTGCGTGATCTTCGTCGACAAGACGAGCGCCTGCAACTACTGGACCTACCTGCCGGCCAACTCGGGCTGGATCACGGTGGCGACCAACGTCCGGGACGGCGTCAACTTCCGGGTCCGCTTCGAGAACCTGCGGTACGAGTACGAACCGCTGATCGCGTATCACGCGTTCTGACCGGCCCGCACGGTCGCGGCGTCCGCCCCCCGACGGACGCCGCGACCCGGCTGCGCGTCACCCGGCGCGGCTGCGCAGGGTGGCGATCGTCGAGCCGGCGAGTGTGAGCAGGCAGTCGGGGAGCAGCCCGTCGGCGGCCGCCGCGCCGAACAGCGCCTCCCCGGTCGGCTCGTCCCGATTCGCGTACGCACTGACGAAGCGGGCCACCCAGCGGGTGTCGTACCCGGCCTGATCGATTCCCGGAAAGTCGAGCGCCGCCCCGCTGGCCGCCGGCGCGTCACCGAGCATGGTCGCGGCCAGGCACCAGGCGACGCCGTACGCGCCGTCCAGGCCGGCCCGGTCGACGACCGCGTCGAACGCTCCCACCACCGCGTCTCCATCGCCGGTCAGCGCCGAACGGAGCACGGCGGCCGCGTCATCGAACGTCTGCTGTGGTAGGTCGGTCACGCAGCGCACAGTAGGACGGGTGGTCAAGCGCCTCCCGCAACCGTCACTGTCCGTGTTCAACGCGAGCTACCTGCGCATTACGCCACCTCCACGGTCCCGCCGCCGGCCTCGGCACGCTAATGTGCGCAGCGGACCTTCGCCGGAGGAAGGACGACCATGTTCGTATCACGCCGCTCGCGGGTAGCCACATTGGCTGCCTGCGCGACGATCCTGCTCGCCACAAGCGCTTGCGGGGAAGACAAGCCCGAAGAGGCCAGCGCCCAACAGGTGCGCCTCTACGGCACGGACGGCAACATGCTCAACTCCTATCCTGCCGAGTTGAAGGAACGGGCGAGTCTCGTGGACGGGATGAAGGGCACCACGCCCCTCGTACCGCTCCCAGACGACTTCAAGGGCCGGTTACGGGCCGTCAATCCGGCGCTGACGGACTACGTGTACTCCGCCGAGACGTACGACGCGGTGGTGATCGCCGTGCTCGCCGCCCAGTTGGCCGGGAGCACCGACCCGGCAGCCATCACCAAGCAGATCGTCGCCGTGACCAACGACGGGCAGCGCTGCGAAGACCCGGCAAGCTGTCTCGCGCTGGCCCGCAACGGGCAGGACATCGAGTACCGCGGCGTGTCGCTCACCCGGGCGGGCTTCACCGACAAGGGTGAGCCGGCCACCGCGAGCTACGCCACGCTGACCTTCGACGGGCAGCAGATCAACGACGGCAAGACCGAGTTCGTCGGCGCGGGCATCGAGTCGGCGGCGAGCACCAAGACGCCGCCGAAGCCGAAGAAGCAGCGCCCGGGTGGCGCCGCCGACCAGGAGCCGCTGATCCTGGGCGGCCTGCTGCCGAAGACCGGCGACCTGTCGATCGCCTACCCGCCGATGGCCGCCGGCGCCGCGCTGGCGATCAAGGAGATCAACGCCGCTGGCGGCGCACTGGGCAAGCCGGTGACGTGGCTCGACGGCGACGACGGCACCAACCCGGCGGTGGCCAAGGCGATGGTGGCCAAGCACGTGACGGACGGCGTCAGCGTGATCATCGGTGCCGGCGGTTCCGGCATCTCCCGGGCGGTGCTGCCGGATGTGGTGCAGGCCGGGAAGATCCTCTTCTCCCCGTCCAACACCGACAGCAGCCTGACCGACGTCGACGACCAGGGCCTCTACTTCCGTACCGCCCCGCCGGACAGCCTTCAGGGCCGGGCGCTGGCCGACGTGATCCTTCGCGACGGGTCACAGAAGATCGTCATCGTCGCCCGCAAGGACTCCTACGGTGAGGGCCTCCAGGGCACCGTCCGCGACGAGCTGGAGAAGGCCGGTATCGCCAACGACCGGCTCAAGCTGTTGACGTACGAGCCGCCGGCCGACGCGAAGGCCGCTCCGGTCGACTTCAGCGGTGGCGCGAAGGAGATCAAGGAATTCGGCGCGGACGCCGTACTGATCATCGGTTTCGGTGAGTCCGCCCAGGTGATCCGCGGCCTGGCCGACGCCGGGGTGCAGATCCGGCAGTAGGCAGGACCCGAAACCCGCGACGGCCGCACCGGCTTCCCGCCGGTGCGGCCGTTTCTGGTACGCGGGATCAGCGCGGCCGGCGACGCTCCAGGAACTCGGTCATCCGGCGGTGCTTCTCGTCGTCCTCGAAGAGCACCGCCTGGCTGACCAGGTCGAGCTGCGGGTGCGCGGCGGCGGGCGCGTCCACCGCCAGCTTGGTCAGCCGCACCGCCAACGGTGAGCCCAGGGCGATCTCGTCCAGCAATGCGTGCGCCACCGTCAGCAGCTCGCCGGGCTCGTCCACCACCCGGTTCACCAGGCCGATCCGCAGTGCCTCCGCGGCGTCCACCCGCCGGCCGGTGAAGAGCAGCTCCTTGGCCCGGCCCTCGCCGATCAACGCGGGCAGCCGGTGGGTCGCGCCGGCGCCGGCCAGGATGCCCAACCGCACCTCCGGCTGGCCGAAGACCGCCCGCGCCGTGCACACCCGCAGATCGCAGGCGTACGCCAGCTCCGCGCCACCGCCCAACGCCGGGCCGTCGACGGCCGCCACGGTCGGCATCGGCAGCGCCCGGATGCGGGCGAAGGCGGCCGAGTTGATCGCGGCGAGGGCGTCCGTGCGACCCCGTTCGCGGAGCTGGCCGATGTCGGCGCCACCGGCGAAGATGCCCGACGCGCCGCCGGTGAGCAGCAGCAGCCGCGGCCGCGCCTCCAACTCGGCGCAGACCTGGTGCAGCTCGGCGATCAGGTCGGCGTCGATGGCGTTGCGCTTCTCCGGCCGGTCCAGGGTGACCACCAGCCGGTCCGGCCGCTCCTCGATCCGCAGCCCGCTCACTGCTTGACACCGCCTTCCCAGCGGTAGAAGCCCTGACCGGACTTCTTACCCAGCCGCCCGGCGGCCACCATCTCGACCAGCAGCGGCGGCGGCGCGAAGCGGTCCCCGTACGCGGCCTGGAGGGTGCGGGCGATGTCCAGCCGCACGTCGAGGCCGACCAGGTCGGTGAGCTCCAACGGCCCGATCGGATGCCGGTAGCCGAGCACCATGGCCTTGTCGATGTCCGCCGGGCTGGCCACCTCGTCGGCGACCATCCGGATCGCCTCCAGCCCGAGGGTGACCCCGAGCCGGGAGGTGGCGAAGCCGGGCATGTCGCGTACGACGACGGGGTCCTTGCCCAGCCGGCCGGCGAGCGCGACGGCCGCGGCGGTGGTCTCCTCGGCGGTGGCCGGGCCGACCACGATCTCCAGCAGCGTCATCGCCCAGACCGGGTTGAAGAAGTGCAGGCCGAGGAAGTGCTCGGGCGCGTCCAGTTCGGCGGCCAGCGCCCCGATGGCGATGCTGGAGGTGTTGCTGCCCAGCAGCTCCGGGCGCAGCGCGGCGGCGTCCCGCAGCACCGCCCGCTTCAGGTCCAGGCGCTCCGGCACCGCCTCCACGATCACCTGGGGGGCGGGAGCGACAGCGGTGAGGGTCGGACGCAGCGTCACCCGCTGCCGGTTGGTGGCGGCCTCGTCAGCGCTCAGCTTCCCGCGCTGCACCGCCCGCTCCCACAGCTCGGCAAGCCGGTTCTGCGCGGCCGCGCCCCGCTCGGGGTCCACCTCGACCAGCTCGACGGCGTGCCCGGCGCCGGCCGCCACGTACGCGATGCCGAGCCCCATCGTGCCGGCACCCACGACCACGAAACGATCGCTCATCACGCCTCCCTGTCCCGCCCGCCGACGCGCGGGGTCCCCGCCACGCCGGCCCGGGTCTCCCGACCGCTCCGCTCGCTCATGGTGCGACCCTAGACAGCGCGACGACCCGGCCCATGCGTGGGGGAGCGCCGGATCGGGTAATGACGGCCCGTCAACCGAGGGAAGGACCGCATCGACATGAGCCAGGCACCGGAGAGCGTCACCGACGGGGAGATCGTGGAGACCCGAGGCGACGAGCGGGTCGAACTGCTGCGCGCCGACACCAACAACGACGGCAAGACCGACGTGTGGGTGGTGGACACCGACGGCGACGGCAAGGCGGACCTGTTCCAGTTCGACACCGACGGTGACGGCAAGGTGGACATCACCATGGTCGACATCGACGAGGACGGCCAACCGGACGAGGTGGTCGACGGCGACGGTGGCCTGCCGCCCGAGCAGCTCCCCCCGACCGTCCAGGTCTGAGACGTACGACGGCCCCCGCTCTCCGCCGGGCGGAGAGCGGGGGCCGTTCTGCTCAGTCGACGAGGCGCAGGGTGGCCAGGTAGTAGGGGGCGTCGCGGTCGTCCACATCGGTGAGCCGCCAACCGGTGCCGTGCACCAGGCTGGCGAACTCGTCCGCCGAGCAGACCAGGTAGTCGAACCACTCGGTGCTCAACTCGCGGTAGCGCAGCCTCAGCCGTAGCTGGCCACCGAGCCGGCCGCGCCGACGGTTGCGCTCGTGGTAGCCGGTGTGCAGCGGGTCGCGGGTGCCGTACGGGTCGGTGCCCTGCGCGATGATCTGCGCCCCAGGTCGGGCCAGCGCGGCGAGCGCGGCCAGGAACTCGGGAGCACGCTCCCGCCCCTCGAACAGCCCGAGGTTGTTGCCGAGCAGCAGGAACGTGTCGTACCTCGACCCGTCGGCGACGTGCGTGTCGACGGTGCCGTGCACCAGCCGCCGGACACCGCGACGCCGGCTCACCTCCAGCGCGCCCGCGGAGGTGTCCAGCCCGGTGACCGGTACGCCGCGCTCCTGGAGCAGCAGCGCGATCCGGCCGGCTCCGGTGCCGATGTCCAGCGTCTCGCCGTGCGCCCGGTCCACCGCGCGGTGGTCGTACGGCTGCCACTCCGCCGGCCCGTCCAGGTAGTGCGCGGACGGGGCGCCGTTGATCAGACCGTCGTCGCGTTCGATGATCTCGATGACCGGTCGCGGCAGTCGACCACCGACCAGGGGCCGGGGGCCTACCCCGGTGGCCACGGCGAGCGTGTCTCGCAGCAGTTCGCCGATCACGTCACCGATTAGAGGCTCAACCGTCACGACGTTCACGCTATCCGGCCACTCAGTGGCCCGCGCCGGCCGTATCCTGGCGGCGTGACCATGCTGGACCGGCTGTCGGCCGAGAAATACATCCTGCTCACGACCTTCCGCAAGGACGGTCGGGCGGTGCCGACCCCGGTCTGGGCGGTACGCGACGGGGAGGCGTTGGCGGTCTGGACCCGGGCCGATTCGGGCAAGGTGAAGCGGATCCGCCGCAACGGCGAGGTGACCGTGGCACCGTGCGATGTGCGGGGTCGGCCCCACGGGGCGGAGGTGTCGGCTCACGCGACGATCTACGGGAGCGGTGACACCGGTCGGGTCCGCGACCTGCTCAAGCACAAATACCGCCTGATCGGCCGACTCAGCCTGCTGGGCAGCCGGTTGCGTCGCGGTGAGGGCGGCACGGTCGGCATCCGGGTGACGTTGGCCGAGCCACGGCGCTGAGCCGCGGCCGGGCATACGAAAGGGGCGGCGGATCGAGATCCACCGCCCCTTTCGAAGAACTGTTGCCGGCTCAGTCGCCCTGCCGCTGCTGCGGGATCTGGCCCTGCAGCAGCGCCCTGACCTCCGACTCACGGTACCGACGGTGGCCACCCAGGGTGCGGATGGCACTGAGCTTGCCAGCCTTGGCCCACCGGGTCACCGTCTTCGGGTCGACCCGGAACATCGACGCCACCTCGGCCGGCGTGAGTAGCGGCTCTGGTTCGTGCGTTCGCGATGCCATCGGTCACTCCTCCACATGTATAGACATCGGCCGGGGTCCCGCCGGCCGACGCGTCTCCCATGGTCCGGCTAGTCCCCGATGTCCGACATGGGCCGAACGGATGAAGGTCCCTAGACGGACGGATGAACCATGCCCGATTTTTACGACTTTTACACGGCAGAAACTACCTTATTCGGACTCATGATCACGGTTCGTGATGCGTCAACTACGAGCACAACTCACCTTGGGAGCGCTCCTAGGGTGATATGCCCTAGTTGCACCGCTCCAGCAGCTGCACCGCGCGCCACCGCGCCACCAACTTGTCGTACGCGGCCGACGCCTCCTCGGCCTCGCCGCGCGACAGCCCCGCGAGGCCGCCGGCAACCAGCTCGGGCGAGTCGTCCGCGGCGAGCGTCTCGTCGGAGAGCAGGTCGACCAGACCGCCGTAGTCCAGCTCGACCACTGACCGCGGATGGAACTCCTCCAGCCAGCGGGCCGCCTCCTCCACCGCCTCGGTGATCGGCGCCTCGCCCACCGACTTGCGCAGCACCGACAGCGCCCGCGACGAGCGGCGTCGCGCCTTGGAGATTTCGGTGCGGTAGCGCAACGCCCGCCGGCCCGGCTGGGTGACCAGGTCCCGCTCCGCCGGCTCGAAGAGCACGAACCACCGCAGGGGTACGCCCCAGGTGGCGATCTGCTCGTGCACCCGGGGCACCCCGTGCTCCAGCACCCGGGCGCCACTGCGCCAGTCGTCCACCACCGCCCTGGCCTGCCCGGCGAGCACCGGCGGCACGAAGGCGTCGGCGAGCACCGAGGGCACCCCGTCCCGGGCGCTGAGCGCCGCCTCAGCGACCCGGATGCGCAGGTTCCAGGGGCAGACCAGCAGGCCGTCGTCCGTCTCCAGGACGTACGCCTCCTCCGGCAGGTCCGGCAGCCGGGTCCAGCCGGCACCCAGCGCCTCGATCACCGCCGTCCGCTGCCGGCCGGGCCCCTCGACAGGGGCGATCGCGCGCCCCTCCGAGACGTAGCGGCGCCAGTAGCTCTGCCGGTCTCGATCGAAGGCGGCCAGCGGTTCGTACACGCGCAGGTAAGAAGCGAAGAGCGACGGCACCGCGCGATCCTCCCACGAACCACGCCCGTACGCGGTCAGCGGCCGGAGCACGCGCGCCGCACCGTGGGACGGCGGCGGCGCGTCGAGCGCCCGCCCGGCGGCCGATACTAGGCTCGATCACACCGGCAGCATCCCCGCCGGGGTCCACCAGGTCCGCGTCCCACAAGGACGCACACCACAGTAGGAGCCAACCATGGGCGTATTCGCGAGCACCGACGACCCGGTATCGACCGGTCACGAACAGGTCGTGTTCTGCCAGGACAAGCAGAGCGGCCTGAAGGCGATCATCGGGATCTACTCCACCGCGCTGGGCCCGGCGCTCGGCGGCACCCGCTTCTACCCGTACGCGAGCGAGGACGACGCCCTCGCCGACGTGCTGGACCTGTCCCGCGGAATGGCGTACAAGAACGCGCTCGCCGGGCTGGACCTGGGCGGCGGCAAGGCCGTCATCTGGGGCGACCCGGAGCAGATCAAGAGCGAGGCGCTGCTGCGCGCGTACGGCCGCTTCGTGGAGTCGTTGGGCGGCCGCTACTACACCGCCTGTGACGTCGGCACGTACGTCGCGGACATGGACGTCGTGGCCCGGGAGACCCGCTACGTGACCGGGCGCAGCGTGGAGCACGGCGGCGCCGGCGACTCGTCGATCCTCACCGCCTGGGGTGTCTTCCAGGGGATGCGGGCCGCGGCCGAGCACGTCTGGGGCACCCCGAGCCTGCGGGGCCGGCGGGTTGGCGTGGCCGGGCTGGGCAAGGTCGGCAAGTACCTCACCGGGCACCTGCTGGAGGATGGCGCCGAGGTCGTCGCCACCGACGTCAACCCGAAGGCGCTGGCTTGGGTGCGCAGCAACCACCCGCAGGTCACCCTCGTCGATGACGCCAGCGCGCTGGTCGCCGCGGACATCGACGTGTACGCGCCGTGCGCGCTGGGCGGCGCCCTGAACGACGACACCGTGCCGGCGTTGCGCGCCAAGGTGGTCACCGGGGCGGCGAACAACCAGCTCGCCCACCCGGGCATCGAGAAGTTGCTGGCCGACCGGGGCATCCTCTACACGCCGGACTACGTGGTCAACGCGGGCGGCGTGATCCAGGTGGCCGACGAGATCGAGGGCTTCAACTTCGACCGGGCGAAGCTGCGGGCGACCCGGATCTACGACACCACCCGCGAGATCCTGCACCTGGCTGACGCGGAGGGTGTGCCGCCGGCGGTGGCCGCCGACCGGCTGGCGGAGCGGCGGATGGCGGACGTCGGCCGGCTGCGCGCGATCCACCTGCGCTGAGCGTTCCCCCGGGGGCGGATCGACGAGATCCGCCTCCGGGCCCCCGTGCCGGGCGTCGCTGGGTAAGCTGAGCCGGGGTCAAATTTGATGCGGTTTGTCCGGTGTCACGGGTGCTAACCGTTCCGCTCCTTACCCGGTACACTGGGTGACGGCCGGATCGACGCGACGCGCAGAGCCGGCTGACGGTAACCCGAGGTGCCGAACGATGGCATCCCCATGTACCGTAAGAGCCACGAGAGATGCCTGACGTCATCGGGGCCCGCCTTCGGGCTGCCCCGCATTCTGTGCGAGGGGGTCGAGCCATGGGGCGCGGCCGTGCTAAGGCCAAGCAGACTAAGGTGGCGCGGGAGTTGAAGTACCACTCCCCGAACACCGACCTCACCGCTTTGCAGCGCGAACTGGCGGGTGCTGGTAAGTCTGAGCACCACTTCGACGACGACTCTAAAGAGTTCGTCGACGACGATGATGAGGATCACGCGGACGACGATCCGGATCCCTGGGTCCGTCCGACCCGCTGACCTCTCGACGCAGCTGAGCACGCGGTAACCCCCGCGTGCTCACGCACGTCCCGTGCGGGTGCAATCGCCGACGATCAGGGGCCTGGCCCGACCGGATCACTCCGGCCGCTCGACAGGCCCCTGACAACGGCTTCCTCAGCGCGGGCGATTGTTCCAGTTGTAGAACGTCGGGATGTTCTCGAAGTGGTTCCAGGCGCAGACCGCGCTGGAGCCCTCTCCGCCCGACACCTCCGAACGCATCCGCCGTGCGTCCTCGGCCTCCTGGAGCAGTGCGACGAGCGCGGGAGCCGCGTCCCGCACCCGTTCGGTGACTCCGCCGTCCGCTTCGCGCTCAGGCCGCCGGTGACTGGTGGTCTCGGGCATGCTCCAACACTCCCTCCAATAGGCGGATCTTGCTGTTGCGGCAGTGCTCGGTCTCCGTACCGTCAAAACGCCCCAGTTCGAAGTAACGGTTGGCGGCATGGCCACCACCGCAGAAGCCGAAGTACGGGCAGGACGCCCGACACGCCTCCACCCCGGCCAGGAACTCCTTCACCCACGGCGTCGTCGCCGCGTTGCCGAGGATCTGCGCCAACGGGGTCGTCAGCACGTTGCCGCTGCTGAAGTCGCCGTAGCGGGGGTCAGTGAAGCCGGCCAACTCCGGGGAGAGCACGATCACCGAGCCGTCGTGGCCGATGGTCGGGATCGGGTCCAGGTGGCGGGGCAGCACCGCGTCCGCCGAGTTGTCGAGCACCGCGGCGGCGTAGCGCAACGACCACTCGATCTCGCGGAGGTGGATCCGGGGCTCCCGGCGCCACGCCCCGACCAGCTCCGCCCAGAACGCGGACACCGCCGCCGGGTCGTGGCGGTTGTCGCGGGTGTTGACGCCCTCGGTCTCCTCGATGTTGATGCCCAGCACGTCGCAGCCCAGCTCAAGGAAGTAGTCGTACAGCTCGGTGGCGAGCCCCGGCTCGGGCCGGGACACCACAGCCAGCGCGGAGAAGGGCAGACCGCGCCGGCGCAGCACCGAGATCCCGTGCAGGATCCGGTCGTACGCCGGCTGACCGCCCCGGTTGACCCGGTCGCCGTTGCGCGCCCGGGGCCCGTCGACGCTCACGCTCACCCGCATCTCGTGCCGGGCGAAGAAATCGCACCAGTCGTCGTCGATGAGGGTGGCGTTGGTCTGCACATGGTGCTCGACCTCTGGCCCGAACGGGGCGATCAGATCGGCCAGGTGCTCTCGACCGGCGGCCAGGGGCTCGCCGCCGTGCCACACCACCGAGAACCGACCGTTCGCCGCCCAGGGATTGACCGCGGCCGCGACCGCCTCGGCCACCGCCACCGGCATCCGCCGGTCGGTGGCGCGAAACGGCAGATAGCAGTACGCGCAGTCGAGGTTGCAGAGGGTGGTGGGCTGCATCACGACGTACGACGGGACGGCGGCCAGACCGCGCATCCCGCTGAACGACTGTCCCCGAGCAGCCATCGCCCTCCTCCGCCTAGCCTGAGGGGTGCCCTTCAGGCTAGGCGGCATTGGCCACTCGGGTGAAGCCCTGATCAGGTGCCCGTACGATCACCGGAAAGTGATCATCCTCGGGTGTGCTGACCGACCATCTGCACGTTGCCGGTGCCTTCGATGATCTCGCCGGCCTGCCACGCCTCGACGCCACGGCCGGTCAGGGTGGCCAGCGCGCGGTCAGCGTCCTCGGCCGAGACGATCGCGAACATGCCGACGCCCATGTTGAAGGTCGACTCCATGTCGTGGTCGTCGATCCGACCCTTCGTCTGGATCAGGTCGAAGATCGGCTGCGGCTTCCAGGTGGACCGGTTGACCACCGCGTCGACGTGCTCGGGCAGCACCCGGACCAGGTTGCCGGGAATGCCGCCACCGGTGATGTGGGACAGCGCCCGCACCTCGGCCTCGGCGATCAGCTTGAGGCAGTCCTTGGCGTAGATCTTGGTCGGCGTGAGCAGCTCCTCGCCGAGGGTCCGCTGCCGACCGAAGTCGTCGATCACGATGTCCAGACGCATCCGGGCCGCGCCCAGCAGCACGTGCCGGACCAGCGAGTATCCGTTGGAGTGCAGGCCGGAGGAGCGCATGGCGATCACCACGTCGCCCACCTCGACCCGGTCGGGGCTCAGGATGTCGGCTTCCTCGACCACGCCCACGCCGGTCGCGGAGATGTCGTACTCGTCCGGACGCAGCACGCCGGGGTGCTCGGCGGTCTCCCCGCCCAGCAGCGCGCAGCCGGCGTAACGACAGCCGTCGGCGATGCCCGCGCCGATCTCGGCGACCTTGTCCGGCACGACCTCGCCGGTGGCGATGTAGTCGAGCAGGAACAGCGGCTCGGCGCCGCAGGCCACCAGGTCGTCGACGACCATGGCGACCAGGTCGATGCCGACCGTGTCGTGAATGTCCATCTGCTGGGCGATCACCAGCTTGGTGCCAACCCCGTCGGTGGAGGACGCCAGGATCGGGCTCTTGTACTTCTTCGTGTCCAGCCGGAACAGGCCGGCGAAGCCACCGAGGTCACCGAGCACCTCGGGACGGCGGGTCTGCCGCACCTTCGACTTGAGCAGCTCCACCGCGCGGTCGCCCGCGTCGATGGAGACACCGGCGTCGGCGTACGAGACCGAGCGTTTGCGCGCCTGGCGGCCAGCACCGCCCGTCCACGGCTGGCGGTCGCCGCCGGCGCCGGTCGGGCTGCTTCCTGCGCCGCTGCGCTCGGACACGTGCGTCACGGTTCTCCCCTTTGGTTCTCGGTGCCGCCGGCGGTAGCCGGGCCGCGCCGGTTGGTGCTACGGGCGGTTTGCGGTAACGCCACCCGGAGTGGCGACGGACGAGCCGTTGGTGTGCGGGGCCTCCGGCGCCGAGTTGGCGACGCGTCGACCCACCCCTTCGAGCACGTGCTTGCCGATCAGGTTGCCGGCTGGCAACTCGATCGGGTACTCCCCATCGAAACACGCCCGACACAACCTGGTCTTCGGCTGCTCGGTCGCGGCGATCAGGCCGGGAAGGGAAACGAAGCCCAGCGTGTCGGCGCCGATGGAGCGCCGGATGCCGTCGTTGTCCAACCCGTTGGCCAGCAGCTCCGCCCGGGTGGCGAAGTCGATGCCGTAGAAGCACGGCCAGCTGACCGGCGGGGAGGAGATCCGGACGTGCACCTCCAGCGCCCCTGCCTCACGCAGCATCCGCACGATGGCGCGCTGGGTGTTGCCGCGCACGATCGAGTCGTCCACTACCACCAACCGCTTGCCGCGGACGTTCTCCCGCAGCGGGTTGAGCTTGAGCCGGATGCCGAGCTGACGCAGGGTCTGCGACGGCTGGATGAAGGTGCGACCCACGTACGGGTTCTTCATCAGGCCGGCGCCGTACGTGATGCCGGACGCCTCCGCGTACCCGATGGCGGCTGGAGTGCCGGACTCGGGCACCGGGATCACCAGGTCGGCTTCGACCGGGTGCTCCTTGGCCAACTGCCGGCCGATCTGCACCCGGGCCGAGTGGACGTTGCGCCCGGCGATCGTGGCATCCGGGCGGGCGATGTAGACGTACTCGAAGAGGCAGCCCTTCGGCTCCGGCGCGGCGAACCGGGTGGAGCGCAGCCCGTTCTCGTCGATCGCGATCAGCTCGCCCGGCTCTACCTCGCGCACCACGCTGGCGCCGACGATGTCCAGGGCGGCCGTCTCGCTGGCCACGACCCAGCCGCGCTCCAGGCGGCCGAGCACCAGCGGGCGGACGCCGTGCGGATCGCGAGCCGCGTAGAGGGTCGACTCGTCCATGAAGACGAAGCTGAACGCGCCGCGCAGCTGCGGCAGCACCTCCAGCGCGGCCGCCTCGACCGACAGATCCGGTCGGCTGGCGAGCAGCATCGTCACCAGGGAGGTGTCGTTTGTCGAACCGTCCGCGATGAGGCCGCGCTCGGCGACCTCCTTCTCCAGCTCGGCAGTGTTGACCAGGTTGCCGTTGTGGGCCAGCGCGATGGTCGTACCGGAGGTGGTCGACCGGATCGTCGGCTGGGCGTTCTCCCAGTTGGACGCGCCGGTGGTGGAGTATCGGGCGTGCCCGATCGCCAGGTGACCGCGCAGGCTGGCCAGGGTGGGCTCGTCGAAGACCTGCGCCACCAGGCCGAGGTCCTTGTAGACCACCACGCCGGAGCCATCGCTCACCGCGATGCCCGCCGCCTCCTGACCGCGGTGCTGCAGGGCGTAGAGGCCGAAGTAGGTCAGATTGGCAACCTCTTCGCCGGGGGCCCAGACGCCGAAGACGCCGCAGGCATCCTGGGGGCCAGGTCGTTGGGGGTCAAGGTCGTGGCTCAGCCGGCCGTCGCCTCGGGGCACCTACCGCTCCCTCATGCTGGTCTGGACCGGCCGGGCGGGGATCACTGGCGGATCCACTCTCCTCTGCCGGGACCACTGTCATCGCCTGACAGTGTACGCGAATCGACGTCAATACAGAAAGTCACGATTCCCCTGCTCAGCGTTACAGCGAGTGGGACATCGGGACGACTAGAGGGGCAGATAGGCCGAGAGGTCCGCCCGGTTGCCACTCATCTGGACGCGACCGTCGGTGACCGCCGACGCCCAGTCGACCCTGCCGGTTGCCAGCTCCAACCAGGTGTTCGGGGCCATCTCGACCACGTTTGGTGGATTTCCTCTGGTGTGTCGAGGCCCCGGTACGCACTGGATCGCCCCGTATGGTGGGACGCGCACCTCCACCGATCGGCCGGGGGCGCGCTCCGCGAGGACGGCCAACAGCGACCGGACCGCCTCCCGGAACACCGGCCTTTCGGGTGTACGCCCCTCGTCGAGCGCCGACAACGCGGCCGCAATGGCAGCGGACTTACTGTGCGGAGAGGACACGACGGGACGATACGACCCCCAGGCCAGACACGCGACGCTGGCCCTGGGTCGCGCTCATGCAGTCGGACAAGGCATAGTTGCCGACGGCGTATTCGTACCGTGATGATCCCCGGCCCGGCGCCCCGCCGGTCAGAGGGAAGTCAGCCCGGAAGGCGGTGGACGTGTCAACACACCGACGTGCCTGGAAGCAGCGGGCCGGTGTGGTCGTAGCGCTGGTTGCCGGCGCTCTGCTCGCCGTCCCCGCCACACCAGCCATGGCCGCAGATGTCAGCGTTTCCCCCGGCTCGATCACCGTAAACGCCGGCAGCGACGCCACGATCACAGTGAGCGTCACCCCGGGTAACGGTGACGACAAGGCGACGATCAGCCTCGCCGGCCTGCCCTCGGGTGTTCGATGTGCCAGCGGTTGTGGCGAGATCGACCTGCCCGGCCTGGGCAATCAGCCGAGGTCGCAACTGGTCCGGATCGCGGCCAACGACAACGCTGGCGACGCGACAGCGACCGTCACGGTGGCAGTCGAGGCCGAGTCCGGCCCGGACACCGCCACCGTCTCGCTGACCGTGAAGGGCAAGGCCGCTCCGCCGCCGCCGCAGAACCAGACCGTGCGGTCGATCTCCGGCAAGGTGATCTCACAGGCCAACAGCAAGGCGGTCGCGAACGCGGTGGTCATGCTGCGCGACAGCACCGGCCGGCAGTTGGACACCACCAGCAACGGCAGCGGCGACTTCCGCTTCACCGGCACTAGCGACAAGCCGATCGCACCCGGTCGGATCGACCTGGGCGCCAGCTTCGACAACGTGGTGGCCACCAAGACCATCAACGCCGCCGCCGGACAGGCCGTCACCGGGCAACGGATCAGCCTCGCGATCAAGGTCGAGGTGACGCCCAGCGCCACCCCGTCCGCCACCCCCGAGGCCACGCCCACCGATGAGGCGACCGAG
Source organism: Micromonospora noduli (assembly GCF_003264475.1). Classification (NCBI taxonomy): domain Bacteria; kingdom Bacillati; phylum Actinomycetota; class Actinomycetes; order Micromonosporales; family Micromonosporaceae; genus Micromonospora; species Micromonospora noduli. The sequence goes on along the minus strand of NZ_PYAC01000005.1, from coordinate 38,823 downwards.
GAGGGCACCGAAGAGGAGCCCACCGAGGAGGCCAGCCAGGGTGCTCCGGCGAACGCCGCGAACAACGAGGACAGCGGTGGCATCGGCTCGTACATGATCATTTTGCTCGGTGGTCTCCTGGTCGCCGCCGGTGTCGGCACGATCGTGCTGCTCTGGATGAAGCGCAAGGAGAACGGCGACGACGACGACGCTCCGGCGGCCGCTGGTGGCGGCGGTGTGGTGCCGCCCTCGCGGGGCGGGTTCCGCGGTCCCGACGACCAGACCCGGGTGGTCGGCGGTCGTCCCGGCGGCGGCGTGGACCCGACCATGGTCGGCGGCGCGGCGCTGAGCGAGGCGCCGACGATGATGCACCGACCGGTGGTCGACGACGTTCCGCCGGACCCGTACGGCGCGCCTGCCCAGGCGTACGGCGGCGCGGGTCAGCAGGGCTGGGGCGGCGCCGGCTACGGCGAGGAGCCAGCGTCCGCTGGGTACGGTGCCGGCGGCTACGGCGCTCCGGCCGGCCCGGAGGGCGGGTACGGCGCCGGTGCGGCCGGTGACGGTTACGGTGCCGCGCCCAGTGGCGGCTACGGCAACGCTCCGGCCTCGGGTGGCGGCTACGGCAACGCACCGGCCTCCGGCGGCGGCTACGGCAGTCGCGACTACGACGCCCCGGGTGGCACCGCCGCGTATCCGGCGGCTCCCGCTGGCGGACCGGCGTACGGCGAGCGGTTCGACGAGCCGACCGGCCGGTACACCGGCGACAGCACCCAGTACCCGGCCCCGGCCGACCCGTACGCCACCGGCGTCTACCAGCCTGAGCAGGGGCAGGGTTACGGCCAGCCCGATGCCGCCCCGTACGGCGGTCGCGCTGCCGAGCCGACCGCGGGGTACGGCGCTCCGGAGGCGGGCGGGTACGACCAGGGTGGCTACGGTCAACCGGCCGGCGGGTACGACCAGGCCGGCAACTACGGCCAGGAGCCTCCGCAGCAGCGCGGCGGCTACGACGACCGGGGCTACGACCAGGGTGGCTACGGCCAGCAGCCCGCCGGCGGGTACGACCAGGGCGGTAACTACGGCCAGGAGCCTCCGCAGCAGCGCGGCGGCTACGACGACCGGGGCTACGACCAGGGTGGCTACGGCCAGCAGCCCGCCGGGCGGAACCGACCGGACACCCCGCCGCCACCGCCGCCGACCGAGCGGGGCGGTCGCCGCCTCGACTGGCTGGACGACTGACCCCACCCACCACAGCGCCATGGAAACGGCCACCCGGATCTCCGGGTGGCCGTTTCGCTGTCACAAGACCCACTCGCGATCAGTGAAGTCGGGCCATCCCGCAAGCGTGGACACCGCGACTTCCTGAAAGCCGAGTTGATCACAAGGCACGGTCAGGCACGGTCAGGCACGGTCAGGCACGGTCAGGCGCGGGCCGGCGCGGTCAGGCGCGGGCCGGCGCGGTCAGGCGCGGGCCGGCGCGGTCAGGTGCGGGCCGGCGCGGTCAGGCGGCGGAGAAGACGCCCTGGTGGAGCACCGGCACGACGTCCGACACGCCGATCCGGACGGCGACGTCCACGTCCGCGGCGAAGCCGCTTTCGGTCAGCTCCCGTCCGGAGACGCTGCCGCGCACCGCGGCGGGCAGATCCGGGGTGCTCGCCAGCGCGGCGAGCGCCATGGCCGCCTCCACCGAGAGCCCACCCGGCACGCCGGAGAGGGCGTCCAGCACCGAGGCGGCGCCAAGTTGGTCCTCCACCGACGGTCGCAGCGACCCGTCCGGCCACCGCTCCCCCGAGGCGATCACGCCGATCGGGGCGTCCAGCGTGCCGTACCCCTGGCGGCGCAGCCAATGCCCGACGGCGCGCGCGTTGCGCAGGCACGCCGCGACCACCGGCAGGCCGGTGGCGCTGGCGGCGGCGCTGATGGCCGAGCCGTTCGGGGAGGGCAGCACGAGGTCCGCCACCACGGGTGCGCTGCTCAGCGCGGCGGGCGAGAGCGACCACGGGTGTTCCGCTGTCGTCTGCCGCCGCCCGACAGCAGCGGTCGCACCGACCCGTACGGCGTACTCGGCGGCCTGCTCACCCCAGGGGAACGGGTGCACCCGCATGCCCCGGGCGACCGCCACCTCCACGGCGGTGGTGAACGAGAGGACGTCCACCACCACCAACGCCGCGCAGACCCGGCCGAGTTCCGCCGCCCCGGTCAGCCCCCAGTCGAACCGGGCACCCGATCCGGGTTGGCCGTAGACGGCGGCCGTCAACGCCTCAGCGCTCGTCGGGCGACGGCTCGGTGACACCGGAGTCAGACTCGGACGCCCCGCCGGGCTGCTCCGACCCGATCGGCTCGACCGCGCCGGTCTCCGGGGAAGGACCCGAGGAAGCGATCGGCTCGGAGACCACCGCCGCCGCGTCCACCGGCTCAGCCTGTGCGACCGGCAGCGGAACGGCCTCGACCGCACCCGCCACACCGGCAGCCGGCGCGGGCACCTCGACTGCCGCCGAGCCCCCGAAGAGGCGCGGCAACGTCTCGGTGTGCGCGGTGCGCAGCTCGTCCAGGCCGATCCGGAACTGGCCGTGCACCTCGAGCGCCCCGCCGGACGGGTCGGTGACGCCGATCAGCTCGAACGGCACGCCCCGCTCGGCGCAGAGCGCCGCGAACGCCTTGTCGTGGCCGCGCGGCACCGAGACCAGCGCCCGCGTGGCGGACTCGCTGAACAGGTAGACGAACGGCATCGAGCCCTCGGCGAACTGCTCCGGCACCGCGATCCGCGCACCGACGCCGCGCCGCAGGCAGGACTCGACAAGGCTCTGGGCGAGACCGCCGTCGGAGAGGTCGTGCGCGGAGGCAAGGTGACCGACCCGGGCCGCCTCGGCCAGCAGCTCGGCGAGCGCCTTCTCGCGGAGAAGGTCGACCTGCGGCGGAATACCACCGAGGTGCTCGTGCGTCACCCAGGCCCACTCCGAGCCGGACAGCTCCACGTTCGTCTCGCCGAGCAGGTAGAGCTGGTCGTGGTCGCCGCCGGCGCGCGGCACGAAGCCCATCGGCACCCGGTCGGCGACGTTGTCCAGCACGCCCAGCACACCGACCACCGGGGTCGGGTGGATGGCCGCGGCACCGGTCTGGTTGTAGAAACTCACGTTGCCGCCGGTCACCGGGATGCCCAGCTCCAGGCAACCGTCCGCCAGGCCGCGGACGGCCTCGGCGAACTGCCACATGACGCCCGGGTCCTCCGGGGAGCCGAAGTTGAGGCAGTCGGTGACGGCGATCGGCTTGGCGCCGGTCACCGCCACGTTCCGGTACGCCTCGGCCAGGGCCAGCTTGGTGCCGTTGTACGGGTCGAGCCTGGCGTACCGGCCGTTGCCGTCCACCGACAGCGCCACACCGAGACCGGTCCGCTCGTCGATCCGGATCACGCCGCCGTCCTCCGGCTGGGCGAGCACAGTGTTGCCCAGCACATAGCGGTCGTACTGCTCGGTGACCCAGGACTTGTCGGCCAGATTGGGCGACGCGATCATGCGCAGCACGGTCTCCCGCAGCGCCTCCGGGTCGGCCGGGCGGGGCAGCGTCTCGGCCCGGTCGGCCTGGAGCAGGATCAGGTCGGCCGGCTCACGCATCGGTCGGGCGTAGACCGGGCCGTCGTCGACCAGCGAACCCGGCGGCACGTCGACGACGAGGTGGTTCTGCCAGGTGATCAGCAGGCGACCGGGGCTGCCGTCCGGCTCCGGTGCGGTGACCTCACCGATCGCGGTGGCGAGGACGCCCCACTTCTCGCAGGTCTTGAGCACCGCGTCGAGCTTGTCCGGCTCGACGACCAGCAGCATCCGCTCCTGCGACTCGCTGGCCAGGATCTCGTGCGGGTCCATCGAGGGCTCGCGCAGCGGCACCCGCTCCAGCCAGACCCGCATGCCGGTGCCGGCAGCGGCGGCGGTCTCGGTGAGCGCGCAGGTCAGACCGGCGCCGCCGAGGTCCTGGATGCCGACGACCAGTTGGCCGTCGTACAGCTCGAGGCACGCCTCGATCAGCAGCTTCTCGGTGAACGGGTCACCGACCTGCACGGCGGGGCGACGCGCTTCGCTGCCCTCGTCGAAGGTGGCGCTGGCCAGCACCGAGACGCCGCCGATGCCGTCGCGGCCGGTCTTGGCGCCCATCAGCACGACAACGTTGCCCGGGCCGGCGGCGGCCTTGTTCTGCAGCCGGCTGACCGGCAGCACGCCCAGGCAGAGCGCGTTGAGTAGCGGGTTGCCCTGGTAGGAGGGGTCGAAGACCAGCTCACCACCGATGTTGGGCAGGCCCAGGCAGTTGCCGTAGCCGCCGACGCCGGCGACCACACCGGTGAGCACCCGGGCGGTGTCCGGGTGGTCCGCGGCACCGAAGCGCAGCGGGTCCATCACCGCGACCGGGCGGGCGCCCATGGCGAGGATGTCCCGGACGATGCCGCCGACGCCGGTCGCCGCGCCCTGGTACGGCTCGACGAAGCTCGGGTGGTTGTGCGACTCGACCTTGAAGGTCACCGCGAGCTCGTCGGAGATCTGCACGACACCGGCGTTCTCACCGATGCCGGCGAGCATCCGGTCGCTGTGCGGGGCCTTCTCACCGAACTGGCGCAGGTGCACCTTGCTCGACTTGTAGGAGCAGTGCTCGCTCCACATGATCGAATACATCGCCAGCTCGGACTGCGTGGGCCGGCGGCCGAGGATCTGCCGGATCCGGTCGTACTCGTCGTCGCGCAGACCAAGCTCGGTGTACGGCTGAAGCTCGCCCGGGGTGCCACCGGCGCGCGGCACGGTGTCCACGCCCTCGGTCCATACGGCGGCGGCCGGCTGGGCGGGAGCGGTCGCCGGTGCGACCGGCTGCGCCGCGCTCGGCTCGGCCGGCTGCGCCGGGGCGGAGTACGCCTCCGGTGTGTCCCGTACCGGGTCCGGATGGGTGGTCATGACCTCTCCTCGCTGCGCTCGTGCCCGCCAGGCCGGCGGTTGAGCTGACCGATGATCGTGCCGCCGGTCATGCCGGCGCCCCCACCAGGTGCTTGAGGACCGACGTGAAGAAGCCGAGGCCGTCCAGCGAAGGGCCGGTGAGCGCCTCCACCGCGTGCTCGGGGTGCGGCATGATGCCGACCACGTTGCCGGCGGCGTTGGTGATCGCGGCGATGTCGCGCTGGGACCCGTTGGGGTTGCCGCCGACGTAGCGGGCGACCACCCGACCTTCGGCTTCGAGCTGGTCCAGCGTCGCGGTGTCCGCGACGTAGCAGCCCTCGCCGTTCTTGACCGGGATGAGCACCTCCTGGCCGGGCTGGAACGCGTTGGTCCACGCCGTCCCGGCCGACTCGATGCGCAGGACCTGGTCCCGGTTGCGGAAGTGCAGGTGCTGGTTGCGGGTGAGCGCGCCGGGCAGCAGGTGCGCCTCGCAGAGGATCTGGAAGCCGTTGCAGATGCCGAGCACCGGCAGACCACCCCGGGCGGCGTCCACGATCGTCTCCATCACCGGGGCGAACCGGGCGATGGCGCCGCATCGCAGGTAGTCACCGTAGGAGAAACCGCCGGGCAGGACGACCGCGTCGACACCGTGCAGCTCCGGGTCGCCGTGCCAGAGCCGGACCGGCTCAGCGCCAGCGATCCGGACGGCCCGGGCCGCGTCCCCGTCGTCGAGCGAGCCGGGGAAGGTGACCACACCGACCCGGGCGGTCACGAGCGGGCGTCCGCAGTCTCGTCGGCCTCGACCAGGCGGACGGTGAAGTCCTCGATGACCGGGTTGGCGAGCAGTTTGTCGGCAATCTCCCGAGCGCGGTCCAGGTCCGGTTCACCGGTGAACTCGATCTCGATCCGCCTGCCGATCCGAACCGAGGCGACGTCACCGACGCCGAGCCGGGGCAGCGCGTTTGCGACGGCCTGGCCCTGCGGATCAAGGATCTCGGGCTTGAGCATGACGTCGACGACGACGCGAGGCACTGGGCACTCCTGACTGTGTACGCAGTTGGGTGCCGACCCACAATGGGCGAGCGCAGCCAGCGTACCTGGCAGATATCGCCGCGGACGCACCGGCCGGGTGCAGTTCAGGCAGTGATCGACATTACTGAGGCTCAGTCGGACCTGTCACGCACGACAGGTGGCCCTAGCAGGACATATACGGCGCAGCGGGTGGCCGAATCGTTACATTGGGCAACCTCGATCAACTCCTTGATAACGATCGCGTCGCGTCCTACTCTACATCGACGCAAGTCGATTTCGCCGGCTCCGGGAACCCCCGCCGCCCGGCACCATCCGCACCCGGCGACCCCGGGCCCGCCCCGTCCAAGGAGTCCACCCGATGCGCATCCGCCCCCTGCTCGCCGTACTCAGCACCGCGCTGGTCGGCGCCCTCGGCGTCACGTCCGCCGCGTCCGCCGCCCCCGTTGCCCCCGCCGGCCCACAACCCATCATCGGCGGCGGCACCGTCTCGTCCGCGCCCTGGGCCGCCGCGGTGCTCAGCAACGGCTCGTTCACCTGCTCCGGCAGCGTCATCGCCGCGCAGTGGGTGCTCACCGCCCGGCACTGCATCAGCGGCACCATGTCGGTGCGCGTCGGCAGCGTGAACCGCACCTCCGGCGGGGTCACCCGCACGGTCAGCGCCACCTACACCCGCAACGACCTCGCGCTCATGCGGCTCTCCAGCACGGTCAGCACCTCCGCGGTGAGCCTGGCCAGCAGCAACCCGCCGATCAACTCGACGAACTCGATCTACGGCTGGGGCATGACCTGCTACAGCGGCTGCTCGGCGTCCACCGTGCTGAAGACCGCCACCGTCCGGGTGACCAGCAACAGCGCCACCGACGCGTACGGCGGTCAGGCGATCCGCAGCACCCGGATCAACGGCAACGCCTGGCGCGGTGACTCCGGCGGCCCGCAGTTCTACAACGGTCAGCAGGTCGGCGTCGCCTCCACCGCCGACGGGTCGAGCATCCAGAACTACGGAAGCGTTGCGTACAACCGGGCCTGGATCACCTCGGTGGCCGGTGTCTGACGGTTAGCGCCCCGCTCGGCGCGGATGGTCGGCCACGTGCCGGCCGTCCGCGCCGCGTCGTTTTGCAGCATCCGATCAGGTGAACAATGCACACGATCGGGTCGCGCCACTCCTGACAGCATCGGAACCGTGCTGGTCGTGACGACAGAGCAACTGCCCGGCTACGAGATCCGCCAGATTCTCGGTGAGGTGGTGTCATCGATGGCCAGGACGCGCAACCCGTACCGCGAGGGTGTGAAGAACCTGCGCGGTGGCGCGTACGACCCGATGGCCCCGGACAACCTGACCCGGTGGCGCACCGACTCGGTGGCCCGCCTCGGCGAGGAGGCCCTGCGGCTCGGCGCGAACGCGGTGATCGGCATGCGATTCGACAGCCGGGACTGTGGCGAGATGTGGATGGAGATCTGCGCGTACGGGACGGCCGTGGTCGCCGTACCCAAGATGCCCGAGGTCATGCCGGCCGACCAGCCGGCGGTCGCCGCGGAAACCGCGGAAATCGCGGGCTTCACCGGGTCTCCCGGCGGCATCGCCGAACCGGCCAGCGCTCCCAACCTGAGAACCGCCGCCGAAACCCCAACCGGCGAATAACCCACCAACCGGCCCACCGGGCCCCCTCTCCCGTGTTGATCAAGAGGTTTCGGTCATCACGGAGATCGAAAATGACGCAAACCTCTTGATCACCCGGGGAAGGGCGGGCAACGCCGGGTGGGGTGGGGTGGGAGGGGTGGGGTTAGAGGATGGGGGGTGGGCTGTAGGTTGCCGCGTTTGGGTGGGCGGTCACCACAGTGGTGATGCGGCTTGTCACCGCTGCCACCTGGGCTTGGGCGGCACCTACGAAGGCGTTGCGGTCGGCGACCAGGGTGTCGATGTCGGCGCGGGACAGGCCGAGTCGACCGTCCGCCGCCAGGCGGTCGAAGAGGTCGTTCTCCGGTGAGCCCTTCTCGCGCATCCCCAGGGCCACCGCCACCGCGTGCTCCTTGATCACCTCGTGGGCGACCTCCCGGCCGACGCCCCGCCGGACCGCCGCGACGAGGATCTTCGTGGTGGCCAGGAACGGCAGGAAGCGCTCCAGCTCCCGGTTGATCACCGCCGGGTACGCGCCGAACTCGTCGAGCACGGTGAGGAACGTCTGGAACAGCCCGTCGGCGGCGAAGAACGCGTCCGGCAGTGCCACCCGGCGGACCACCGAGCAGGACACGTCCCCCTCGTTCCACTGGTCACCGGCCAGCTCGCCGACCATCGACAGGTAACCCCGGATGATCACGGCGAAGCCGTTCACCCGCTCGGAGGAACGGGTGTTCATCTTGTGTGGCATCGCGCTGGAACCGACCTGACCCGGCTTGAAGCCCTCGGTCGCCAGCTCCTGACCGACCATCAACCGGATCGTGGTGGCCAGCGACGACGGCGCGGCGGCCGTCTGGGCCAGCGCGGCCAGCACGTCGAAGTCGAGCGAGCGCGGGTAGACCTGCCCGACGCTGTCCAGCACCCGGGAGAAGCCCAGGTGCTCGGCGACCCGTCGTTCCAGCTCGGCCACCTTGTCGGCGTCGCCGTCGAAGAGGTCGAGCTGGTCGGCGGCCGTGCCGACCGGTCCCTTGATCCCCCGCAGCGGGTAGCGGGCGATCAGCTCCTCCAGCCGCTCGTACGCGATCAGCAACTCCTCCGCCGCCGACGCGAAGCGCTTGCCCAGCGTGGTGGCCTGCGCCGCCACGTTGTGCGAACGGCCGGTCATGACCAGCTCGGAGTGCTCGTGGGCCAGCCAGGCCAACCGGGCCAGGGTGGCCACCACCCGGTCGCGGATCAGCTCCAGTGAGGCGCGCACCTGGAGCTGCTCGACGTTCTCGGTGAGGTCCCGGGAGGTCATCCCCTTGTGCACGTGCTCGTGCCCGGCGAGCGCGCTGAACTCCTCGATCCGGGCCTTCACGTCGTGCCGGGTGACCCGCTCCCGCTCGGCGATCGAGGCGAGGTCGACCTGGTCGAGCACCCGCTCGTACGCCTCGACCACGCCGTCCGGCACCGGCACGCCCAGGTCGCGCTGAGCGCGGAGAACGGCGAGCCAGAGCCGCCGCTCCATCCGGACCTTCTCCTCCGGGGACCAGAGGGCGACCAGTTCAGGCGAGGCGTACCGGTTGGCCAGCACGTTGGGGATCGTCGTCACGTGCCTCATTCTCTCCTACCCGGCGGCCCGTCCGGCCAGCAGGCCAGGGCGGGTGCCGGTGGGGCCGGTTGGCCGTTTTGTCGCCCGGGGCGGTGTGCTACCAGCCGGTATCGGATCATGGTCTCCGTCTGATTACCGGCGAAGCCGAATCCACCCTTCACGACAGAGGGCATGCATGCGCAGAAGATCCCTCGCCGGCCTCACCGCGATCGCGGTGACCGGCGGCACCCTGCTGACCACCGGCGCACCCGCCCAGGCAGCCGAACCTGAGGTCCTGTACGTCAAGCAGGCCGACGCGAACTGCTCCGACCAGGGGCCAGGCTCCGAAACCACGCCGTTCTGCACGATCGGTGCAGCAACCGCCGTGGTGACCGCCGGCGGGACGGTTCGTGTCGACGGCGGCACCTACGCCGAGCGCGTCACCCTCACCAGCTCCGGCACACCGGAATTGCCGATCTCCTTCATCGCCAATACCCCTCGCACGCGGGTGACGCTTGTCGGTCCGAACGCGGGCCTGGTCGTCGACGGCCAGCACGACATCTACATTCAGGAATTCAATGTCAGGGGGTCTGCCGATGTACCCGCCATCGATCTGCGTAACGCCTCGAACATCTTGATCTCGGGCGGCGAATTCACGATGGCGAACGTCGCGACCGCGCCCGCCATCCGACTCGCCAATGTGAAGATGGCGATGCTGGAAGAGATCATCGCCACCGGGACAGCGCTCGCCGGCGGCTTGACCATGGATGCCTCCACCAGCGAGGTGATCGTCGACGACACGCTGGTGGCGACCGACCCGAAACACATTGCCGCCGATGACGGCGTGGGCATTCGAATCGACGGGCCGCACAACACGATCGTCGGCGGCGATGTTGCCGGCTTCTCCGGAGCTGCCATCTCGGTGGGCCCTGCCGCCTCCGGGACGGTGATCGCCAACAACCGGATCAGGGGCGGGATCGGATACGGCATCCACAACCGCGGAGCCGTGGGCACGGGCATCGCCAACAACGACATCCAGGACCGTTGCCTGGGCGGCGTCCGGGTCGACGGGGCGTCGTCCCAGGTCTCGGTACAGAACAATGTGCTCCGCAACAACGGCGCCTTCAACCAGGGCTACTGCGATCCGCAGGCTCCCGCGGGTGCCGAGATCGGGGTCCACGGCGCGGCGCTGAGCGGCACGGTGATCGATTACAACAACACCTGGCATCAGTCCACGTCCGCGACCGGCTACTCCTGGAACGGAACCAGGATGGGTCTCACCCAGTTCCGCACCGTCTCCGGGCAGGCCGCACACGACCGGTACACGTCGGATGTCCGGGACAACGTCGACTCGGCGAACTCGACGGCACCCGGCTACCAGGACCTTGACACCAGCGGAAAGCCACGCCGGGACGATCCGGCCGTTGCGAACACCGGCGCAGGCCCGATCGTGTACGCCGACCGTGGCACTGCTGAGTCCATCAAATACCCGGTGTCGTCCTTCGACGCCACAGTGGACCTGGCCACGAGCACTGTCAGGGTGGACGCCTCCGCCTCCACGCCGGGCTTCGTCCCGATCGATAGTTACGAGTTCCGTTGGGGCGACGGCACCTCCACCAGCCAGTCCGGTCCGATCGCCACGCACAAATACGCCACGTCGGGCACCTATGACGTGACGGTTGTCCCCAGGGGTAGCGATGGCCTCGTCGGCAGCAGCACCGAGCAGGTCAGCGTGCTGCGGCGGACCGCTTCCGTGGGCCTGCTCGCGTTGTCCAACCGTCGCTACGTAGGTACATCCGCGTCGGTTCTCCTGCCGAACCAGGTCGGGTTGACCGCCGCCGCGCAGTACGACCTGGCGGACGCCGGCAACGGCCAGGTGGCCCTCGTCGCGCGGGCCAACGGCCGCTACGTCACGCAGTCGGCCAACGAGTCCCTGAACGCCGCGGGCCAGGTGGTTGGCACCACCGAGAAGTTCACTGTCGTCCGCAACAGTGAGGGCACCGTCAGCCTCAAGGCGAGCAACAACCTGTACGTCACCGCCGACGCCAGCGGCACCGTCTCGATGAGCGCCAGTCGGTCCACCATCGGCACCTCGGAGAAGTTCGCCCAGGTTCCGGTCGCCGACGCGAACAGGTCGCTGAAGGCCAGCGTGAACGGCCGTTTCGTGATGGCCGACGGTGCCGGTGTGAAGCCGCTGATCGCGAGCGCGGCGACCGCCGGTAGCTGGGAGCGGTACGACTTCGCCGACCTCGGTGGCGGTCAGATCGCCGTCTTCGCCCGCGCCAACAGCCGTTTCGTGTCCGCCGACGGCGCAGGCACCAAGCCACTGATCGCCAACGGCCCGGCCGTCAGCACCTGGGAGCGGTTCACAATGGTCCGCAACAGCGACGGCACTGTCAGCTTCAAGGCCGGCATCAACAACAAGTACGTCAGCGCCGACGGCGCGGGCAGCAAGCCGCTGATCGCCAACGGCCCGGCCGTCAGCACCTGGGAGAAGTTCACCCTCGGCTGAGCCCTACCGCACTGTCGACGCCCGCCGGACCCTCGGGTCCGGCGGGCGTCGTCGTGCGAGGGCACAGTCAGCGCAGCTCGTAGACCGTCAGCCACCCGTTGGTGGCCGTTTTGTCACCCGGGTCAGCGCCTCGCTTGTTGATCATGCAGGATCGCCTTATCTGACTCCCGGCATCGCCGGGTCCTCCTCATCTTCGAGGCCAGCATGCGTAAATCCTTCTTCTCCGCTTTCGCGACAGTCGTACTGACCGGCGGCACCCTGGTGGGCACCGCGCTGCCCGCCCAGGCGGACGCTCCGACGACGCTCTACGTCCGACAGAATCCCGTCGGCGGCTGCTCCGACCAGTACCCGGGCACCTTGGCGCAACCGTTCTGCACCATCGGTGCCGCGGCCACGGTGGTCACGCCCGGCCAGTCGGTGGACGTCGGCGGCGGCAACTACCGGGAGCGCGTCACGATCCGCACGTCCGGCACGCCTGAGCAGCCGGTCACCTTCTTCGCTAGCTCTGGGGCGACCCTGATCGGCGCGACGGCCGGCTTCGTGATCGACGGCCAGCACGATGTCGTACTCCGGAATTTCCGCAGCATCGGGTCGACCAGCGTGCCCGGCCTCGACCTGCGCAACTCCTCGCGGATCACCGTTCAGGTCGGCACCTTCGCGATGGACACCTCCTCGACCGCGCCCGCAGTGCGGTTGGCTGGCGTCATCGGGTCGACACTGAGGCAGATCAGCACCGGCGGGGTGGCCCCGAGCGGCGGGATCACCATCGACGCCGCGAGCAGCGACGTGCTCGTCCAATCCGTGAACGTGTCGAGCAACATCGCGCACGAGCCACCCACCGGCAGCGTCGGCGTTCAGGTCGACGGGCCGAGGGTCAGCATCCTCGACAGCACGTTCAGCGGCTTCAGCGGTGCGGCAGTCGCCATCGGGGTGGGCGCGGTCGGCACGGTGGTGGCCAACAACCGGGTCGACGGTGGTCGCGGTCACGGGGTGCACAACAACGGTGGCACCGGCACGGCGATCACCAACAACACCATCAAGGACCGCTGCCGCGACGGCATCCGCGTCGACGGAGCCTCGTCCGGCGTTTCAGCGCAGAACAACGTGCTGATCACGAACGGCTTCTTCCGCCAGGGCTACTGCGACGCGGCGTTCCTCGACGGTGTCGAGATCGGCGTCTACGGCGGTGCGGTCGGGAAGACGGTGGTCGACTACAACAACGCCCACCACTACTACAACGACTCCCCGCAGATCTACGCCTGGAACACCCCGATGGGTCTCGCCGCGTTCCGGGCCGCCTCCGGCCAGGCCGCCCACGACCGCGAGACGGGACAGACCCGGGACAACATCGACTCGGCGAACTCGGCGGCCCCCGGTTACCCGACGCTCGACCGCGCCGGCTCGCCGCGCATCGACGACCCGACCGTGCCGAACACCGGCGCCGGCTCGGTCACCTACGCCGACCGTGGAACCGTGGAGACCATCCGAAGCCCCGTGGTGTTGTTCGACGTCGCCCTGAACATCCAGGCGCGCTCAGTCACCGTGGACGCGTCCGCCTCCACCCCCGGCCTCAATCCGATCGCGTCCTACGAGTTCTCGTTCGGTGACGGCAGCCTGGTCACCCAGACGAGCCCGATCGCCTCGCACACCTACGCGAACCCCGGCACCTACTTCGTCAACATCACTGTCAAAGGCACCGACGGTCGGTCAACGACCCGCAATACTCAGATCAGCATGCTGAGGCCGACCGGGACCATTGGTCTACGCGCCCTGTCCAACCGGCGTTACGTCAGCTACGAGACCGGCTTCGGGCTTCGGCCCAACCAGGCCGAACCGAGCACCATCGCGCAGTTCGACCTGGCGGACGCTGGCAACGGCAAGGTCGCCCTCTTCTCCCGGGCGGTCGGGCGCTACGTCGCCATCTCCCAGTTCGACCTCTCCGTATTGACGGCGGACAGCATCCTCGTGGACGTACGCGAGTCGTTCACGCTGGTGCGCAACGGCGACAGCACCATCAGCCTCCAAGCCCCCATCACCAACAAGTACGTGACCGCCGACGTCGACAGCGCCGTTCCGATGAGCGCCAGCGTGTCCACCATCGGCACCTGGGAGAAGTTCCTCCAGGTCGTCGTACCAGACGCGAACCGGTCCCTGAAGGCGAAGGTCAACAGCCGCTTCGTCAGCGCCGACGGCGCGGGGACCAAGCCGTTGATCGCGAGCGCGGCAACCGCCAGCAGTTGGGAACGGTTCGACGTGGTGGATGTCGGCAACGGGCAGGTTGGCCTCCTCGCCCGCGTCAACAACCGCTTCGTGTCGGCCGACGGCGCAGGCGCCAAGCCGCTGATCGCGAGCGCATCGACGGCCAGCACCTGGGAGCGGTTCACAATGGTCCGCAGCAGCGACGGCACTGTCAGCTTCAAGGCCGCCGTCAACAACAAGTACGTCAGCGCCGACGGCGCGGGCAGCAAGCCACTGATCGCCAACGGCCCGGTCATCAGCACCTGGGAGAGGTTCACGCTCGGCTGAGCCCTACCGCACTGTCGACGCCCGCCGGGACCCTCGGGTCCGGCGGGCGTCGCCTTGCACACACCGGCGGAGTGGCAGTTTTGTCACTGCGGTCAGCGCCTCAACCGGCCGGTAATGCATGATCACCTTTATCTGACTCCCGGCGATCGCCGGATCCTCCTCATCCCCGAGGCAAAGCATGGGTAAATCCCTCCTTTCTGGTCTCGCGACCGTCGTGCTGACCGGTGGTGCCCTGGTGGGCACCACACTGCCGGCCCAGGCGGACGCTCCGACGACGCTCTACGTCCGACAGAATCCCGTCGGCGGCTGCTCCGATCAGTTCCCAGGCACGTTGGCACAGCCGTTCTGCAGCATCGGCGCGGCGGCTGCGGTGGTCACGGCCGGTCAGACGGTGGACGTCGGCGGCGGTAACTACCCGGAGCGCGTCACGATTCCCATGTCCGGCACGCCCGAGCAGCCGGTCACCTTCTTCGCCAGTGACGTGGCAACTCTGATCGGCGCGACCGCCGGCTTCGTGATCGACGGCCAGCACGATGTCGTACTCAAGAATCTGCGCAGCAACGGGTCGACAAGCCTGCTGCCCGGCCTCGACCTGCGCAACTCCTCGCGGATCACCATCCAGGGCGGCAACTTCGCGATGGACGCCTCCTCGACCGCGCCCGCGGTCCGGTTGGCCGGCGTCACCGGGTCGACGCTGAAGCAGATCAACGCCAGCGGGCCGACCCTGAGCGCTGGAATCATCATCGACGCCGCGAGCAGCGACGTGCTGGTCAAATCCGTGAACGTATTGAGCAGCGCCGGGTACCGGACCACCAAGAACGGCGTCGGCGTTCGGGTCGACGGGCCGAGAGTCAGCATCCTCGACAGCAAGGTCAGCGGGTTCACCGGAGCGGCAGTCACCCTCGGGGTGGGCGCTGTCGACACTGTGGTGGCCAACAACCAGATTGACGGTGGCTCCGGCCACGGGGTGCACAACAACGGGGCCACCGGCACGGCGATCACCAACAACACCATCGAGGACCGTTGCCGCGACGGGATCCGGGTCGACGCAGCTTCGTCGGGTGTCGCCGTGCAGAACAATGTGCTGATCACGAACGGCTTCTTCGACCAGAGCTACTGCGACCCGGCGTTCATCGACGGTGTCGAGATCGGCGTCTACGGCGGGGCTGTCGGGAAGACGGTGGTCGACTACAACAACGCCCACCACTACTACAGCGACTCCCCGCAGATTTACGCCTGGAACACCCGGATGAGCCTCGTCGCGTTCCGGACCGCGTCCGGGCAAGCCGCACACGACCGGGAGACGGGACAGCCACGGGACAATCTCGACTCGGCGAATTCTGCGGCCCCCCGGTTCCCGGCACTCGACCGCATCGGCACCTCGCGCATGGACGACCCGGCCGTAGCGAACACCGGTGCCGGCCCCATCACCTACGCCGACCGTGGCGCGGTGGAGACCATCAGGCCGCCGGCAGCGTCGTTCGGCGTCAGCATGGATCTCGGAGCGCGCTCGGTGGAGCTGGACGCCTCCGCGTCCAAGCCGGGCCTCCATCCGATTGAGTCCTACCGGTTCGAGTTCGGGGACGGATCCGGGGTCACCCAGAGCACCCCGGTGGCCTCGCACACGTACGCCAACCCGGGCACCTACAGCGTCAGCGTCAAGGTGACCGGGACCGACGGTCGGACGGACACCAGCTCTCAGCAGGTCAGCGTCCTGCGGCGGACCGCGACGGTGGGTCTCCTCGCCCTCTCCAACCGCCGCTACGTCGACGGAGCCGGCACGCCGACCGGTCTCGTGCCGACCAGACCCGAGTTGGGCCTCACCGCGCAGTTCGACCTCACCGACGCGGGCGGCGGCCAAGTCGCGCTCTTCTCCCACGTCACCGGGCGGTACGTTAGCCGGACCTCCAACGGCGGCCCGGGCTGGCTGCACGCCATGAGCCAGGTCGTGGCGGCTCCGGAGCGGTTCAGCCTCAACCGGAACAGCGACGGCACCACCAGCCTCAAGGCCGACAACGGCCAGTACGTCACCGCCGACCCCAGCGGCGCCGTGCCGCTGGCCGCCACCCGGCCGACGATCAGCACCTGGGAAAAGTTCCACCAGGTCACAGTCGCCGACGCCAACCGGACGTTGAAGGCGCGGGTGAACGGCCGCTACGTCAGCGCCGACGGCGCCGGGTCGAAGCCACTGATCGCCAACGGCCCGGCGGTCAGCCTCTGGGAGCGGTTCGACGTGGTGGACCTCGGCAACGGGCAGGTCGCCCTCCTCGCCCGCGTCAACAACCACTTCGTGTCCGCCGACGGCGCAGGCGCCAAGCCGCTGATCGCCAACGGCCCGACGGCCAGCAGCTGGGAACGGTTCACCATCGTCCGCAACAGCGACGGCACGGTCAGCTTCAAGGCCACCATCAACAACAAGTACGTCAGCGCCGACGGCGCAGGATCCAAGCCGCTGATCGCCAACGGCCCGGCCATCAGCACCTGGGAGAAGTTCACCCTCGGCTGAGCCCTACCGCAGGCTCCGACGCCCGCCGGGACCCTCGGGTCCGGCGGGCGTCGCCTTGCACACTCCGCTCAGCGCTCCAGGATGGCGGTCACGCCCTGACCACCGGCGGCGCAGATGGAGATCAGCCCTCGCCCGCTGCCCCGCTCGGCCAGCAGCTTGGCCAGGGTCGCCACGATCCGTCCACCGGTGGCGGCGAACGGATGCCCGGCGGCCAGCGACGACCCGTTGACGTTGAGCCGGTCGGTGTCGATCGCGCCCAGCGGCGCGTCCAGGCCGAGCCGGTCCTTCGCGAACTCCGGCGACTCCCAGGCGGCGAGGGTGGCCAGTACCTGCGACGCGAACGCCTCGTGGATCTCGTAGTAGTCGAAGTCCTGCAAGGTCAGCCCGGCACGGGCCAGCATCCGGGGCACCGCGTACGCGGGTGCCATCAGCAACCCCTCGTCGCCGTGCACGAAGTCCACCGCCGCCGTCTCCGACCAGCTGAACCAGGCCAGCACGGGCAGGTGGTGCGCCGCCGCCCACTCCTCGCTGGCCAGCAGCACTGTGGACGCGCCGTCGGTGAGCGGCGACGAGTTGCCGGCCGTCATGGTGGCCTGCTCGGCATCCGGGCCGCGGGTGCCGAAGACCGGCTTCAGCGAGGCGAGTTTCTCCAGGCTGCTGTCGGGGCGCAGGTTCTGATCCCGGGTGAGCCCCAGGTACGGCGTCATCAGGTCGTCGAAGAAACCCCTGTCGTACGCGGCGGCGAGGCGCTGGTGTGAGCGCAGCGCCAGCTCGTCCTGGGAGCGCCGGTCGATCTGCCAGCGCAGGGCGGTGCGGGCGGCGTGGTCGCCCATGGACAGGCCGGTACGCGGTTCTGCGTTGCGCGGGATCTCCGGCTTGAACGGCTGAAGTGGGCGCAGCTTCGCCGCGATCTTGAGCCGTTCGCCCAGCGTGCGGGCCGAGTTGAGCTTGAGCAGCGTGCGGCGCATCTCCTCGTTGACGGCGAGCGGGGCGTCGGAGGTGGTGTCGACACCGCCGGCGATGCCCACGTCGAGCTGCCCGAGGGCGATCTTGTTGGCGACCAGGATGGTCGCCTCCAGGCCGGTGCCGCAGGCCTGCTGGATGTCGTACGCCGGGGTGTGTGGGTCGAGCCGGGAGCCGAGGACCACCTCGCGGGTGAGGTTGAAGTCGCGGGAGTGCTTGAGCACCGCCCCGGTGACCACCTCGCCGATGCGCTGCCCGGCCAGCCCGTAGCGGGCGATCAGGCCGTCGAGCGCCGCGCCGAGCAGGTCCGCGTTCGACGCGTCCGCGTAGCGGGCGTTGGAACGGGCGAAGGGGATGCGGTTGCCCCCGATGACCGCGACCCGCCGGATGCTCTGCACGATCCGCCTCCTCGACATGTGTTGCTCGAACCCTACTCGCCAGTAGGCTACGCCCATGACCGACAGGTACGCGAGCTTCGTCCAATCGGCCGCCGGCCGCGCGCTGGTCAAGCGCCTCGGGCTGCCCGACCCGCCCCGACTGCGCCGGCACCACCCCGGCGACCCGCTGCTGGCCGGCCCGGCCCTGCTCGGCGCGGCCACCGGCGGCCGGCTCGGCGAGCCGATCGCCAAGATCCTCACCGCCGCCGGTGTCGAGCTGGCCGACCCGGCCGCCGCCACCCCGCAGCGGTACGGGGCACTGCTCTTCGACGCCACCGGGATCACCGACTCGACCGAGCTGCGCCAGCTCTACGACTTCTTCCACCCGCAGGCCCGGGCCGTGCTGCCCAGCGGCCGGGTGATCGTGCTGGGCACCCCGCCGCAGGAGTGCCCGACACCCCGCGAGGCGACCGCCCAGCGCGCCCTCGAAGGGCTGGTCCGCAGCATCGGCAAGGAGTTCGGCCGGGGCACCACCGCGCAACTCGTCTACGTGAGCAGTACCGCAGCCGACGACCCGGCCCACTCCGCTGGCACGACCACGAGCCTCGAATCGACACTCCGGTTCCTGCTGTCCGGCCGGTCCGCGTACGTGTCGGGCCAGGTCATCCGGGTCGGCGGCGGCGCGGCGAGCGTCCCGGCCGACTGGGACCGCCCACTGGACGGGCAGGTCGTGCTGGTCACCGGCGCCGCACGGGGCATCGGTGCGGCGCTGGCGAAGGTGCTCGCCCGCGACGGCGCGAAGGTGGTGGCCCTGGACATCCCGGCCGCCGGTGACGCGCTCGCCGCGGTGGCGAACGACATCGGCGGCACCGCCGTCCAACTCGACCTGACCGCGCCGGACGCGCCGACCCGACTCGCCGAGCACCTGGCCAGCCGGCACGGTCGGGTCGACGTGGTGGTGCACAACGCCGGCATCACCCGGGACAAGACGCTCGGCCGGATGGACGCCGACCGGTGGGACCAGGTGATCGACGTCAACCTCTCCAGCCAGGAGCGGATCAACGACGTACTGCTGGAGCGGGAGCTGATCCCGGCCGGCGGGCGGATCATCTCGGTCTCCTCGATCGCCGGGATCGCCGGCAACCGGGGCCAGACCAACTACGCCACCAGCAAGGCCGGCGTGATCGGGCTGGTCGACTCGCTCGCACCGGCCCTGCGGGAGCGCGGGATCAGCGTCAACGCGGTGGCCCCCGGCTTCATCGAGACCCGGCTGACCGCGCGCATCCCGCTGGTGGTCCGCGAGGCGGGCCGGCGGATGAACAGCCTGGCCCAGGGCGGGTTGCCGGTGGACGTGGCCGAGACGATCGGCTGGCTGGCCTGGCCGGCCAGCGGCGCGGTCAGCGGAAACGTGGTCCGGGTCTGCGGCCAGAGCCTGCTGGGGGCGTGATGGGCGCGCGGCCGGAGTCGGGCAGCCGTACCCCTGTCGAGCTGCCCCGGATGCCGGCGGTCGGGGCGCTGCACCGACGGGCGTTGCTCGGCGCGCTGCCGGGCCTCGGCAAGGGGCGGCGCGGGCCCGACCTGCCCGCGGTCGAGTTGACAGTGGGCGGGGTGAGCGTCGACCGGGGGCAGGTGGCCGACTACGACCGGGTCTGCGGGTTCCGGCTCAGCGACCGGCTGCCCGCGACGTTTCCGCACGTCATGGGCTTTCCGCTGGCCCTGCGCCTGATGACCGCGCCGGACTTTCCCCTCCCGCTGATCGGCCTGGTGCACGTCGGCAACCGGATCACCACGCACCGCCCGATCACCGCCGACGAGACCCTCGACTTCACCACGTACGCGGAGAACCTGCGCCCACACGACCGGGGGCGGCAGGTGGACGTGGTGCTGGTCGGCTCGGTTGACGGGGAGGAGGTGTGGCGCGGCGTCTCGACGTACCTCGGTCGGGAGCGCAAGCCGGGCGGGCGCGAGGCCGGCGAACGTCCCGCGGCGCCGACGGCCACCGCCAGCTGGCGGGTGGAGCCGCGCATCGGTACGGAGTACGCGCGGGTCTCCGGCGACCACAACCCGATCCACACCTCCCGACTCGGGGCGCGGTTGTTCGGCTTCCGCCGGCCGATCGCGCACGGCATGTGGAGCAAGGCGCGCTGCCTGGCCGCGCTGGAGGCCCGGCTGCCGGACGTGTACACCGTCGAGGTCGCCTTCAAGCTGCCCGTGCCGCTGCCGAGCACCGTGAGCTTCGCGCTCCTGCCGGACGGCGGGTTCGCCCTGCACGACTCCCGTGGCCGACCCCACCTGACCGGTTCCGTGCGCTGAACGCACCGCGCTTGTCTCGTGCGCTGAACGCACCGCGCTGGTCTCGTGCGCTGAACGCACCAGGCAGGTTCGTGCGCTGAGTTGCCCTTGGCAGCCGCGCACTTCTGCGCTAGGTTGTTCTCACAGCGAGATGTTCTCAGAATGAGAGAGACGTGATGAACGAGCAGGAGTTCCTGGCCGCGTACGACCCCCGGGCCTATCCGTCGGTCGCCGTGACCGTCGACGTGGTGGCGCTGACCATCCGCGACGACGCACTGCACCTGCTGCTGATCCGGCGCGGCGAGGCACCCTTCGCGGGGCACTGGGCGCTGCCCGGGGGCTTCGTCCGCCCCGACGAGGACCTGACCGCTGGCGCCCGACGGGAGCTGGCCGAGGAGACCGGGCTCGGCGGCGAGGCGCTGCGCCGCGTACACCTGGAGCAGTTGGGCAGCTACGGCGCTCCCGACCGTGACCCGCGCATGCGGGTCGTCTCGATCGCCCACCTCGCGTTCGCCCCCGACCTGCCGGACCCGGCCGCCGGCAGCGACGCCGACGAGGCAGTCTGGCTGCCGGTGACCGCGTTGACCAGCCGACAGCTCGCCTTCGACCACGGCCGGATCATCGACGACGCATTGGAACGGGCCCGCTCCAAGCTGGAGTACACCCCGCTCGCCACCCGCTTCCTCGCCGCCGAGTTCACGATCAGCGAGCTGCGCGCCGTCTACGAGACGGTCTGGGGGCACCCGCTGCACGCCGGCAACTTCCACCGCAAGGTGCTCTCCGTGCCGGGCTTCGTGGAGAGCACCGGCGCCAGCACCGAGCGCGGTGGTGCCCGAGGCGGCCCGCGCGCCCGGCTCTACCGGGCCGGTGACGCCCGCCTGCTGCACCCGGCGCTGCTGCGCCCCGCCCGCGAGGAGACGGCGCGGTGAGGGCCGCGGAGGCCATTCGCCTGGTCGCGGCCGCCCGCACCGACGCGGACCTGTTCGGCGCCGACCAGCCCGCCCGCCGCTACCGCGAGCTGGTCGCGGCCCTGCACCCCGACCGCCTGCCGACCGACCCGGCGGTACGCGCCGAAGCCATCGACGCGTTCGTCCACGTCACCACACGGTGGCAGGCACGGCAGACCACCGTCCTCGGCAACTACCGGCTCGGCGCGCCGGCCCACTCGGGTGACCTGGCCGACCTCTACGACGTCGGCGAAGACCGGCTGCTCAAGCTTCCTCGACGGCCCACCGACAACGACCTGATGGCCCGCGAGGCGCATGCCCTGCGCACCATCGCCGAGCGCGGCGACCCGCGCTACCTGCCGTACGTGCCCCGGCTCGTCGACGAGTTCCGGCACCGGGACGCCGCCACCGGCGCGGAACGGCGGATCAACGTCCTCGCCGCCGCACCCGGCCTGCACGACCTTGAGGAGGTGCGGCGCGCATACCCCGACGGGCTGGACGCCCGGGATGTGGCCTGGATGTGGCGGCGGCTGCTGGTGGTGCTCGGCCTGGCCCACCGGGCGGGCGTGGTGCACGGCGCGGTACTGCCCCGGCACGTGCTGATCGAGCCGAACGCCCACGGCGTGGTGCTGATCGACTGGTGCTTCTCCGCGGCCGTCGGGAGCACGATCCCGGCGGTCGCACCCGGCCACGGCTGGGACCCGGAGGAAGTCCTCAAGAAGCAGCCCTCGGGGCCGGGCACCGACATCGCGATGGCCAGCCACTGCATGAGCTGGCTGATGGGGCCGCGCGTACCCCGCGAGCTGCACACCTTCGCGCAGGGCTGCCGGCAACGATCCCTGGACGCCCGCCCCGACGACGCCTGGCGCCTGCTGCGCGAACTCGACCAGGTGCTGGACCGGCTCTACGGGCCACGCACCTTCCGACCCTTCACCCTCACCCCCTAAGGAGCTGTCATGGGCAGTGGAATCTGGTCCACCGACGTGTACGACGCCGCCGACCGCTACCGCCGGTCCACCGGCAGGAGCGCCTTCTCCTACAGCGACAGCGGGGCGCGCACCGTGCACCCCGCGCTCGACCCCAGGGACGCGACCCGCGAGAGCCGCGACTCCGACGAGCACCCCCGGTCGACGCCCGTCGCGGTGCTCTTCGACGTGACCGGCTCGATGCGCACGGTGCCGCGGGTCCTGCAGACCAAGCTGCCGCAACTGCTCGGGCTGCTGCAACGGCAGGGCTACGCGAGCGACCCGCAGATCATGTTCGGTGCCATCGGTGACGCCACCTGCGACCGGGTGCCGTTGCAGGTGGGCCAGTTCGAGTCGGACAACCGGATGGACGACGACCTCGGCCGGATCGTGCTGGAGGGCGGTGGCGGCGGACAGATGAGCGAGTCGTACGAGCTGGCCATGTACTTCATGGCGCGGCACACAGTCACCGACAACTGGGAGAAGCGCGGCCGGCGCGGCTACCTGTTCATCATCGGCGACGAGCTGGCGTACCAGCGGGTGAAGGCCCGGGAGGTGGCCAGCCTGATTGGGGACGGCCTCTCCGAGGACGTGCCGCTGCGGCAGGTCGTCGACGAGGTGACCCGCCGCTGGGACACCTACTACCTGCTCCCCGCCGGCAGCCACTACGCCGGCAACGCCAAGGTGCTCGACTTCTGGCGGGACCTGTTCGGGCAGAACGCCGTGGTGCTCGACGACCTCGACGCGGTCTGCGAGACCATCGCGCTCACCATCGGCCTCGGCGAACAGGCCATCGACCTGGACGAGGGCCTGCGCGACCTGGACCGCGCCGGCTCCGGCGCCACCGGGACCGTGTCGAAGGCGCTGGCCCGCCTCGGCCGGGACCGGCGCGCCGAGGTGTCGACGCTGCCGGCGTTCACCGACACGGCCAGCGGGGTGACCCGGCTGTGAACCACGTGGCGGTGGTCGACCTCGGCTACGGCGACGCCGGCAAGGGCACTGTCGTGGACTGGCTCTGCGCCACCCGTCCCGTACACACTGTGGTCCGCTTCAACGGGGGCGCGCAGGCGGCACACAACGTCGTGCTGCGCGACGGGCGGCACCACACGTTCGCCCAGTTCGGCGCCGGCACGTTCCATCCCGGTGTGCGAACGCACCTGTCCCGGCACGTGGTGGTGGACCCGCTGGCGTTGGCCGCCGAGGCCGACCACCTCGCCACGGTCGGGGTGCCCGACGCGCTCGACCGGCTGACCGTCGACGGGGACGCACTGCTCGCCACCCCGTACCACCGGGCCGCCAACCGGGCCCGCGAGATCGCCCGGGGAGCCGACCGGCACGGCTCCTGCGGGCTGGGGGTGGGCGAGGCCGTCGCGTACGGTCTCGCCCACCCCGACGACGCGCCCCGGATCGCCGACTGCCACCACCCAGCGCTGCTGCGCCGCCGGCTGACCACGGTGCGGGACCGACTGACCGCCGAGCTGGGCCCGCTGGACGCGCCACCGATCGAGGACTGCCTGCCCGCGTACACCGGGTTCGCCGACCGGGTCGCCATCGTCGACGGCAGTTGGCTCGCCGGGGCGCTGCGCACCGGGACCTGCGTCTTCGAGGGCGCGCAGGGGGTGCTGCTCGACGAGTGGCACGGCTTCCACCCGTACACCACCTGGAGCACCACCACGTTCGCCAACGTCGACAGCCTGCTCGCCGAGGCGGGCCGGCCCGGCGACGTGACCCGGATCGGGGTGCTCCGCGTGGTCACCACCCGGCACGGGCACGGCCCGTTGGTGACCGAGGACCCCAGCCTGTCGTTCGCCGACGCGCACAACGCCACGAACCCGTGGCAGGGCCGGTTCCGGTTCGGTCACTTCGACGCGGTCGCCCACCGGTACGCCCTCGCGGCGGCTGGCGGCGTCGACGGCCTGGCCCTGACCCACCTCGACCTGGCCGGCCCCGACCTGCGGATCTGCCGCCGCTACGACACCACCGACCGGCTCACCCCGGGCCAGCCCGGTGACCTGGGCCGGCAGGCCGCGCTCACCGCCCGCCTGCTGCGTTCCCGCCCGGTGTACGACGAACCGCGGGAGGACTGGCCGGCAGCGGTACGCGCGGAGTTGGACACCCCGGTGGTGCTCACCTCGCAAGGCCCCACCTCCGACGACAAGACCCCACACGGCTCGCTGCTCGCCCCACCGGCCCTGGTCCGCACTGCCTGACCACCCCGCCCCAACGCGTCGATCTTGCACTTTCGGTCGCTGTTCTGCGGCTCTTGCAGAGTTTGGTTCGGGCACAAAGTGCACGATCGGCGCGGGGCGAGGTGGGGTTATCCAGCGGCTTCGGCCACCGGGCGGGTCGCACCCGGCGAGCATGGGGGGCATGGACTCCGCGCTCGACCTGCTCCGACAGCTGGTCACCTCACCGTGGGTGTACCTGCTGATCTTCGGGCTCACGGCGGTCGACGCGTTCTTTCCGGCCGTACCCGGCGAGGCGGCCGTCATCACCGCCGCCGTGCTCTCCACAAGCGGAAATCCCAAGCTGGCGGCGGTGATCGTCGCCGCCGCGCTGGGCGCCTGCGCCGGTGACCACGTCTCGTACGCCATCGGGCGCGGTGGCGGCGCGAGACGCCTCGCCGGGTTTCCCGATGGCAGCCGCCGACGTGCCAGCTCGGAGTGGGCCCGGCGCGCGCTGAACCGGCGCGGCGGGCTGATCCTGACCACCTCCCGGTATCTGCCGGGCGGGCGGACCGCCGTCACCCTCACCATGGGCGCGGTGCGCTATCCCCGCCGGTCGTTCCTGCTGTACGACGCGATCGCGACGGTCACCTGGGCCCTGTACTGCGGGCTGCTCGGCTACTTCGGTGGGCTGGCCTTCGAACGGCACCCCGTCAAGGGCGTCCTCGCCGGGATCGGCCTGTCGGTGATCGTCACGCTGGGCATCGAGGGCATCCGTTGGCTGCGGCACCGGGCGCGCCGCCGCGCCGCCGCCACCACCGATCGGGCCGGGTCGACCTGACACCCGTCACAGCAGGTCGGCGTCGTACACCAGGATGGCCAGCTGCACCCGATTGCCCGCGTGGAGTTTCGCCAGTGCCCGGCTGACGTGTGCCTTGACGGTGGCCTCGCTCATCGTCATCCGCCGGGCGATCTCCGCGTTGCCGTGCCCGCGCGCCACCTCCCGGACGATCGCCAACTCCCGCTCGGTCAGCGGTGCGAGTCGCTCACGGGCCGCGTCCCGGCGGGCCGGACCACGCTCGGCGAACGAGCTGATCAAGCGCCGGGTCACCGTCGGGGCGAGCATGGCGTTACCGGCGGCCACCGTACGAACGGCGGCGGCCAACTCGCGGGGCGGGGTGTCCTTGAGCAGGAAGCCGACCGCGCCGGCCCGCAGCGCGCGGTGCACGTACTCGTCGAGGTCGAAGGTGGTCAACATGATCACCTTTGGGCCGACGGCGACCACGTCAGGCGCCACGGTCAGCCCGTCGACGCCCGGCATCCGCACGTCGAGCAGCACCACGTCGGGGCGTAACCGCTGTGCCTGCTCCAGCGCGCCGGCGCCGTCCGCTGCCTCACCGACGACAGTGATGTCCTCCGCCGCCTCAAGGATCAGCCGCAGCCCGGCCCGAACCAGCTGCTCGTCGTCGACCACCACCACCCGGATCACGCCGCACCCGCCAGCGGGATCAGGGCCCGGACCAGGAAGCCGCCGTCCACGGGAGCTGCCTCCAACCGGCCGCCGAGCAGCTCCACCCGCTCACGCAGCCCGAGCAGCCCCTGCCCGGCACCCGGCAGCGTCGACCCGCCCTCGGACGGGCCGTTGCGGACCAGCACCTCCAGCCCGTCGGGCAGGTAGCGCAGGCAGACCGTCGTCTCGGCGTCGGCCGCGTGCTTGCGCACGTTGGTCAACGCCTCACGGACCACCCGGTACGCGGTACGCCCCAGCGTCGCCGGAAGGATCGCCGGCACACCCTCGTCCTGTCGGGACACCCGCAGCCCGGCGGCACGGGACTCCCCGATCAACTCGTCCAACGTGTCGAGCCCCCGCTCCGGTGTCACGGCCGGGCCGGCCTGGCGCAGCACACCCAGCACCTCGCGCAGGTCGGTGAGCGCCTGCCGGCCGGTCGTCCGGATCAGCGCGGCGGCCTCGACGGTCGCCGGGTCCACGGCGGTCACCTCCAGCGCCCCGGCATGCACCACCATCAACGAGACCCGATGCGCCACCACGTCGTGCATCTCCCGGGCGATCCGGGTCCGCTCCTGGGCACGGACCCGGTCGGCGCGGGCCTCCTGCTCGCGTTCCAGCCGCTCGGCCCGGTCCCGCAGAGCGGCGAGCGTGTCCTGACGGGCCCGCACCCAGAGGCCGAAGACCAACGGAAGCCCCACCAGACAGGCGGCGAGCAGCAGCACGTTGCCGGTGCTGGCGGTGGTGATCCGGCGTACGCCACCCACCGCCAGCCCGACCAGCACCCCACCGGTCAGCACCACTGCCGCCCCGGCGAGGTAGCCGGCGAGTTGGCGACCTCGCAACCGCAGACCCGCCTGGTACGAGGCCAGCACCCCGGCGGCCGCAGCGGCGAGCACCAACCAGCCGACCGCCGCGGCCAGGAACAACGGCCAGCGGCGGGTCCGGACCGTGCCGGCTGCCCACGCCGAGCCCAGTGCGATCAGCAGCACGACCACGCTCGGCAGCGGCGAGCGGACCCCGATGTCACCGGTCGCGCTGGCCCACACGGCCGCGGCGACCAGGACAGCGAGCAGCGGCGGGGCGTACCGATGGACGACCCGCCGGAGGGCGACGGCGCTGGAGGCCACGCAGCGAGCCTAGGGCTCAGCCGACGCATGGGGCCGCCCCGCAGCGCCGTACCCGGGTGAGGTGGGGGATGACCCCGATGCACAGTCCGGGCCGGCCGCTACCTAAGTAGTGCCGCTCACCTGACCACTGGCCGATGTCGGGAGCCGCCGCCCCGACCAGCATCGGGATCATGGATCTGCTCGACCTGCTGCACGACACGATGTCCTCGCCCTGGGTGTACCTGGCGATCTTCGCGATCGCGGTGCTCGACGGCTTCTTCCCGGTGGTGCCGAGCGAGACGGCGGTGATCACCGCGGGGGTGTTCGCGGCCTCCGGAGCGCCGTACCTGCCGGCGGTGATCCTGGTGGCCGCCGCCGGGGCGCTGGTCGGCGACCACGTCTCGTACGCCATCGGGCGGGGTGGCGGCACCCGGCTGCTCGACCGGCTGCCGCCCGACGGTCGACGCCGAGCCGCCATCGACCGGGCCCGTCGGGGGATCGCCACCCGGGGCGGTCTGATCCTCACCGTGGCCCGCTACATTCCGGGCGGCCGGACCGCTGTCACCCTCACCATGGGGGCGGTGCGCTATCCACGGCGACGGTTCCTGGCCTTCGACGCGCTGGCCGCCGGCTCGTGGGGGCTCTACTCGGCGCTGGTCGGCTACCTCGGCGGGCTGGCCTTCGAGCAGGACCCGCTGCGTGGTCTCCTGCTCGGTCTGGGCCTCGCCCTGACGGTGACGGTGGTCGTCGAGTTGGTGCGCTGGCTCCGCAACCGCCGCCGTACGGCGCGGGCCGGTGAGCCGGGCACCGACGCGCTTCCCGCCGGGGCCGTCAGTCGGCCGGCGGACGCCAGGTGACGCCGTGCAGCAGTTGGGCGGCACCGAGCCAGGCCACGTTCATCATCCGGGTGGCCGTCTTCTCCGGGTCGGCGTCCGGGTGGTCCGCGAGCCAGTCGGCCAGCGACTCGGTGGCGCCGACCAGGGCGTACGCGACGACCTCCAGGTCGATGGCGGCGATCTCGCGGCCCTCGGCGCGCAGCGCGTGGTCGAGCATGCCGGCCACCACCTCGACCAGCCGGGCCCGCATGGTGGCCAACTCGCCGGCGAACGGCTGCTCGCCCCGGGCCTGCCGGTAGAGCACCGCCCAGCCGTCCCGGTGGGCGCCCACGAAGCCGAAGAACGCCCTCAGCCCGCGCCAGAGCCGCTCGTCGGCCGGCAGGTCGGGGGCCGCCGCCCCGGCGATGGCCTGCATCATCCGGGTGCCCTCCCGGTGCAGGCAGGCGACGAAGAGCTCCTCCTTGGTGCCGAGGTACGCGTACACCATGGGTTTGGAGATGCCGGCGTCCTCGGCGATCTCGTCCATGCTGGCGGCGTGGAAGCCTCGTCGGGAGAAGACCTTGACGGCCGCGTCGAGCATCTGCTGCTCGCGGACGGCGCGAGGCAGGCGCTTGAATGCGGGGACGCTGGACACCTTGCGAGCATACCTACTCGTGCGTAGGGTTACGCGCGAGTAGCCAATCTTCCGGAAGGCGCACCTGATGACTGACTTCGACCCGGCCACCTTCGCCAACGTGGGCCCCAAGGAGTTCGCCCAGCTGGTCAAGTCCACCCCGGACGACAAGATCGCCCAGGTGATGTCCGGCGACATGCGCGACAAGGTCCTGGGCGAGGTGTTCGGCCGGATGCCGTCGCTGTTCCGCGCGGACCGGGCCGGTTCCACCAACGCGGTCATCCACTGGATCATCACCGGTCGCCCCGACGGCGGCAGCGACACCTACGAGGTGGTCATCGCCGACGGCACCTGCGTCGTGAACGAGACCCCGCAGCACGACCCGAAGCTGAGCCTCACCATGGGCCCGGTCGAGTTCCTGAAGATCGTCTCCGGTGGCGCCAACCCGGTGATGATGTTCATGACCGGCAAGTTGAAGGCGAAGGGCGACCTCGGCCTCGCCGCCAACATCGCCAACCTGTTCGACATCCCCAAGGCCTGACATGGCTGAGTTCTCGCTCGACCTGAACGAGGAACAGCGGGATCTACGCGACTGGGTGCACGGCTTCGCCGCCGAGGTCGTGCGCCCAGCCGCCGCCGAGTGGGACGAGCGCGAGGACACCCCGTGGCCGGTGATCCAGGAAGCCGCCAAGGTCGGCCTCTACGGCTTCGAGTTCCTCGCCACCTGCTGGGCCGACCCGACCGGGCTCTCCCTGCCTATCGCCAGCGAGGAACTCTTCTGGGGTGACGCCGGCATCGGCCTGAGCATCTTCGGCACCTCGCTCGCCGTCGCCGCCATCTACGGCGCCGGCACCCCCGACCAGATGGTCGAATGGGTGCCGCAGTGCTTCGGCGACGTCGACTCGCCGGCCGTCGCCGCTTTCTGCACCAGCGAGCCGGAAGCCGGCTCCGACGTCGGCGCGATGCGCACCCGGGCCGTCTACGACGAGGCCACCGACGAGTGGGTGCTCACCGGCCAGAAGGCGTACGCCACCAACGGCGGAATCGCCGGAGTGCACGTGGTCACCGCCTCCGTCGACCCCGCGCTCGGCTCCCGGGGTCAGGCGGCGTTCGTCGTGCCACCGGGCACCCCCGGCCTGGCCGCCACCCGCAAGCTGCGCAAACTCGGCCTCCGCGCGTCACACACCGCCGACGTCTTCCTCGACGGGGTACGCGTACCCGGCCGCTGCCTGCTCGGCGGACGGGACGCCCTGCTGGAACGCCTGGACCGGGCCCGCTCCGGTCAGCGGGCCACTGGACAGGCCGCGATGCGCACCTTCGAGCTGTCCCGGCCCACAGTCGGCGCCCAGGCGCTCGGCGTGGCCCGGGCCGCCTATGAGTACGCCCTCGACTACGCGAAGGACCGGGTCCAGTTCGGACGCCCGATCATCGAGAACCAGGCGGTCGCGTTCGCGCTGGCCGACATGCGGATGGAGATCGACGCGGCGCGGCTGCTGGTCTGGAGGGCCTCGTGGATGGGCCGCAACAACCGCCCGTTCACCGCGGGCGAAGGGTCGATGTCCAAGCTCAAGGCAGGCGAGGTGGCCGTGTCGGTCACCGAGAAGGCAGTGCAACTGCTCGGCGGAGCCGGCTTCCTGCGTGACCACCCGGTCGAGCGCTGGTACCGGGACGCCAAGATCTACACCATCTTCGAGGGCACCTCGGAAATCCAACGACTGGTCATCTCCCGGGCGATCTCCGGGATGCAGATCCGCTGACCGCCGTCGGCCCAGCCCCTCCTCGACCGGGGTCGGGCCGACGGTGGCCCGGATTCCACGATCTGTGCCGTCTTTGTCACCCCACGCCGACGTCAACTGGGCCTTCAGCCGCGCCCAGTGCATGATCAAGGAAAGAAGCCCTGATGGACGGGCCGGCAGCCGCCCCGTCCGCGCACCACCCCGAGGAGGTCTGCGGCATGGACCTGCCGTTCATCGTTGCCA
Organism: Micromonospora noduli; assembly: GCF_003264475.1. Lineage (NCBI taxonomy): Bacteria > Bacillati > Actinomycetota > Actinomycetes > Micromonosporales > Micromonosporaceae > Micromonospora > Micromonospora noduli. The sequence goes on along the minus strand of NZ_PYAC01000005.1, from coordinate 8,423 downwards.
CGCTGACCCGTCGCGGGCTGCTCACCCCCGGTAGCCCGGTCCGGGTCGCCTCGCAGCTCAACGCGTTGCGGACGTGGGGGTGGAGCCTGGCGGGCGAGCTACGCCAAGCAGCCGCCCGGGACCCGGGCCGTCCCGCCGTCATCGACGAGAACGGCGTCGAGCTGACCTACCACGACCTGCTCGACCGGGCCGAACGGATGGCCCGCTCGATGCGGGCCGGGCTCGGCGTACAGGCCGGCGACCGGATCGGCGTGCTCTGCCGCAACCACCACGGGCTGATCGAAACGATCGTCGCCGCCACCCTGCTCGGCGTCGACGCGGTACTGGTCAACACCGGGCTCAGCGCCGCCCAGCTGGGCACCGTCGCCGAGGAGCAGCGGCTGCGGCTCCTCGTGCACGACGACGAGTTCGCCGAGCGGGTCCTCGGCCTCCCCGCCGAGCTGCCCCGGCTCGACGAACGCGCCCGCGAGGAGTTGGTGGCCGGGGCACTGCCGGGTGACCTGCACCCGCCCGAGCGCGACGGCCGGATCATCGTGCTCACCTCCGGCACCACCGGTACGCCCAAGGGCGCCCGCCGGCCGACGCCCAGCGGCTTCGGCCCACTGGTGTCCATCATCGACCGCATCCCCCTGCACGCCCGGGACCGGGTGATGATCGCCGCGCCGATCTTCCACACCTGGGGATTCGCCGCTCTCCAGGTCTGCCTGGCCCTACGGGCCACCATCGTGCTGCACCGCCGCTTCGACCCGGCCGCCACGCTCGCCGCCCTGACCGCGCACCGGTGCGACGCGCTCTTCGCCGTACCGGTGATGGTGCAACGGCTGATGGAGGTGCCCCCGCCGGACCCGCGCCCCCCGCTCACTGTCGTCGCGGTCAGCGGCTCAGCCCTGCCCGGCGGGCTGGCCCCGAAGTTCATGGACGTCTACGGCGACGTCCTCTACAACCTCTACGGGTCCACCGAGGTCTCCTGGGCCTCCATCGCCGGCCCGCAGGACCTGCGTCAGGCACCCACCGCCGCTGGTCGTCCGCCGCACGGCACCCGACTGGAGCTGCTCGACGACGACGGCCAACCCGTACCGGACGGACGGGTCGGGCGGATCTTCGTCGGCAACGAGATGCTCTTCGAGGGCTACACCTCAGGTGCCAGCCGGGAAACCCACGACGGCCTGCTCGACACCGGCGACCTCGGCCGGCTCAACGCCGACGGGCTGCTCTTCGTCGACGGCCGGGCCGACGACATGATCGTCTCTGGGGGCGAGAACGTCTTCCCGTCCGAGGTGGAGGACCTGCTCGCGCAACTGCCACAGGTCCGCGAGGCCGCCGTGATCGGCGTGCCCGACCCCGAGTACGGCCAGCGCCTCTCCGCGTTCCTCGCCCTGCACCCCGGCGAGACCCTCGACCCCGAGGCGGTCCGCGAATACGTCCGGCACTTCCTGGCCCGGTTCAGCGTCCCCCGAGACGTGATCTTCGTGAAGTACCTGCCCCGCAACGCCACCGGCAAGGTGCTCACCCGAGAACTGCGCCGCTACTACGGCTGACCGCCGTTCACGGATAGAGGGTCAGACCCGGCGCCCGCGCCAGTTCGACGAGCTCCTGCGAGGTCAGCAGCGCCTCGCGGGCAGCCCGGTCGACCGGACCGCGGTCCCCGTAGAGGAGGTTGCCAACGCTGACCGTCACCGACGTGCCGTCCACCCGCATGAGCCGCACCCAGCGCAGAGTGCCCCCGGCCGGGTCCGTACTGGTGCTGAGCATCACCCTCCCGTCGTCGTCCAGCCCGAGCACCTCGCAGTTGCGAGGGTCAGGCGCGCCCACACAGTCCGCCTGCGCTTCGGCTCCAGTGGGGTGCACGGCGACCTTCAGATGGCTGTGCCGCCCGTCGCGGCTGAGAGTCGCGATCGTCTCGTACTGCCGGTATGGAGGTTGATACGCGAACTGCGGCCGATCGCACTCGGGCACCGTCCCGGTCACCGTGAGGTTCGTGGGCACGGTGGTGGCCAGCGCCGCCCGCAGCGCCGCAGTCAGCCGAGGCACGCCCGCCTCCGAGGACTCCGTCGGACGTGCGCGCACCGTGTCGTACGTCTGCAACGATGGCTCCGGCCCGCTGGGCGACGGGATCGGTGCCGCGCAGAGCGACCCGTCACCTGACTCGGAACTCATCGGCGGCAGGGCCATCCCGCCCGGTCCCGGTGCGGCTACCAGGGTCGGCACCGCGACGGCCGCGACGGCCGCGGCCACCCCGGTGCCGGCCAACGTCCACGCTCGGTGTCGACGGCGCTGCCGGTCGGCGGCGATCAACCCGTCCAGATCGATCCGGCTCGGCGGCGACCCGGCCACGGCGTCCCGGAAATGCTCCGTCAGCTCATCCATCGGTCCGTACCTCCTCGACTCGAGTCGGCACGTCGACGAGGCGACCACGCAGCGCCTCGATCGCGCGAGCCGACTGGCTCTTCACGGTGCCGGCGGTGCAACCCAACTCGCGGGCGGTCTCCTCGACGGACAGGTCACAGAAATAGCGCAGTACCAGGACCGCCCGACGACGCGGAGGCAGCTCGGCCAGCAGAGCGAGGATGGTCAGTCGGTCGGCAGCGCCGTCCGTGCCGCCGGCCGCAGCCGCCTGTTCCGGCACCTCGGCCCAGGCGGCCTCACGTCGCCACGGCCGGCGCCGCTCGTCCAGCCAGACCCGCAACAGGGTCCGCCGGACGTACGCGTCCGGGTTGTCCATGGCGGACACCCTCGGCCAATGCCTGAGCAGCTTGACCAGGGCCGTCGACACCAGATCGTCGGCCGTGTGCCAGTCGCCGCACAACAGGTACGCCGTGCGGCGCAACGACTCCAGCCGCGCGCCGACGTAGTCGCGGTAGCCCTCGACATCAACCGGCATCCGCCGCCACCCCCTCGTCTCACTGAGCAAACGGAGACGAGGCGGGCCGAGGTTGCCCGGGTTCAGCCGGGAATCGTGATCCGATCCTCGATTGCGGCGGCGGCGATGTCGGTGCGGTGCTGCGAGCCGGCCAGCTCTACCCCGTCCACCAGCGCGTACGCGGCGTCCCGCGCGGCAGCCAGGTCGGCGCCGGTGGCCGTACCGCAGAGGACCCGGCCGCCGGCGGAGAGCAACGCGCCGTCGCTGGCCCGGCGGGCGGTGCCCGCGTGGATGATGCCCGGACGGTCCGCACCGGTGATCACGTCGCCGGTGCGCGGCGCGGCCGGATAACCCGCCGAGGCAAGCACCACGGTCACGGCGCTGCCGTCCCGCCATTGCAGCGGCGGGTGCTCGGCCAACGTGCCGGTGGCCGCCGCGTGCAGCAACCCACCCAGCGGGGTCTCCAGCAGCGCGAGCACCACCTGGGTCTCCGGGTCACCGAAGCGCGCATTGAACTCGATCACCCGAGGGCCGGCGGCGGTGATCGCGAGCCCCACGTAGAGCAGGCCGGCGAACGGCGTGCCCCGGCGACGCATCTCCGCCAGCGTCGGGTGGACCACATCGCGCATCACGTCGTCGACCAGGCCGGACGGGGCCCAGGCCAGCGGCGCGTACGCCCCCATGCCACCGGTGTTCGGCCCGGTGTCGCCGTCACCGAGCCGCTTGAAGTCCTGTGCCGGCACCAGCGGCAACGCCGCCTCGCCGTCGGTGACCACGAAGAGGCTGACCTCCGGGCCGTCGAGGAACTCCTCGACCACGACACGTCCACACTCGTTGGCGTGCGCCAACGCGGCGGCCCGGTCGTCGGTCACGACCACGCCCTTGCCGGCGGCGAGCCCGTCGTCCTTCACCACGTACGGCGCGCCGAACTCGTCCAGCGCCCGAGCGGTGCTCTCCTCGTCCGCGCAGACGTACGCCCGTGCGGTCGGCACGCCGGCGGCGGTCATCACGTCCTTGGCGAACGCCTTGGAGCCCTCCAGTTGGGCGGCCGCACCGGATGGACCGAACACGGCGATGCCCTTGGCTCGTACCGCATCGGCGACCCCGGCGACCAGCGGCGCCTCGGGCCCGACCACCACCAGGTCAGCCGCCACCTCCACGGCCAACGCCGCCACCGCGGCCGGATCCGTCGGAGTGACCGCTCGCAGCTCAGCCACGCCAGCGATCCCCGGATTACCCGGTGCCGCAATCAGCGCGGAAACACCCGAATCCGCCACCAGGCCAAGCGCAAGCGCGTGCTCCCGCCCACCACCACCCACCAAAAGAACCCGCACGCCCGAGATCCTACTGTCCCCCTCCCCCACCCTGTTGATCATGAGGTTGACGGGCCATCTGGTGATCCACTGGCCAGTCAACCTCATGATCAACGGGTGCGAAGGGCTGCGATCGCTTGGCGGACGGTGTGGGGGATGTAGGTGGGTTGGAGGGTGTCCTGCCAGGTGAAACGGAGGATGGTCCAGCCGGCGTTGACCAGGCGGTTCTGGCGACGGCGGTCGGCGTAGGCGGCCTCCGGGGTGCCATGCGCGTCTCGGCCGTCCGCTTCGGCGATCAGCCTTGGGCCGCGCCAGCCCAGGTCGCCAATGCCGAGCAGATAGCCGTCATCGTCGCGCACTTCCAACTGCAGCGTGTCCGGCGGAACTCCCCCGTCAACGCATCGCAGTCGAGAGCGAGTCTCCAGTGGCGACTGTGCCCGGCCATCCGCCTCAGCGAGGTAACCGCGTGCTGCGACCGCACCACGTCGGCCTCGAATCAGGGCTGGAATGGTTGCTAGGCATTCGGGTGTGAGTAGTCCCCGATTGAGGGCGGAATCGAGCACCGCGACCGCCGCGTACCGGCACTCCCGCAGGATGATCTCGGAAACGGTCAGCCGTGGCTCCGTAGCCGCGATCCCGTTCACCCGCGCCACCGCGCCCAGAGGGTGTTCGATCTGGTGCAGCACGATTGCGGGGTCCGACACCCGCGCCAGCTTTGCCGCCCTGCCCGGCAGCGCCACATGGATCTCGTCCCGACGCGGCAGTCCGGCGATGCCGTACAACTCGGCCGCGGTGCCGAACACCGCATGAGCCGCCGGGCCTAGCGAGAGAACGGCAGCACGAATGCGACACCGACGAGCAGGTGGGTCACCGTACGGGCCGCGCGTCAGATAGACCGCTCGTGCAAGTGCTCGCCAACGACCAACAGCTACCAGATGGTCGATTTCGTGCCGGCTGAAGCCGGCTCCAAGCGCTTGCGCTCGGGTGATCAGGCCATCCTGCGTGGCAGCAACCGAGCGAACAAACTCTGCGCGATCCACACAGCCCACGCTGACCGCTCCACCAGCCAACCACCAGCCCTGTGGATAACCCTGTGGACAATGGTGCCCACCATCTCAATGATCATGGGGTTAACGGGACTCTGGTAGATCGAATAGCCCGTTAACCCCATGATCACCGCAGTGATCGGGTGGGGGTTAGGGGAGGAGGGGGTGGAGGACTACGTTTTCTTCTCGGCCTGGGCCTACGCCTACGACGCTCACCCTCGTGTTGCAGAGTTCTTCGACCCTCGCGATGTAGCGGCGGGCGTTCTCCGGGAGGTCGTCGATGGTGCGGGCCTTGGTGATGTCCTCCCACCAGCCGTCGAGTTCCTCGAAGACGGGCTTGGCGTGGTGGAAGTCCGTCTGGCTCATCGGCATGTCGTCGACCCGGACGCCGTTGATCTCGTAGCCGACGCAGATCGGCACCTTGGGCAGGCCGGTGAGCACGTCCAGCTTGGTGATGACCAGATCGGTGACGCCGTTGAGGCGGCAGGCGTACCGGGCGACGACCGCGTCGAACCACCCGCACCGGCGCTCCCGCCCGGTGGTGGTGCCGTACTCCGCGCCGATCTTGCGCAGGTGGTCACCGTTGGCGTCGAACAACTCGGTCGGGAACGGCCCGGCACCCACCCGGGTGGTGTACGCCTTGCTCACCGCGATGACCTTGGTGATCGCGGTCGGCGGGATGCCCGCGCCGACGCAGGCACCACCGGCGGTCGGGTTGGACGAGGTCACGAAGGGGTAGGTGCCGTGGTCCATGTCGAGCATGGTGGCCTGGGCGCCTTCCAGCAGCACCGTCTCGCCCCGGTCCAGGGCGTCCCAGAGCATCGCCCGGGTCTCCGCGATGTACGGCTTGAGCCGCTCCGCGTACGCCAGGTACTCCTCGACGGTCGCCTCAAGGTCGATCGCCTTGCGGTTGTAGACCTTGAACAGGATCTGGTTCTTCTCGCGCAGCGCGAGTTCCAGCTTCTTGCGCAGGATGCCCGGGTCGAGCAGGTCCTGGAGGCGGATGCCGATCCGAGCGACCTTGTCGCCGTACGCGGGGCCGATGCCGCGGCCGGTGGTGCCGATCCGGGACGAGCCGAGGTAGCGCTCGATGACCCGGTCCAGCGCCCGGTGGTGCGGCATGATCAGGTGCGCGTCACCGGAGATCCGCAACCGGGACACGTCGACGCCGCGCTCCGCCAGGCCGTCGATCTCGGCGAGCAGCACCTTCGGGTCGACCACCACACCGTTGCCGATGACGATCATCGCGTCCGGCGAGAGCGCGCCGGACGGCATCAGGTGCAGCGCGTACTTCTGGCCGTCCGGGGTGATCACCGTGTGCCCGGCGTTGTTGCCGCCGGAGTAGCGCACGACGTAGTCGACCCGCTCACCCAGCAGGTCGGTAACCTTGCCCTTGCCCTCGTCGCCCCACTGAGCGCCGATGAGCACGATCGCTGGCATCTTTTCCGCCTCCAGAAGGCTCGGGTGCCAGGTGGCGACCGCTCGGCGAGCCCGGGGTGTCAGGTTAACAAGTAGTGACGGCGTGGCCGGCAGGGGTCGCGTCGAGAGGCAGGAGGCTCCTTCCGTGTACGACGTGGTGCTGCTCACCCTCGGTTCGGAGCGGGACGCTCCCGGGGGCTGTGGCAGCGGTGGAGCCTGCTGCGGCGGCGCGACCGGGGCCGACACCGTCCCGACGAGCCAGACCGACTCCGGCCAGGCCAACACCGACCAGGCCAGCAGCAGCCAGACCGACTCCGGCCAGGCCAACACCGATCAGGCCAGCAGCGGCCAGACCGACATCGAGCAGTGCGCGACGGAACGGCCACGGGTGCCGGTGCTGGCTTGCGCCGACGCGCTGAACGCCCGGGGCGCCCGGGTGGAGACGGTCACCGCCCGCTCCGACGCGGAAATCGACGCGGTGCTGGCCCGGCTCGACGGCCCGGCCCGCCCGGATGGCCTCACCTGGCCGGACCCGGACAGCAAGACCCGGCTGATCGTCGCCACGGCCAGCGACGGGCAGTTACGCGCCGTGCTGCGCCGACTGGTCAAGCGGTACGCCCCGGCGCCGAGCAAGCGCCCGGCGGATCTGCCCGGCAACCGGACCCTGCCCGACCTGCCGCCGGTGGCCGTACTCCCGCTCGACCCGGCCCGTGGCGGCACCCACCGGGACCTGGCCGCGCAGCTCGGGCTGCCCCGTGACCCGGCGGCGGTGGCCGCCGCGGTGCTGGACGGCACGCCGCGCCGGCTGGACCTGCTGCGCAACGACGGCGGCTCGGTGACCCTGGACGGCGCGCTCCTCGGCGCTGCCGACGACGCCGGCCGGCCGCTGCACTGGCGCGCCCGGGTGGAGGTCGACGACACCATCCTCACCGACGGTACGGAACCGCTGCTGGCCTGCGCGGTCGGCAACGCCGGCGGGTACGCGACGCTCAACGACGTGACGCTGCTGACCGCGCCGGACCCGGGCGACGGCCAGGTCGAGGTCGCGGTGGCCGTGCCGGTGGTCGTCCGCTCGGCGTGGGGGCGCAAGCGGGTACGCCTCGAAGTTCGGCGGGCCCGTGGGCGGGCGGTGTCGGTGCTGCCCAGGGAGGGCAAGGTGCCGTACCTCGACGATGGTGTCGAGGGCGAGCTGACCCGTAAGCGTTCCTGGTGGGTCGAGCCGGGCGCCTGGGCGGTCTGGTCGATCTGACCTGGACCGGCACCGACCGGCCGACCTGCCTGCGCCGATCGGCCCTGCTGGGCGATTGGGCCTATCCTCGCAGGAGGACTGGGGAGGGCCGTAATGGACGAGAACGCCGACCGGGCGCAGGTGCCCGGCCAGCAGCCGGTGCCGGAGCGGGACGTCGAACCACTCTGGCCGCCGGATCCGGGCGACCGGGGCGCGGTGCCGCCGTGGGCTGCGGTCGCCGAGCAGCGGGGTGGGCCGTCGTCGGTCACACCACCGGTCACGCCACCGGTGGCCGCGCCGCCGATCGGGCGACCGCCGGTTCCCGGCCAGCCCGGCGCTGCGGCCCAGTCGCCGCCTTCGCCGTCGGACTACCCGTCGCTCACCGGCGCCGTCCCGGCGCCCGGGGGGTGGGGGCCAAGCGGCCCGTCCGGCGCGGGGTCCGGTTGGGCACCGGCGCAGCCGAGTTGGCCGCCGCCGACCGGCCCGGCCGCCGCGTCACCGCCGAGCACCCCGGCCGCCACCTCACCGCCGACCGGCCCGGCCGCCGCGTCACCGCC